>NZ_JBNNUK010000016.1:0-88359 GCF_050279675.1 Viridibacillus sp. NPDC093762 | reverse complement strand
GGTACAGGTATGGGAACAGCTAGCATGGGGATCTATTCATGGGAATTAATCAATGTGTTCGGCGTTAAAAACTTAATCCGTATTGGATCAGCTGGCTCAATTCAAGATAACCTGAACTTGTATGATATCGTGTTTGCAATGGGATCTGCGACAGATTCTAATTACGCGCACCAATTTAATCTACCAGGTCATTACTCAATTACTGCATCATATGAACTACTTGAAAAAGCTAAGAAGGTAGCTGATGAAAAAGGATATCCTGTTCGCGTAGGGAATGTTCTTTCTAGTGATGTCTTTTACAATGCTGATCCAACAGCAATGGAAAGATGGAGTAAAATGGGCATTTTATGCGCAGAAATGGAGTCTGCTGCACTTTACATGAATGCTGCACAAGCAGGTGTAAATGCCCTTTGTATCTTAACAATTAGTGACCATATCTTTAAACATGAGCAAACAACACAATTAGAAAGACAAACAGCTTTTACTAAAATGATGGAAATTGCATTAGAACTTGCTGAATAAATAAACGGTATTAACAATTAAAGTCTGTGGAAAGGAAGTTGTCTAATTTTCCTCAACCCACAGAATATTTCATCGTCAAAAAAATCTAAAAAATATTAAATATTTCGAGAAGGAGAGCGTTAAAATGGAAGCAATAAATAAAAATGCATCAGAAAATCAAAATTTTAATGCAAAAAAAGCCGTACCGGTTATTCTGGTTTTCTTCCTTTTTGCATTGATTATTGATAACTCGTTTAAACTCGTATCTGTAGACATCGCAAAAGACCTTGGGATTTCAGCAACTACAGTCAGTTGGCAAGCAACATTAGCTGGTCTAGTAATTGGTATTGGGGCAGTAGTTTACGCTTCGTTAGCAGACTCAATTAATATCCGTACGCTCTTAAGTGCAGGTATTATTTTTATCTGTGTCGGATCGATAATTGGATATCTATTTAAAGACAATTTTGCAATGATTCTTTTTGGACGAATTATTCAAACAGCTGGTTTAGCATCTGCGGAAACATTGTATGTAATTTATGTTACAAAACACTTACCTAAAGATGAACAAAAAAAATTCTTAGGATTGAGTACAAGTAGTTATGCAATGTCATTGTTAATTGGTTCTTTAACAGGTGGATTTATTTCTACTTACTTCCACTGGACAACTTTATTCTTAATTGCTTTATTATCAATCGCTATTCTTCCATTCATCTTGAAGTTATTACCTAAGGAAGAGTCTAGAAAGGTTAATGTTGACGTAATTGGATTATTCTTAATCGCAGCAATTGCTACAACAGTTATGTTATATATATCAGACTTTAACTGGCTATACCTAATTGGTTTTGCGGTTGCATTGGGTCTATTCTTAACCTACATCAGTAAGAGCTCAAAAGCATTAATTGATGTGACTTTCTTCAAGAACCAACGTTTCATTCGTACGCTACCAATTGTATTTGTTATTTACTCAGTACAATTAGGTTATATTTTCGTGTTCCCATTCTTTTTAGAAAGAATATATGATTTAAAACTAGATATGATTTCACTGTTACTAATCCCAGGATATGTGATATCAGTTATTATTGGTGCCCTTTCTGGAAAGATTGGTAATGTTTTAAGCAGTAAACAAGCAACGCTAATCGCATTATGTGGTATCGCAGTTGCACTGTTCATTCCAGGATTATTTACTGAAAGCTCTGTTGTTATTTATGTACTTTCTATGGTTATATTCTCAGGTTCATTTGCCTTGATGTATGCACCTTTACTTGATACTTGTATTAGTTCGATTCCTAAAGAAAAATCAGGTACAGCAATTGGTTTCTACAACTTAACAATAAATGTAGCTGGTTCTATCGGTATGTCTTACACAGCTGCAATGCTTGATAAAACCAACATTTCAACTATTTTAATTGCACTTACAGTTATTGTAGTAGTTGCCCTTGGATTATACTGGATGCTATTAGGGAAAATTTTAAAAGCAAATTAAGTTAGATCTTGTAATTGAATGTGTCACAGCTAAAACTGTGACACATTTTTTTCTAAATTTTTGAGGAATACAACGATATAATAAGCTTTAAATAAATGTTATAATACATATTAGAGGGAATAATTAGAAGATGCTCCATGATTTGAAAATAGTATAGGTGTGTGAAAAGATGGAATTCAAAATCGCAAACATGCAAGATAGGAAAAAACCGTTGTATATTACTGTGTATGATGAATTGTACAAGCTAATTATGAAGGGTACGTTTTTGCCAGAAAGCAAATTGCCAGCCGAGCCCGAATTAGCAAAAATGTTCAAAGTCAGTAGAATGACATTAAGGCAGTCTCTTTCTCTTTTACAAGATGATGGATTGGTGAAAAGGGTACACGGTAAAGGGAATTACATTACAAAGATTTCAACGAATTATCCGAAAATTGGCTTAGAGAAAATAGGGAATCCCATATATAAATCTCATACGAAACAAATTGATGATGTTGAAATGAGTTTTAGAATTGATTTGGATAGTGAATATACTCAGCAAGTATTATGTAGGAAATCTGCAGCAGTTGTTGCATTTGAGCGTTGGTATAAGAGTGAAGGGGAAGTTGTAGCTTATTCCTTTACTTTTATGGCAATTGAAGCAATATCCGAATTGAACTTAGATTTACAAGATAACGATCAATTATTAGAGATGCTTGAAACCCGAATTTATGAGCTTGCAAATAGAGCGACGATTGACATAAAGCGTTCCAGTTCTGTTCATACCGCATCACAGAAACATAAAGTAGTTGGTGGAGAAAACTGTGATTTATTGTTAGAGAGCGTTTTTATTCATGAGGAATATCCATTAGTATATAATAAATACTATATACCTAAAGAATTTAGTCATTTAAGAATAAATGCTGTAAAGTAGAATTTGTATTTGTTCCTACGTCAAGTTAGCCGCAGTACACATGTAGTAAAATTTGAATAAGAAAATGATAAGCCTCTGTAAGTAACTTAAAGAGGCTATTTTTTTATTCATCATCTTCCATAAAGGGTTTGTTTACATAATAGTACATGGAGGCCATAAACAATGTTTCTCCGATAAGATTTCCGATTGTGACAGGAATAATATTATGAACAATTCCAGCTATGGTAACTGCATCTGGATGTTGAGTTGCAATTGAAATAGAAAAGGTAACTAAATTGGCAATGCTATGTTCATATCCAGAAATAAAAAAGCAAAAAACAAATAATATCATCATGGCTATTTTGGGTCCATCACCCTTAACTGAATAAGGAAGGAAAAAGGCAAGGCAAACAAGCCAATTACAAAGAACGCCACGGAAGAACAATTCAAATGATGGCACTAATGTCTTTCCCTTTGCAACACTGAATAGTATCGAAATGAGAAATCCTTCATAAATAAAATATAAAGTCTTTCATGATTAACGGTGAAGAATTATCAATCGATCTATCTTTTTAGATATTTAGAGAACTCTATCGTGATGAAATAGTTTAATCAAAAACACCCTGTTCAAAAAAATTGAACAGGGTGTTTTTTGATATAGAATAATGTCCAAATCTCAATATCTATCCTTATATACAAGAAGCGGTTTTTTTAACATTTTATTTATTTTTTGATGGCGCAAATAGGGTGAAAACTAGCGCTATAATAGCTAAAATTGTCATGAAATAATAAGCATCACTTGAGCCTAAAATGGAAGCTGCTGTTCGAATCATATCAGAACTAGCTCCTGAATTCTCCTGCCCAATTGTAAGGGCATGGTCTGCAGACTGCGCCGTATAAATCGTAATTACTACCGCAGTTCCGATTGCTCCAGCTAATTGGCGAACGGTATTATTGACCGCCGAGCCATGTGTTCCAAGTTCTTTTGGTAAAGCATTAAGTCCTGCAGTATTCAAAGGCATTGTAAGAAAACTTAAACCGATGCGAAGGAAAATTGTCCGTATCATTAAATACAAATAAGTTGTGGATTCTGTTAAATCCGTTACAGCCCACATGGAAGGGATAATAAACATTAAACCAACAATAAACAAAGGCTTTGCACCAAATCGGTCATATAATTTACCTGTAACAGGTGACATAAAAGCATTCACAAGGGCTCCTGGTAATAACAATAGACCAGCATCAAATGCTGTGAAACCTCGGCCATTCTGCAAATAAATTGGCAGTAAAATCATATCCGCATACATTATTATCGTAATTAACACGTTGATCAGAGAAGTTGCTGTAAATACTTTATTTTTAAAGACAGTTAAATTTAACAGGGGATCCTCTGAATGGATTTGTCGAATACAGAAAAAAGCTGTAATAATTAATCCTAATACTAAGGAAAGAATAACAACGATATCGCTCCAACCTTTGCTACCAGCATTACTAAAACCGTATAGAATCAAACCAAACCCAATCGTTGATAAGATAATACTGAAAACATCAAGCTTCGGCTTAGATGTTTCAGATACATTCATTAAATATTTCAATGCAAGTAAAATAACGATTACTACAAGTACAGAAAGTCCAATAAATAACCAACGCCAAGAATAGTATTCAATGACAAAACCTGATAACGTCGGTGCAATCGCAGGCGCGAAAATTATGGCTAATCCTAATAGGCCCATGATACTGCCGCGTTTTTCAACTGGGAAAATAATTAATACGACTCCCATCATTAGAGGCATTATTATCCCTGCACCTGCAGCCTGGATCATACGTCCAGCTAAAAGCACGCCAAAGCTTGGTGCTGAAGCACAGATAATGGAACCAATTAATAAAAGTAGCATTGCGCTCAAAAATAATTGACGAGTCGTAAAACGTTTCATTAAATAAGCAGTTGTTGGTACTAAAACACCATTCACGAGCATAAAGCCCGTTGCAAGCCATTGTACCGTTGTGGCCGAAACCTTAAAAATATCCATTAAACTACTTAAGGCAACATTTAATAAAGTCTGATTCAATGTTGATAAAAAGCAACCAAGAATTAAAACCGTTAATAATATTCCTTTATTGATTTCTTTATTCGTTTGTAGCATTTATGAAATCCTCTCTTCATTGCTTAATTGACACATAGTCGATAAAATAAATGATAACAGTATTAAAATAAGTTGCCTATTCACACTATTAATGAATTTGTCGACTAAACAACGAAATGATAATTTTTGTTGATTAAATAAATGATAATCGATAAAGAGGGATAAAATGTCTATACAAAAAAAACAAGATCCACGGGCATTGCGCTCTAAAAAAATGTTGAAAGATGCGGTGTTTTCGTTACTTTCCGAAAATCAGGATGTTGCACAACTGACTGTACAAAAAATTACAAATCGTGCGGAGCTCAATCGTGCCACATTTTATTTGCATTATGAGGATATTAACGATCTGTTACGTCAAATTGTACAAGAAATCTTCGACGAACTGTCGTCGAAAACTGAACCATTACTCCAAATGAAGAATTTAGATAAGCAGGAATATTTGTTAGGATTTTTAGATTTTATATATGAATATCGGAAGATTTTTGCTGTATTTATAGAGCGCACCGAGTTTAAAAACAAATTATTTGAATTTTTGAAAAACGTAATACATATGCGACGGAGTGAAAGAAACATTGCCACTACAGAGAATACTGTAGCTTTGGAGATCATTGCAGCATCTCTTTTAGGAATTATTAATTGGTGGATAAAGGATGGAATTCAATATAGTTCAGAATATGTTGCTAAACAAATTACCTCAATGTACAAAAAGAAGCCGTTATAAGTGAAATACAATAATAAACAGTATATACAAAAAGGCGCCAAGTAAATTGGCGCCTTTTTAGCATACAGATTGTGATAGTCAATAATTAATGTTCATTAATATCTTTGTATATTTTCCTTTTATAAACATAAAAGTACATGCTAAGTGGCCACCACATCACTAAAAAGATTGGGTAAATAGCCCATATTGTTCCAGGGGAGGAGACAAAATTTACTGTTATGAAAAAGATACTAATTAGTATGCTTGCGTAAATAGAAAACGCTACGAAAGTTCTTTTCTTAGCATGATATAAAGCTAATGGCCACCACATTATTAAGAAAGCAGGGTAAATAGCCCATGGATATTGTGGTGAGAGTATAATGTTTAGAATTGAATAATAGATGATCGTGGTTGCACAGAATATAATTGAGATTTTTATAGATTTAGCTTTATCTCCTAAAAACATGAGGATAGGCCAACATAAAATTGGATAAACAGCGTACAAAAACCATAAATGATTTGGTGAATATAAATAATTTTCAATCATAAGGAAGGAAATCAACATAATACTACAGAAAATCGAATGTTGTTTGTACATTTTCTTAGACATGAAGTAAAGGGTAATTGGCCACAGTATAAGAAGTAAACTAGGATATATAAACCAGATATCATGTGGTGATGTTATATAATTGGTGATTCCTAAAAATAGAATAGTCATCATGCTTCCAGCTGCTGCAAAGCTAATGTAATTTTTCATTTTCTATTTACCTCATTTCTTACGTGACCATACGAAGTACATTGATAGAGGCCACCATAAAATAGCGAAGATTGGATAGATTGCCCAAATTGTATTTGGGGTATAGTACAGGTTGATAAAAATAAAAAAGACAATTATTAAACCACTTCCCCAAAAGGAAAACTCTAAATTTAATCTAGCCATGTTTTTCTTGGCAGGCTGCTTCACACCCAATTCTTTTTTTAATTCTTCAATATCTCCAAATTCAACTATGGCTTTATTAATTGCATCTTCTTCTTCTTTTCCATGTTCCATTAAATAGAACACTTTTTCTTCGAGGTTTTGTATAATTTCTTGCTTAACCATCTCTGTTTCTTTATTGCTAGGAATGTCTTTAAATAATTCATCAATATGATTTTTCAATTTCTTCATTCTAAACCCTCCATAAACAAGTTGATAATTTCCTTCACTTCAGTCCATTCGTATACAAGCTCTTTTAGATATGCCTTTCCTAAAGTGGTAATACGGTAATACTTTCTTTTTCCTCCATGGGAGACATCCCCATAATATGCTTCAATCAGTTCTTTTTTCTCTAATCGTTGAAACACGGCGTATAAAGTTGCTTCTTTAATTTGAAAACGATTATTTGTACGTAAACTAATTTCCTGAGATATTTCGTAACCATATCGATCTTTCTCTAGAATCAGACGTAAAATAATTGAATCCAAGTGTCCACGAATGATATCGCTTCTAACCATAATTCACCTGCTTAGATATTATTGTTCTACCTGATAGAGTAATGTTAGCAAAAAAGTACTCTATCTGTCAAAGTAATTTTAAAAAAACAATTTTTGTAGATGATTTCTATACTAGGAGTACTATATAAACAGGTTTTTTAACTGCGTATTATACAAAAAAACTGAAACAAAACCATGAAGGTATTGTTTCAGTATCGCTAAAAGTAGTTATCCAGATTGTTTAATGTATAAGCAATTTCTTTAATCCCATCATCAATTTTCTCATCTTCTATCGTTGATACATTGATTTTTAAAATACGCTCACGATAAAAGTCGGCTAAATAGTTATCGTCAATTGGGTTAAACAAAATTTGTTTGTGGCTTAAATATTGAATTATTCGATTCAAATCTACTTTTTTGGGGAAGATGATATGGCTATGCATGCATATTTCTGAAGAAGCTGGACACATAGGTAAATGTGTTTTTATCGAGTGTTGAAGAATTTTCCCGCGTTTATGATAGTTTTCATGTACTTGTGCACGATACCTTTCAAACATTCCACTTTTTAAATAAAGCTCAAGTGCAGCTTGTGAAATCATAGAGCTGTCAATATCGGTCGTGTTTTTATGTTGTTGAAAAATGTTGATTAATACATTCGGTAAAATGGCAAATCCAATGCGTAGTCCAGGAAACATGATTTTAGAAAAGCTTTTTAAATAGATGACCCTGTCATGAGTATCCATTGCGAACATTGGATCACGTTTGGATTTGTACTCAAAATCAGCTAAAAAGTCATCTTCAACAATATAGACATCATACTGGTTGGCCAAATGAAGAATCGCTTCTTTCTCCTTTTTACTATAAGAAGTACCTAAAGGGTTATGGAAACGTGGCATTGTGTAGAAAAACTTAATCTCATTCTTACGGAAGAGCTGTTCTAGTTCTGTTAAATCAATGCCATTTGTAGAGCGTTTTATACCGATAACAGGCAGATTGTATGTTTTTAGAAAATCCATATATAAATGATAGCTTGGTTGTTCTACTAGTATAGTTTTGCGGTTGTTAGGGAAGGGCATAAGGCTAAGCAAGGACAGTGCTTGTTGTACACCTGAAGTAATAAAGATATTGCTGTTATCTGTAAATACTTGATACGATTCTAATAATTTCTTTGCCTCTGAGATTAATGAGGGTAATCCTTTAGCTGTACCATATTTAAATAAATCTGTTTGATATGTATCAATGGCTTTGTTCATGCAATGCTGAAAATCTTGATATGGAAATGCATGCCATGTTGGTGATGAAGTGGCGAAATCCATTATATTAGTTGAAGTTGGTTTTTGTGCAATTTGATGGTCTACGACGTAATAGCCGCTTTTCGGAATAGCATAAATTAAATGATGGTCTTCAAGTTTTTGTAATGCTGTGAGAATAGTACTTTTACTGCAAGAAAACTGTTGTGCTAATTGGCGAATTGACGGTAACTTTGCACCAGATGGCAAGTCAGCATTATGTATCCTTGCGCAAAGATCATGATAAATTGATTCATATTTGAGCATGTTGTACCTCCTTGCATATTTGAACTTAACGAACAAAAAAGTTTTGAAATATATTAAAGTTATCAAAAATTGAAGAAGTAATATTGAAATTCCGCATTGTTTGTACGGTAGTTGAATATCTCTCGAATTTGAATAAACATGTAGTTAGCCTCTACCCCAAAAAAGCGACCGAATGAAATCGCTTATATATATGAAAACATATCATTCTACTAATATTCTATTTGATAAGAATTGAAAAAGCACTATATGCCAATAAAACTGCCATAGCTATATTATATTGTTGCCTGTATTGTAATAAGTGCTTTTGAAAAATCGAACCAAATAAACTCCAACTAAATGTACTCATTACACCGACCATTCCTAAAAATAATGAGAAAAGAAAGTAGCTGAAATACGAATTGTAATAAGGGATTATGAAAGTTGATACTACTGTAATGCCAAAAAGAATACCTTTTGGGTTAACAAATTGTAACAAGATACCTATGAAAAAACCGTTACTATTACCTTCATTATTTCCACCGTTAAGACCCTTATTAGTAAGGATTTTATAAGCCAAATATAACATATAAGCTACACCAAAAATCGTCAAAGGAAGTTCAATTATTGGCAAAGCACTTAAAAGGATGTTATTTAAAAAAGTACACATTAATGTGATGACAAAAAATCCAACACCTACTCCTAAACAAAACTTAAGGGTGTTTTTATAACCATGTTTATTCGAAAATGCCATTGCCATGATATTATTGGGACCTGGAGTGAAACTGGAAATAAAAACAAATAATAAAAATGAAAATATAGGCAATTAGGGACCTCCTTTTAAATTTGTGTGTTATAATGTTCGAAATAACCAATATAACGACTGTATGCTTTTTATTATACATAAAGGTCGTTATATTGTACATGAAATAGGAGTGAGTTTATGGAAGAAATACAACTTATTCTTGCAAAGAATTTAAAAGCAATCAGAGAGAAGGAAAAATTAAGTTTGGAAAAGGTCTCTCAACTAAGTGGAGTAAGTAAAACGATGATAGGACAAATAGAAAGAGGAGAATCAAGTCCAACTCTAACAACTATTTGGAAAATAGCTAATGGATTAAAGATATCCTTTACTTCACTAATAAATAATCCTCAACCAGATACTAAAGTTGTTTTAAAAAGTGAAATTCAAGTATTGTCTGAAGACAATGGACGTTATAGAGTCTATCCCTCATTTCCTTTCCAAGAGGATAGACGCTTTGAAGTTTACTCGGTTGAAATAGAACAAGAAGGGGCATTAAGCTCTGATTCTCATAGAGAGGGAACTGAGGAATTTATCACAGTTTTTGATGGAGAAGTAACGATAAGTGTAAGTGACAGTAGTTATATTTTAAAAAGTGGTGACTCAATCAGATTTAAGGCTGATAGACCTCACACATATTGTAATTCGGGGGACACTTTAACACGATTGAGTATGACGATTTATTATCCAACAACCTAACTAAGCTTTTTCAACAGAGCTTTAGTAAAGTAGACGTAACAACTTATTAGTATTTTTTCAAAATATTAGTTTTGAAAACTTTTTTGATAAATAATATTGTTGATATTTGATTAATAAAAAAAAGGACCAATTTAAATGGTCCTTTTTTAATTGAATATGTGTCACAGTTCTCTATTTTTTTCGAGCCACTCATCACTATTCCATTCGGGAGACATCCCGCCTACCGGTGGCATAGAGAAATTCCCATCATTTGATTGAACAAATCCCAGTAAAACGTTACCTTCAATAAGGTTTCTCCAAGCATTTAATTGGATAATATCTAAAATATCATAGGCAATGTCAGGATACCTATTCGTGAAAACATCATAATTTTTAAAAGTTAAAATAAAACCTGTTTTCTTAGGTACTATGTCTGATAAACAATCATTAAAAGCATTTAAATTTTCACCATAGTAATCAGGGAAATGAAGAGTACTTGCAAGCTCTTCGTGAAAATTTTTCTCATTCCAAAGGATGCAATCAAAACTATATATTTCAAAACCATCACGTTCTAATTGTTTTAAATTCCGCTCCAAAATCTTTGTATCCCAAAACAAAATAATACTGCCATTTTGTATAAGTTCACGCCATTTCTCCAGTTTACCCACTATTTTGCACCTACCAATTTCAATTTTTCTTCTTGGACTATCCGGTCTATGTTACTAAAAATTATTGTAGAATACTTTTTTGGTTAATTCAATCTGTATCGGTACAGATGTGTTTTTTTGTAGTCGTATAAATATGTGTTTTTTAATACGATAGTTGTACCGGCCGGACTAATCGAAAAGAGGTAATATCGTATGAAAGAAATGAAAAAAGCATATATCGCAGCAATTATATATGCCCTTATAATTGGACTTTCCTTTATGTTTGTCAAAATTGCACTAACGGTGGCAAGTCCATTAGATACACTGGCACATCGTTTTACAGTTGCATGGATTGTAGCAACGATTTTTCTGTTATTTAGTAAAAATAAATTACAAATTGGATGGAAGGATTTGCAGAGAATACTTCCTTTAGCATTACTTTATCCTATTTTATTTTTTGCTTTCCAAGTGTTTGGTCTAGCGCGTACTTCTTCTTCAGAAGCAGGCATTATTCAAGCTACCATTCCGATCTTTACATTACTGTTAGCTAGTTTAATCTTGAAAGAAAAAACTTCATTTAAACAGCTAATATGCGTTAGCTTATCAGTACTTGGGGTCATCTTTATTTTCATGATGAACGGGGTAGGGACAGCTAAGGTTAGCTTCATTGGAAGTGGATTTATCTTGTTATCAGCCATTACATCAGCACTTTATAATGTATTTGCAAGAAAGTTAACGCAACAGTATTCATTGTTTACTTTAACGTATATAATGACACTTTTTGGATTTATAGGTTTTAACGGAATAGCCATTAGTATGAATGTTATCAATGGTACTACGAAACAATTCTTCAAACCAATTATGCATTTAGATTTTGTTTTAGCCATTGTTTATTTAGGTATTCTTTCTTCACTTATTACTTCGTTTTTATCAAATTATGCCTTATCCAAAATGGCTGCATCTAAAATGAGTGTTTTCAGTAATGTTGCGACGCTCATTACGATTTTAGCGGGAGTTCTTTTTCTACAAGAGGAATTTCACTATTATCATTTAGTAGGAGCATTAGTGATCATAATGGGAGTCATAGGGACGAATTATTTTGGGAGAGTGGTAAAAAAGGATTGAGGTTAAAAAAGTGTATAGTAGGAGACATATGACCAGTACTAATAATTCAAACCTCAATCGGCTTCGTTGATATCAAAAAACTGTAAACTTTATCAATTATGTATCAATAACCTACTGATATAAAAATTTATAAAAAACAAGGTGGAAAATTGTAATTTCTTATTGAGCAGCGATATTATGTCGCTGCTCTTTTATATTCCAATCATTTTATACATATGATATCAACTATTGAAGCATAGTCTAATATGAGTAATTATCAATATTTCAATTATCTACAAAAAAATATGATGACATTAGCTTTTATGCCTTTGTTTAAAATACGTTTGAAAAAAGGGGAGTTTTATTGAAACGGAAAATGATAAATACCATCGTTTTCTTTTGCTTATCAATCATGTTATTCGGATGTGCTAGTGATGAAGAGCGTATTGATGTGTCATTTGAATTATCAAATGATATTAAAATAAATGTAACTCAAGTAGCAATAGATTATCTTATCAAAAATAATTGTGGAACTTCAGAAACAATCCAAGTTGGTACAGCCAGTATTACAGACTATTTAGTCGATGCATCGGATGAAATTTCTGATCCAAAAGATATTGGGCAAGTTGTATATAAAGTAACTTTCAAAAACAACTCATATGCCGTTACTGGTTTACCAGAAGTTTTGATTAACCAAGATAACAATCGTGTAGTTGGGTTTGTAGTAGGGAAATGAGCTATGTATATTACAATTAAATGTGTAATTGAGTTAAAACGTCTTGTAGAGGATGTTAACATGCTATCTACTTTAAAAGGCTTTAATATTACGGAAGATGCTTTAGAAGGACTTACAAATGATGCGATTGAACAAAAACGTATTCTAGCTAGAAGTCCACTATCATTGCTAAAAGAAGATATTTTAGCGATTTATAAATTAGCATTTGAAGGTGTTATTGTAGAGAAACAAAAGTAGTTTCAAAAGAACGGATAGATTATTAAAGAGCTTATTAGATTTAATGTTAAAAAGATGACTTCGGCTATCCGCCTGAGTCATCTTTTTTAAAAAGTATTTATATGGGAACGTTTCCTATTTTCTATACTTAAAATAGATCGAAACTATTAATAAGCTTAAGAAAGATGAATCTATTACTCGAACAACTAGAGTACCATAATTCTTGAAAGAAACATTATTCAGTATGTTCCACATTAAAAATAGGGCAAGTGTAGAAATGAAGATAAGTGTCCAATAACTAAGTTTGTGACGAACACTAATAAGTACGATTAAGTCACTTTTATTTAAATACGATTTTATAATAAATAAACCACTTATTAAAATTAATCCGAATAGTGTACTTGTATGTTGTATTACTTTGAAAATTGGAAAACTAAAACCATTAAAATTAATAGAATTAGTGAGCAAGGGAATCCTTGCTACCATGAATCCACTAATATGAGTAAATGAATCCCAAAGTACATGTGTTAGCATCCCAAATAGAGTCGAATAGATCCAAACAATGGGTTTGAATTTGTAATCAGTAACAATGTTTCTAGTATGAAATCCTTGTAAGAACTTAGGTAGATGAGTAGAAAAAGTTTGATGGATAAATAAGTGATATACAAGATAAACTACCAAAGCGAGAGGTAAATTAAAGTAGAAAAAACCTAAAAGGGTATGACCAATATCACCATATGGTCTACCTCTTAAAAAATATTCAAAATCTGGAGCCATACTTCCTATTACCATTGCTGAAAAATTAATATATTTATTATTCCTATAAAAGGGTAGTACAGCTGCTGGGTGAGCAAAAGTCAAAGGCATAAAATAAACACTTCCTATAAGATAATCAAGACCAAATCGTATCATGAATAACAAGTGAAGTATATTACTAATATTAGGAAGCAGGAATAGTTAAGTAGTTTTTCTATGGAAATAAGAGTTGCTAGAAAAAGCTTTGTAAATTATGAAAATTGTAAGTTTTATATCTAACTATCACAGTTCTTAAACAATAAGTAATCTCCACTAATAGAAGCAAGAAAAAAGGAAGTAATATATATCACTTCCTTTTTATGCGTTATTTTATTGTAAATTTCTTCACTTTACTTTTATTACCTACTTTATCTTTTGCATAGATCGATAATGTAGTGCCTACTTTTTGGCGAGGTATTTGTACACGTACATAGCCTGATTTTTTCGCTGTGGTTTTCTTCACTAACTTTTTGCCGTTATAAATGTATACTGTTGCACTGCTTTCAGATTTTACATTTATCATAGATGCCGATGTAATCGATATATTTGATACTGGGGGTGGCGTAGTATCCTTCACAATAATCGTTTTCATTTTACTTGTTTGCCCAAGTGGGTTTTTAGCATAAAATGTTACTTTTGCACCTGCTTTTTGTCGAGGAATGTAAAACTTGAATGTACCATCATCAGATGTCCATGTTACCATTGCTTTTTTACCAGGTATTTTTAAGACGAAATCTACATATGGTTCTGCTGTACCAGAAATCATTACATCCGCATCTCCAAGAGTATGAACTACTGGAGTTTTCGGTGCTTGTTTGTAAATATTAGAAACGGTATATTTATAGGTCTTTTTAAAGCCTGCATAATCTTCTGCAACGACTTTGTACGTGCCATTTTTTGTAGCAGTAAAAGTAGCAGTGCTAGATTTTAATATTGACCCATCTGGTAATGTAAGTTTTTTTATACCTACATTATCAGTTGCATTAATTGTTAATGTGACATTCTTTTTAGTTGGTTTTGTTGTGTTTGGTTTAACTGTAAGTGTTGGAGGTGCATTATCAATGTCGTTGACACAGATTTCTTCAGTTCGTACATTACCGAATAAATCTTCAACCTCTACAAAATAGCTCCCGTTTTTACTTACTGTAAATGTTGCTTTGTCACTGTTTACAACCTTATCATTCGGCAATGTAATCGAACGAATACCAATATTGTCTATAGCCTGAATGAAGACGGTGACGGTATTTAGATTTTTATCATAGCTAGTCGTTGTAGTTGTGATTTTTGGTAATTCATGATCTACAACAGTTATACTTTTCAATGAATAGGTGTCAGATAGATTACCAGAGTTTTTGCTACGTGCATCTACTTTAATAGTATAACTGTCTGAACGTGTAGGTTGCCAAATGAAGTTACGAGAACTGCTAAATGGTTGAACAACTGTATAATAACCTGATGTTGCAACCGAAAATTGATATTCGATGTTGCTTCCTTGTGCGGCAGATGCTGTGAAAATATATTTAGCAGGTGCAGCATCATCGTTCACTGATAAAGTTAGGCCTGATGTTGGTAATGCTTTTGTAGTGAAATGGTAGCTAGTAGTAGTGTCTTGTGTTGCACCTTGATAGCCTACTACTGCACCATCAGTAATGGTAAGTGTGTAATCAGTGAAATATTTCAGTTCTTTAGGTTGAACTGTTACGACATTCTTATTTACAGTGACAGTGTGTGGTACTTCTCCACTGGCATCTTTAAGTGTAATCTTGTCAGGATTGATTTCAGATATTTTTTGGTTGAAGTACATTTTAAAAGTGCTGTTTAGTGGTAAATATTTGGCACCGTCTTGCAAATTCTCAATAATAGTATTGTTATAGCTATTTTTAGCTTCAAATGTTGACTTTGTAATTGACATGGGATTGGATTGAAGATTTTCATTATAGAGAATGGAGTATTTAGCCTTGCCATCTTCTATGATTGCAATTAGTCCATCATTTACGAACACTTTTTTTACTCGCTTCGTACCATAAAGCGTATATAGGAAATCATTTGTATCATAAGCGTAAACATCAATCCCTGATGATCGACTTGCGGCAAATGTTAATTGGTCATTAAAGGCGAAATCGTCGTAACGTTCATCAAAGCCAAGTTTATATGTCATATCACCAGACTTGACTGATGTTAAACTATACGCAGTTCCTAGATTATATAGGCTTAATCCATCAGGAGTTAAATTTGATGTTTGATTTATTGCATAATCCCCATGATAAGGTGAGTCATAGCTTGCTGTAATAATCCCGTGATTTATTTCTTTCGCGTAGATATCAGTGGGTGTGATACCTTTAGAAATTGTATAAAGTTTCGATAATTCTTCATTGTAGACCACAGTCGATTGTTCATAAATAGCTGTGTTTTTTGTATTTTCCACACGCTGTTTTGTAGCTAAATTATATACGAGCATGTTATTATGTTGCCCTGAACCTGGGGTTATGTATAAATAGTTATCTTTATCTACTGCAATATCATATGGATCCGTTTCAACATCCAGGATATAATCAATTGTAAAATCGTTTGTCTTAATAGCGGCAATTGCTCCGGTATTTGGACTTCCTGTAGAATCTGTATGACTTTGTTTCATCTGTGTTACATAAAGTATACCGTTTCGTAATGTTAATCGTTCCGCTGCATAAGGGAGATTCAGCGACTTTATTTGCCCAGTTTTATAATAGTGTGCATAAATTGTTTTACTCCCCAAATCTGTCATGTAAAGAATATCATGATCTTTATCTAGTTCTGTATCAAAGGGTGTAAAATTAAGCTGTGTTACTTTTTCAGCTGCTTTAGCTTCATTATCTAGAGAAAACGTAAATATACATAATAGCCCTAAAAATGATAATAGAATAACTTTAGTAAAATATTTCAAATAATCTCTCCTCCATTTCACTTTGAAAATTATAACATTTAATAAGTAGAATTCCTTATAAATTATCAATTTATTATCATTTTATTTAAAAGATATGAAATCGACCTTAACACAAACAAAACAATATCACGTTCATTGTCATTCACAACAGAAGGCAAAGTATCGAAAATTATCGATAAAGTAACAGTGAAAAAAGCTACAACGACATAATGTTATGACAAAAGTGGTAACTAAGTTGGTATACCTAGAAATGGAAAATCCTCCAATGTTATAAAAAACTAAGACTCATTATTAATTTGCAAAAGGTGGTTATATAAAAGTAAGTAAAAAAAATAACTTCACAGGGCGTTAAATATCGTAAAATGAAGAGGATGCAATTTATCTAAATAAAGATATAATCGGGGGACTTATTATGACTGAAGAAAAAAGTTTTGATATCAATGCTCAAAAAGTGAAATTAGCTGAAACAATGCTATCAGTATCCACTTTTAGTATTTCGGAAGAAACTGTGGAGTGGTTGAAAACACAAGTTCAATTAACTTCTACAAATGAGATGGAGCTCACTGTTTTTCCTAAAGGAGATTATGGTTGGTTTATCCCTTTATTTGAAAATATCACGGAAGACAAAGATTTACCAAAAGACTTATTGTATTTCATTGGTTATGCAGAAGGAAAAAACTGTACATGGCTTCTGTTTGAACCAGTATCAGAAATCACGTCAAGGGTAGTACGTTACGAATAGTAACAGATTACTAGAATATAGGGATAATCCAAATTGGTGGCATTAAGTAGGTACCTCTTTTATATTTAGTGGAAAAGAAGTGGAACGCTGTTTCTATGGAAAAATGGAGGAAAGACATTCATCGTATACATAATAGTAAGAAGGCGCTTCAATTCAAGTTGCTTGAAAGACATATAAAAAAGAGTGGAACGCCTATGCATTCGCAATAAAAATAATTCACATTTCATGTATAAAAAAGGGTAAATTAGCACAGTATAATAAAGTAATTGTCTAATCCATCAATCAGCAAAGCAGTTAGTACTTTAACACGTCCGTGTGTCAAAATGCTTTTTGATTTAAGTACAATTGAGCCGTAACATATGATGTATTTTACTCCTGGTAAAAGGGCAGCCGGCTAACAAGCTATCGTTGCCTTTTTATTTTGAAAGCACATAGAGTTCTTTGGGCTGAAGATGACGACTAATTTGAAAAAGAACTTATTCGTGCGATTAAACAAAGTTCAGAGGTATTAGGAATAAAAAAATTAAAAGAACGTATTGTAGAAACTCAAAAGCGTTTCAAAAGTCATCCCACTTTTGAAACGTTTTTCTCTTTCTACAATAGCCGCGTTTCTGTGGAACGGTAGGATTGAAGTCGATAATAACCCGGCTGAAAATGCGATTCGTCCAAATGTGATCGGTCGTAAGAACTGGCTTTTCTCTGTTAATGAAGCAGGCGCTAAAGCGAATGCCATCTGTTTAAGTTTGGCTGAAACGGCATCGATTTCTACCAATACATAGTGACGTTAATGACAGGATTGCCAAATTTACCGATTCATCAGCAGCCAGAGATTTTAAATAATTAAATGCCTTGGTCGAAAAAAATCCAAGCCATATGTGCAAAATAGCCATCTATCCGAAAAAAATAGGATAGATGGCTATTTGTCGTGTGTACCGAAAAGGTGCGCTTTTCTATATTTCGGGCTTACTTAACTCAACTTTTCCACTAAGAATAAAAGATAAACAGTGCAGCCAATTGCTTTTTTAAAAGCCTTGTCTGTTTGCCATTCTACAACACCACGTGTCGTTACGATTGATAAAAACCCAGCATACCCTTTAGCGATTGAACAGTTGGAAGAGTAAAAGAGATGTCTGAAGGCGTCAAAATTAGGCGAATACGGTACCTTAACAATATTGCAGAACAATATCATCGTTTCATTAAGAAACGTGTGCGTTCTTTGTTGAGTTTTAATTCGTATGAAACACACTTCTATATTTAGTGGCATTGAAGCGATACATATGATGGAAAAAGGACAACTTCACCAACTGGTGAAGTCTGTTCAAAAAGAAATCAAATTCATATATAAGTTGTTTGGAATTACATCATAATCCATCATTGAACAGTCGATATGTCTCTATCATGTAATCAAAAGTTAAGAAATTCAAAAAACAATAATAATAATACAAAAACTGGGCAAACTAACTCAGATTTCACTGAAAAGGTCATTTAGTTTTTGAAGAAATGAAGTCATGATTAGAAGAAATAGTTTGGTTTGATAAAAAATAGTAGAAGGTAAGGTGAAAATAGTGCAATCACGAAATCTGAATAATATACAAGGGCTTGATGTTTCGCAACATCAAGGAAATATTAATTGGACTTCGGTATATGAATCAGGAAAGTCTTTTGCTTTTATCAAAGCAACTGAAGGGGCAACTCATAAAGATACTAAATTCGATTTCAATTATTCGGAGGCCAAAAATGCCGGACTTTATGTTGGTGCTTATCATTTTGCATATCCAGAATCATTAGATGACCCTATTTTAGAGGCAGATCATTTTGTTGATATTGTAACAAAAGCTGGAGGATGTGAAGATAATATATCTTTACCACCCGTACTTGATCTTGAAACAAATCAGGGTGGGTTGAGTAAGGATCAACTTTCTGAATGGGCAACAATCTGGATGGAATGTGTTATGGAAAAAATTGGTGTAAAACCTATTTTATACACATATCTAGATTTTGGTCGAAATAATCTTAATGAATTACTTGGGGAATTTCCATTATGGTATGCGCGTTATAATGTCCAACAACCAGAAGATTTTGCAGGATGGAGAGAATGGAAATTTTTACAATTTACTAATAGTGGACATGTATCTGGAATTGCAGGAAATGTAGATTTAAATGAATTTGATGGGACTATAGACCAATTAGAACAATTTAGAGCTGATAGTATGCTTTGGTAAATACCTTCGATAGTTGTTGGTTCTAGAAATTTGCATGGGGTATACATCTTATATTCTATATCAAACAATATCTAAAAGTAATTTTCTGAAAAAAGAATAAATTGTTTAATTGAATGAAAAATATGGAAGTTAATTAAGGGGTTTTCAGGAGGGATAAATCTATGGTGTTAAAAGATGAATTAGGAGTAGCAATGTCGGGAGTCAAGTGGGATATTGGTAATTTTAAACTATGGCAAAGCACAAGAGACGATATCATTTTATTTACACCTAAACAGCCTGTTTTAGCAAAAGGAGCGAATGGTCGATATCAAATTGGTGTGAGTAGCTATCGTCAGCAAACCGAAGGTACTTATAAAATAACGGGCGGGACAGCCATTTTTACAATCACTTCTGCTATACAATATGACGAACAGGAAATGGCAAATTTGAAAGAACAATGGAGATCAGTTGTCGTTGGTTCTGGAGACGCTCTAACTGACAACCCAAAATTTGTACCTCTCAATATTCGAAAAGGAGAGGCACAAGTATTAATTAATGAAGTATCAGGGGTTCAGGATAAAGCCCATAATGATAAAGAAGTAGGAACACCTGGTGGTACTAACTCTTTCTTAATAAAACTTACTGAACTAGGGGCACAAGAATGGACACAGGGAATTAAAAATAAAACAGCTATCCCAGCAGGGGTTAAATTTATGTATGAATATTTGCAATTGCTGCCTACGGTTGGTGCCACTGTAAAGTTACATGCTCAACGAGTTTTTGAACATATTTCAGCAGCTCTCAAGGTTAGTTATGACGGTTGGTTCTATGGAGGAAGTGCACAAATAGACGCTGTCTGGGAGAAGATGACACGTGAAGGGGTAATAGAAATTATTTTCGAGGGTACAGCATCTCCTGAAGTGGAAGCATTACGTGCACAATTGGTTACCGCCTTCTCAACACAGGCACAACAGGAATGGTTTAAAACTCTATTTGAACCAAAGCCGGATGTAAAGCCAGCGGAGGCAGGGAATACCAGCGGTTGGTTTGGAGGGGCAAATTTTGCTTTTAAATATAAAAAAGCAACAGAAATGATAGATCTTGAATATAAATTGAAGTTTGAAGGATGGACATGGCTTAAAGCTAGTATGGACGTTGATTTGGTTACATTGTTTAAAGATCTTGATGAAAGTTATGTAACCGAAGTAAATACACAACAATCCTTTCCAATATCAGTTGTTGTCGATTCTGATGAGATTCTTGAAAATGTACCAATGTCTATATCTGCTTCGGAGGGATTAATTCCCGCCGCACCTGTTTTTCAAAAAGTAGGAGGCACTAACACATTTATTTGTACTAGTCTGAATCCAGCAAATGTCATTGTGAATTACAGAGCCCAAATAAATTATGCAAATTCAAAATGGCCAATTATTGAAAAAACTGGTAGTAAAAAAGAAAGTGAAGGTGGAAACCAAATCGTTATTAAACCATCTGCATGGGTTGGTCGTCATAAGATTTTTATGTTTGTGCGTGAAGGAGATAAAATTGTTAGTCCTGATAAACTAAGTAAAGATGATTATATCGTGGTAAATGTTTCATATCAAGGGCCTCATTTATCGGAAACGTTGACAGAATCAGGAAAAATAACACCTTTGGAAATACTTGAATTTTCTTATCCATTGGACCCCAACGGACAAAAGGGACAAGCAAAATTTAGCGCTTTTGGTGTAATTGGTGGAAGTTTAGTTAGGGGAAATGAACAACCAATTAGTTTTGATGAAGAAGCAGTATTTATTTTAGCAGATAAAAATGGAATTCAATTAGTTTCAAAGGCTACTGTTCTCGGTGAGGGAGGAAGAGGAGGTTTACCTGAACGGTTAGTGAATAGATTTTCAGGTCGCAATCCAGGCACAATAATAGGAGAATCAACTCGTCCAAATAACCCAACAAGTAATCAAATTGTTGGTTATATTCAGGAAATAGAGTATGGGAAAGAATTGACTTTCCTCATTAAAGATGAGGATGGAACCATAAAACGAATAGGCTTACATGATAAAAAAATGGCAGAAGTGTTGAAAAATGCTTGTTCCAAAAAGGTTAGGGTAATACTAGACTCATCTGGAAAATTTGCCGAGAAGATTTCAATTCTTCTCTCATCTGATGATACAAAAAATGATAAAACGCATAGCATTGAGGGACCCATTCCTGTGAAAGATATAGTGGGTGAAAATGAAAGGTCAGGGGCCGATTATCCGTTGACCTCAAGATATGTTCCAGCTAAATATTACAAGGAGTCATCTTTACGTACTATTAATCGTATAGTCATCCATATAACAGATGGCGGTTCTAACATAGATGGAACCGTTGGCTGGTTTCAAAACCCTGTAAGACCAGATGGCACAGGTTTACCAGTAAGCGCTCATTATGTTGTAGGTCAAGATGGAGAAGTTGTACAAATGGTTAAAAATAAGGATATTGCTTATCATGCAAGTAGCGCAAATCCAGACAGTATCGGTATAGAGCATGTTGCACGTGCTCCTGGAGCGTTTGGTGCAAGTGACGGAGGTCTATCACCTACTGCTATTCAATACGCTAGTTCTGCTGCACTAGTTCGATGGTTATGTGAAGAGTATCAAATCCCAATGGAAAGGGATTATATTCTTGGCCACTCTGAAGCAGACCCGAATACATCCCATGTTCAATGTCCAAATGCTGTATGGGATTGGGATTATTTTATGGAGATGGTTACGACTGGAATGTCTTTATGAGATATAGCAAAATTTCACATGAAGTGGTGAAGTCGATCTTACCTAGTTTTGTTTAGTTTTAATCATTAGTGGGGGTATAATATTCTCCCCAATAATGATATTTTAACGATTAACAGAAAGGAAAAGTAAATGGAAACAAGAATTGTTATTATACCAAGGAATTCCTCTATTCTCTTTGATAACACTACGAAGGTACTGCATGAATATCAAAATGGAGAATTTTTGGTTCAAACCAATGCTGTTACAAGTGAATCTGATGCATCATTGGAAACAAAAATCAATCAAGGCATAGGGTTGGATGAAGAGCGAGAAAAACATTTATCTCATGCCCGTAATACTTTATATGGACTGGATAAACAGGAAACTATACTTGCTTATGTAGAGTTTATTGGTCCAATTGATTCACGGTGGATAAAAATGATTAAAGACAAGAAGGTTAATCCACTACGCTACCAACCAGAACATACGTATCTCTGTCATGGAACCGTCGCTTCTTTTATGGTTGTTGAAAAGCAATCATTTGTTTTACAGGTAACGCCTCTCATAGAATCGCTTAAACCTAAAAATGACATATTAGGCGAGGCACCTGAAAAGGTTTGGATTATTGTACTAGCTAATCGGGAAGAGGCTCCATTTATTATAAAAGAGCTAGGCGAGTTAACAAATGTAGAGCTTGATCAAAATCAAACATATGAAGTAATCGATTTTTATCTTCGCATTCCAGCATTTGTCGATTGGGGAGGTCAGGCTCAACTGCTAAAACATCCTCGGGTAGTAGCTGTAGAAAGCCGTCAGATAATAAGACCTGAAGACGAAGTGGCAGGACTCATTATTGCTGGAGGATATGATTCCAGTGATAAACCAAACGGTTCATATATAAAATTTTTAGAAAATGAAGGTATATCCGGAGAAGGCGTAACTATTGGTATAGTTGATGATGGCGTTGACGTCTCTCATGAAGCATTTGATAACCGGATTAAAGATCTCAACCCAGGAAATAAAGCTTGGCACGGAACTTTTGTTGCAGGACATGCTGCTGGGTGCTATTTAGTGGAAAAGGATAGTAATAATTTCATTTATGGTTTGGGTATAGCTCCCTATGCTAATTTGTTATCACAGGATAGAAACAAAGTCTCTTCAGTACCATCACAACTGTGTAAGGAAACAGTGACAGAAAAAGGCCCTAATGGTGCAGTAGGTTTGGTGCAAAATAACTCGTGGGGTACGGAACCGAGTAATCCAATGGATTATTTATCATCAGAGGCAGCTTATGACAGCTTTGTTCGAAACTCTGATCCTGACAGTCTAGAACCAAAGCCTCTTACTATTTGCTTTTCCTCTGGAAATATGGGGAGTGGTGGATTAACACGTCCAAAAGCCGCAAAGAACATAATAGTTACGGGGAATTCTGAAAATTATCGTCCAGAAGACCCAGGAAAAAGTGACAGCGATAATATAAACGAGGTATTCACTGGTCACGGTTCAAGCAGTCATGGAAATTGTGGGGATGGACGAATTCGACCTCATATAGTAGCTCCAGGAGAATGGACTGCATCGGCAGGATATGACATGCGTGAAGACGATTATATCTCTCCAAAACTTACCTGGGGTGGAGGATCTTCAGGGGCTAGTCCAAAGACAGCAGGAGCTTGTGCTTTACTCATCCAATGGTGGAGGCAACATACAAATGGTCAAAATCCGTCTCCAGCTATGTTACGAGCATTAATTGTAAACAGTGCTCAACCTATGAATTTTAGAGAATTTATCCCTAATAAATATGAAGGATGGGGAAGGTTAAATATTAAAAACGCCCTTACACAGGATGTACACCATACCTATGTTGATCAAACTATACTGCTCAAAAATCGGGGTGACCAAAAAGAATGGTTTATTCGTCCTACAGATAACAATAGACCGATAAAAATCACTCTTGCATGGACTGATCCACCTGGCCCAATCGGAAGTGGAAATCAAAAAGAAAATTCTGCAATTGTTAATAAATTGGCGTTGCATGTCGAGGTCAATGGAAAAACCTATAAAGGTAATAATTTCATAAACGGTTGGTCTACTCATGAGGAAGTGTCAGGAGCTCAAAAAGAGGGAACAGATAATTTACAAAATGTTTATTTAAAAGAAGGTGTGGCTCTTGATACCATTCGTGTTATTGTAAGTGCCATTGAAATAACAACCAACTGTATTACTGGAAAAATCGACACTCCACAACAAGATTTTGCAATGGTAATTACTAATGGTCAATTAGATCAAGGATACTCTCCGACAGATGTTTTTCTATTGGTTGACGAAGTAGCAAACGAAAATCCAAACTCAAAAAAACTAGGTGATTACTGGGGCGAGCAGCCAGAAAATGATGACTACAATGAACTTGGTACTACTCCGGCAGATAGTTTAAAAGATGCTAACAACATAGATATATCGAACGGAACTATAGATTGTAATACGTCAACAGGTGAGGATGAAAGCTGGTGGCAAGCCACAAATGCTATAAATTCAGAGTCAAATCGATCAACAAAGAAAAACTTATTAATAAAAAGTCAAGATTTTATAAAATCCTTACGTGATGGTTTAGATTTAGTTACTGCTCGACATGGTAACCGCATACTTATTCCATCAAAGAGTACAGTTGAAACTAATTCATTTATTAATATAATTAATTCTGAATCTATAAGGGGGCATGAGAACTTAGAGTCTGTTAGTAAGAGTACAGGAGAGCTCTCAAATTCATTGGAAAGTCTTATGAAAGAATGGGATAAATTTGGTGGTGCAAATGATAAATTACCTCTCATTCGCAGTCGTTCTGCAGTCCTTGTTGTAGGCTCAAGTACTCGTGTTTCTAGGAAAGATCTTAACATAATGAGGAAACTTGCTTTCATGGGCAACCTTTATTTGGTATCTTCTGAGCCCCTGATTCTCTCTTTTCTGGCTCAACGTATACATCGCCGGTTAGGGGTACAATACAGATTAGCAAGCAATACAGATTTAGGAGATGCAATAAAAAAAACACTTGCTGAAGCTAGTGGTGCACAACAGATTGAAGCTGAAACTACATATCAGTCTTCAGATGGTCTATATCACTCATGTAATTATTTCAGTCTAGTTGAAATGGACCGAATTATAGCTATTCGTGTAAACTGTCTATCAAATGATGAGCTTCCTCAAATAATACTTCAGCGTCCAGGTATGGCACCATTCATGCTGACACCTATCACAAACGATAAAGGATTTGAAATTATAATAAAGGAGAACGTTCTACAGATTATATTCTATGCCCCAGATAACAATCAAAACTGGACAGGGCAATGGGAACTCAAAATCAGTCAGAAAAAACCATTTGAACATGAAGAAACCGTCAATATATGGGGATGGAGTGGAATGAGGTTTAATATACAAGAAATAGAAAGTCGGAAAAGTGAGGCAAGTCGTGGTACTGATGAGACCATGGTTAAACTAATTGGTAATACAAGGACTACTTTTTCACGCTGTCAAATTGAGCCTCGTATAATTAGTATTGATAAGGAAAAAAGCACCATAAAGGAAGCGACGAGGATAATTAGTGGAACTGTTCGTCCATCGCGAATTGACTATGAAGCTTCCCTTATTTCGGGTACACCAAGGTCTGAAAATGAAAAAGGAACTCCACCTAGTGCATCTTCTATAGGTGTTTGGGTGCCTCATACAACGATTTCAGAAGAAGCTGTAGTTATCGATCTTATTGTTAATGTTGAAGGAGTAGATAATACAGGAAACATTTTTAAACGGAAATTACGTGATAACCTAATAAAACTTGAACCACGTTCAGAATGGAGAAAAAGAATAAACAATCAAAAAACAATTGTTCTCCATGATGCCCGGATTTCGGAAATAAACTTTGATTCAAGCGGTATGATTAAAAGTATTCTTCTTCAAAAAGGAATTTACGAACGTGAGGTTTATGTGTCGTACACAATAAATTCAGAACAATTAAGTTACGAGAACTTAATAGATAATAACCTGCTTTTCAAAGTGCAAGGAAATAGGTTGATTGGGGTTATTAGGAAATCAAACGACGAACCAACATGTGATGAGAGGTGATGCAAATGTATATCAATAAAATAGAACGATTAAAAGGTGAATCTGAACGTTTGGATCTAATAATGGTTCCTTCTGTATATGTAAAAAGAGCCTCAAAAAATTCCATTAAATTATCGCCTCACATAAATAATAGGATTGATGGTCCAATCATCGTAATAGATCCTGTACCAATAAATGAACTGGGAGGACCAGTAAAATCAGGAGATTTTTTATTATGGCCAGAAAAGAAGGGAAATGAAGCTTTCTTTACATTAGATAGCCCACGTTTACAGGACTTTACAATGACAGTACAGCGAGAAGCCTTTAACGAAACAGTCCGAATAACCGGTGCAAGTGTGGTTTTTGCTGTAAGTGTATATGATCAAGTAGACTTGATAGCGGTCGAAAATTACCGGGAGTCTTGGGATTCTACTCTTAAAGCTGCTGGATATGAAGCACAAAAACATCCTGTTATTGAAGATGATGGAACAACCTATGGAGGAGGCACAGGAAGTAGAATGTTACCTCAATGGAGATTCACTCCATTACATCTACGTAATTTGCAGGCGGCCGTAAACCTGCCACAAAACCATCTGAAAAGTGAACCCAAGGTCATTATTAACAATAGTTTAGGTACTGTCATTTTTATGATTGAACTGACTGAAATGGGTACCCAAATTTGGAAGGAAGCATTAGAACAACATTCTGGAAATATGATTCCAGGAGCATGTGAACTGAAGGCGTCCTATTATGCTCAGTTACAAGAAAAAATAGTTTCTATAGAACAAAACCTAAGTACAACTATTGGAAATTTAGTGAAGAATCTTGGACCTGAATCTGTTCGAGTTGTTAATTCCGAGCTTAGTGCAGAAGTAAAAGTTATTGTATCAGGTTATCCATCAATTGATAGTGTGGTTATCGAATTACGTCCAGAAAAAGGACATCCTATAAGCCAAATTTTTGGAGCATCTGGTGGTCAGTTTTCGACTTTAATCACAGGAAATGATTTACGCGAAGTTGAAGTTGATTGGTTTGCTAGAGTAAGTTACAGAAACTCTGGATGGCCTATTGTACAGGATTCCGGAAAATTATCCTTAGCAACAACTAATTCTACGGTAATTGTAAAGCCTGATATTTGGATTATTGAATATACGCTCCTTTGCATCTTACTTGATAGTAACGGAAACGTTTTAACAAAAAGTGAATCATCTGATATTGCTAATCGAATACAGTGTGACTTGATATATTCAGCACCCTTCCTTTCTGGGGTAGATTCCCTGCATTCAACCTTTGAAACAAGTAGTCAAAATATGTCTAAAATTGCTTTTCCGAAGCCCCCAGGACAACCTGCTGGAAGATTGAAACTATCCATTTTTGCTAAACGAGGAGAAAAAGATAGTTTTACAAATAGAATGCTTCAGCCAGACGAAAGGTTAGTTATTGTAAAGATAGATACTAATGCCCAGATAAGCATTGTAACCAATAAAGATCCCGTAAGTGAATCTTCGTTGGAATCGGGATTGTTTAACCTTATTAAGTAGTTTAAAGTAACGTACCATAATCCTTTCGTATTGAAGTGGTCCGAATCTTGAAAAAAGGACAGACTTCACCAACGGGTGAGGTCTGTCCTAAATGAAGTCAAATTTCATATATAAGTTGTTTGGTATTGCATCATAATCCTTCTAGGAATAGGCCTTTTCTGCCTTTTCTTTTCGGTTCTATAACTCCATCAAACAGTTTCTAAATTTTGCACCTATAAACCAAAATTTTTTGTTCTGGGGATTATCTCTTTTGTTAAGTTGATGGGTGTATGATACTACTCCTGGTAGTCTAAATTATACCTTCTAAATAATTGATAGAAACAGTTACCATACTGCCACGCTTGATGATTGTTCCCGCAGGTGTATTGATATGGACCACTTCTTCATGATCAAAAGACGGGTCATTTTGGATTACAATAAACTCTACCGTCAATCCTAGCTCCTCTGCACTTGGTCTTAAAATGCCCATGTCGTCTCCATAACATGTGCCACCAATCAGGTATGATGACGTAATGATATATCGCAATTGCGGCAGGGATAAGTTCCTATATATTTGGTCGATTACCTATATTCTGAGTACGAGGTCGTGTAGGTGCATCAGCCTGACGGGAAGTTAAACCTGTAACTCTAAGGAATTCTCTTTAACGTACGGAACCCAATGGAATTTCTCCAATATTGTGTATAATTCCTTGAATACAAGAAATGGCACCTACAACTATTGCTGCAGCACAAGCAGTTCCATCAAATCGATCTGTGTACCATAAGCAAAATCATCCTAAATAGTTGATAGAAACAGTTACCGTACTGCCACGCTTGATGATTGTTCCCGCAGGTGGAGTGATATGGACCACTTCTCCATGATCAAAAGACGGGTCATTTTGGATTGCAATAATCTCTACCGTCAATCCTAGCTCCTCTGCACTTGGTCTTAAAATGCCCATGTCGTCTCCATTACATACTTCCTCTTCGTTCCACCAATCAGGTATGATGACATAATGATATATCGCAATAGCGGCAGGAATAAGTTCCCGTAAATTTGGTCGATTACCTATATTCTGAGTACGAGGTCGTGTAGGTGCATCATTCTGACGGGAAGTTAAACCTGTAACTCTAAGGAGTTCTCTTACACGTTCGGAACCCAATGGATTTTCTCCAATATTGTGTATAATTCCTTGAATACAAGAAATGGTACCTACAACTATTGCTGCAGCACAAGTAGTTCCTTCAAATAGATCTGTGTACCATAAGTCCTCATTGTTGCCTCCCTGTAAATCACCATAACCGGAGGTGGTCACCTCTCTTCCCCAGCCTTGAGCATCAACAATAGAGCCATAATTTGAAAACTCGAGTCTAGATAGGTCAGGACCATGATCTCTATCATGCGTACCTGGAGGTGGTGCTCCTGCTCCTACTAAGATAGCTCCAGAATCCCTATGATTACGGTTGAACCTATTTTCATATAACTCATCATCTAAATTCGCTGCTCCATTCCCCGCAATTTCTACCACAATAATTCCCTTAGCGGTAGCAAATTGAATTACATCAAAATCATCTTGCCACCATTCAATAGGAATGAATACTTTGTGATCCTCGTCTGTTTGTCCACCGAATCGTGGTCCAGGCCGCTGTATACCAATGAGAATAATGTCCCCAGGATTTAGAGTATTAGCTGCTTGGAGAATTGCTTTAGAGGTATTTTTTCTAGAGGTACCTTGTTCAAAAAAAGAAATACCATTTACCTTTGCTTCCGGGCTAATCCCTGTAACACCTAATGAATTATCATTACCACTAATTACACCTAATACTGCAGTTCCGTTATTTCTCCATCCTATATCCGAAGAAGAAGTTCCCTCAATAACTTCACCTTGATTTTCTCTCAAATCTTCGTGTGAAAATCTCCATGCTCCTCCAATATCTATTATTTTTATTCCATTTCCTTTTCCACCAGGAAAACTCCAAGCGTATCGTGCATCAATTCCACCAGGAGCCTCGTCTAAATATCCCTGTCTAATACTAAAATCTGGAGTAGCTAATGGGGCAACATCTTTTATAGATTCTCCAGCTGTTAATCTGGCAAGTTCAGCAGCCGGTTTAATATAAGCATCTTCAACTAATTCATGACTACAAAGTTGTTTTACGAGTTCTTCTAATTTTTCATCAGGAGCATTCACTTCATAGTATTTAGAAAGATCTGGTAGTTCTGCTTTACTTTCGAAAGCTAAAGAATGGGCGGGCTGTATATGTTCCACTTCAAATAGCGGCTTAATCTGCACGCGTTCAGATGCTAATATTCCTACTAAGGAATCTGTATTTCCATTGTTAAAAGAAGTTTTTTCTTCATTTAAAATATCCAAATTGACATTTGTTTTAGCTATTACAATCAATTCTCGAGACATAAAAAACACTCCCTCAACTTATTAATGGTTTCTTCGTTTTTATCGCTGTTGACCGTTTATAATAGAACTTGTCGTACGAGCCCATTTGTTTAGAAGGGTCCCGCCGGCAGGCCTCTTTTACGCTAAGTAATCTTCGAGCACAAAAGAGGTGAAGAGGCTCAACACGTTTGTTCTAAATTCATGATATGATTGAGTAGAAAAAAGAATCAAGCTTTCTAGGACGGCATCAGACAACAAATCGAGCACAATAGTTCAGCTTGATCAGTTTAGGGATGAAGCGGCCCTAACCCCTCTGCACTTGGTTTTATTATGCCCATGTCGTCTCCATTACATACTTCCACTTCGTTTAACCACAGGTATGATGACGTAATGATTTAGCGCAATAGCAGTAGGGATAGTTTCCTGTGAATTTGGTCGAATATCTATATTCTGCGTACGAGGTCGTATAGGTGCATCTAGTCGTAACCGACTAATTCAGAGTTCATAGCAATGATTGCAAACAAGATTCTTATTGAAGTGTTATGGCTTAGTTTTTTGTAATAAAGTATTGAGTGGTTTGACAGTATGCTCAATAATTAAATACTAATCATTTAAATGATGTGATTAATCGAATTAAACTTATGAAGGTGATTTGAGGGCAATTTATAGCTCTCTTTTTGTTTTCTGAAGAAAAATATAACGATAGTATCTTGAATGCTATACGAGATTGTTTCGGCTACTTAGAGCTGTGGAGCAAGATAATGAAGTAGTGGCTTTCCATGTTGAGTTGGACAGTGGGTATGTGTAACTTATAGAATGGCATAATTGAGCGGTATTACCAAGAAACAAGTAGGTAATTAGCAAACAGCTATACTAAGTAGCGAAATGAGAAGGCTTTATTAGCACTATTAATTTTTAAATAAATGACTCAAGGAAGAGTAGGTTTGAGAGTTATTTAAATCGTCTGCAATCCTATGAGTGCAGTTATTCATTGGGGAGTCTTTTATATCAAGCTTGTCAGAGAGAATTTGTAAGCGTGTAAACCGAAAAAGCCTATATTACCTTTCCAGATTAGATTACACCAAATCTGACCAAAGTAAACGAGTTTACGAATCGTAAGAGTATATACAAAATGGACACCTGAATAATAGGTGTCCAAAGGTGTCTAAAATCGAGGTTGAAAAGTAATTAACTATACAGCTTTCGTTTGTTTTTCTGAAGATGTTGAATTGGAAAATGCCCATAAAACTTGATATATCAAGCACTTGCGGTCCTAACAGTAAGCGATCACATACTTACTCGTGAAGTAACTACTTCAGAAGAGCGTCAAATTACGTTTAACGACATGTTGAAAGTAGAATTGTAAATTACTTTGGAAATTTAAAATTAATCTTCCGTTCTTTTTCATCCCAAATAAGGTGAGCATTAAAAGTTTTCTCGCCTTTTTTAAATCCTTTTATCAAGTCTGTTTCACCAGCAGTCAAGAGTTTTTTCATATTTGCTTGTATAATGGTTTTACTTAGAATTTTCTTTGAAACTGAGAATTTACAGTTAGCAGCTTTATAATTTGAGCAACCGTAAAAAGTGCCGTGATCTATTATTGACCCATCGCAAAGTATACATTTTCCGATAACTGTTTTTTCTTTTTTATATTTTTTAGTATATGGATTATTTGCAGTGATTTTATCGACTGCATTTTGATTAAATGCCCATTCCTTTTCACGCTTGTTAGCATCTGAAATCAATTTGTCAGCAAGCTTTTTTACTTGTTCCATAAACGCTTTAGGAGAAGCGTTGCCTTCACCTATTTCAGATAGTCGTTGCTCCCATTTTGCAGTCATTGAAGGAGATGTTAAGATGCTTTCTCCAAGTGCCTCAATTAATAGCATGCCTTTAGTCGTCGCAAAGACTTGGTTTTTCTTAACTTCGATATAGTTTCGATCTTTAAGTGTACCAATAATTCCGGCGCGTGTGGCTTCAGTACCTAAACCTTCAGTTTTAGATAAAACCTTTTCTAATTCAGCATCTTCTAAATGTTTACCAGCTGTTTTCATCACAGTAATTAAATTACCTTCAGAATATCTATTGGGTGGCTGTGTTTCACTTTTTTTCACATTTGTTTTAGAAACTATTCCTTGCTCATTTTCATGAAGTAGGGGAAGCAATTCATCTTCGTCTGTAGATGAATTGTCTTTAGAATAATAAATAATCTTGCGCCAACCTTCTTCAATTTGCACCTTGCCTTTAGAAATGAACTCAGCACGTTTTTCTACAAGTGAATGAATTGTAGTGTAAGAAAAAATTGCATTGTTGTAATGAGCTGCAATGACTTGTCGAACAACTAAATCATAAATTTTTTCTTCTTCCGAGCTAAGTTTAGAAAAATTAGGAAACTGCTCTGTAATAATAATTGCATGGTGATCTGTTACTTTTTTTTCATTTACGAATCTTTTATTATTTAAAATTGATTTTGTTGGCGGTGGAAGAAGGTTTTTATATTTATCAATTTTACTCAAATTCTCTAATATATTTGGCAATGTTTTTGCTTCTTCGTTCGTCAAAAATTGTGAATCCGATCTTGGGTATGAAACTAAGCCCTTCAAATAAAGTTTTTGCAAAATATCGAGTGTATTTTGTGGTGAGAATTTATAGGCCTTGTTTGCTGTTGCTTGTAATGAAGAAAGGTTGAAAAACAATGGAGGAGCGTATTCCTTTGTTTCTCTTTTAATACTCGTAATTTCTACATTTTTATTGAGACAAAAATTTGCAATAGCAATCGCTTGTCGTTCCTCTTGAACCCTTAAAATGTTATCTTTATGCCATTTTGCATTTAACATTTTTCCATCAAAATTAAATTCTGCTTCAACTTCCCAAAAAGTTTCAGGTTTAAAATTAGCTATTTCATGTTCTCTTTTAACGATTAGTGCGAGTGTAGGTGTTTGCACTCTTCCTATTGAAAAAACATCTTTAACACCATTTTTTTTGAGTAGTACGGTATATAATCTTGATGTATTGATTCCGATTAACCAATCAGCGTATGAACGGCTTAATGCTTCGAAATAAATATCTTTCGTTTTCTCTTCTGGTAACAAGTTTGAAAAACCATTTTTTACAGCGTTTTCAGTTAGAGAGGATATCCATAAACGCTTCATCGTTTTTTTTACACCACATACTCTTAAAATTGTCCGAATAATTAATTCACCTTCACGACCCGCATCCCCACCAATTATGATTTCTTGAATATCAGGTCTTTTTACTAGACCTTTAATTACATTGAATTGTTTATATTTTGATTTCGTAACCTTATATTCGAATTGATCTGGAATAATCGGTAATGTTCCTAATGTCCATTTTTTCCATGTGGGGTTATATTCCTCAGGTGCTTTCAATTCACATAGATGTCCTATCGCCCAGGTAATAAGTGCTCCATCAGGAAAGTATGTGTTTGGCTTAACTTCAAAATAACCAGCTTTTTTTGTAAAAGAAAAGGGGGCAGCTAATTTTGCTGCTTGGTCTGGTTTTTCTGCAATTACTATTTTCATTTATCCTTCTCCTATTTATAATTTCAACATCTTGTATAATAATTATAAATTAAATTTAAGTATAACTGTTATAGTAATAATTATGTCCATCCATTTTTATAAATCTATTTTTGATGTCGTATAAACCGAGCTTTTATATATTTTAATTAAGTCCATTTTTATGTAGATAAAGATCAGATCAAGCCGAATATAGTTATCTGGCTGACAGAGTAGCGGATTATCAGAAAATCGTTGATAAACCATTCGAGATTGCAAATGCACGTCCTCAAAAACGTTATGTAGATAATGCACAAGTGGAAGAGCACTATGCCATCATCCCAACAAAAACAATTCCAACGGCTGCCAAAGTACAAGGCTTGTCACCAATGGAGCGAAATATTTACTTTGAAATCGTGAAGAGTGCACTAGCGATGTTCCATAGAGATCATGTATATGAAGAAACGACGATTATGACGTATGTGAAAGCAATCGATTTTAAAACAGTTGGTAAAGTGGAGCTAGATCCAGGATTCAAAACACTATGGAGTGGAAGCGAACAGACAAAGAAAAAGGATGAAGATCCATTATTACCTCCAGTAAATACGCATGAGGTAGTAGAGTCAAAAGTTGCTATTCATGAGGGGACAACCCAGCCTCCAAAGCCTTATTCGGAAGGACAGCTTGTACAAATGATGAAAACGTGTGGAAAGCTCGTAGATGATGAGAGCGCTAGCAATATTTTGAAGGAAGTGGAAGGGCTCGGTACTGAAGCAACACGTTCAGGCATTATTGAAACGATAAAACGTCATGGTTATATAGACGTGACCAAAAATATCGTGTCAATCACAGATAAAGGACGCGTATTATGCCAGACAATTGAAGGATCACTACTATCAAGTCCTACTATGACTGCGAAATGGGAGACTTATTTACGGAAAATAGGGAATGGTACAGGTTCAAAAGAAGCTTTCATCCAAAATGTCTGCAAGTTTTTAAATCATTTAATAGAAGTAACTCCAAAAATGGTAGAGAAAACGGATATTCAAGCAGCCGCTGCTAGTAGTGCATCCAATGAGCCACTTGGACTTTGCCCAGTGTGTAAAAAAGGTCAGATGTTATCTCGTAAAAGTTTTTACGGTTGCTCGAATTATAAAGCAGGCTGTAAATTTACTGTATCTAAAACAGTGGCAGGTAAAAAACTATCCCCGAAGCAAGTGTCGGATCTTTGTCAATTCGGTGTGACAAAGGAAATGAAAGGTTTTAAATCGAAGAAAGGAGCAATGTTTGGTGCGAAGTTGAAGCTAGAAGAAGGTAAGATTGTGTTTGAGTTTTAATCCAAAAATATGTATATAACCATTCAGAGCTACTTAGCATTAATCCAATAAAACAGACCATGCTACTATTATTGATGAAATGCTTCCTATTCCTACTTGATACTACTAAGCGTATGTAGTAAATTCACATTGTTTGAACTGTCATTATGGCTGTTCAAACAATGTCACTTAAGTAAGGCAGGATAGGAGAAGCTCCAATGAGAAGTATCTATTTTGAACTAGAGAAAAATTCTTTATTAATCATTTCATGAAAGTATTGATCCATTTGTTTTGCTGGAACTTTGCGTCCGTTTTGAACCCACCATGCACTAAGTGAGGAGAGCGCTCCTGAGTAAAATTCCACAATGATTTCAATTGGCACTGAAAAGTTTTCCCCGCGGTTATTTAGCTCTAGAAAATCGTGCTTTAGAGTTTCTTTATTACGATAATTCATATAGTTATTGAAAATGTCATCATTTTTATTTGATTGCATGATGTTATCTAGTAATTCTAAGTTTGGAACCATTTCGAAGGATTGGAATGGTTTTAAAACACGCTCTTCTAAGCTGACCTTCACATATTTTTCGTTAAATTGCTCAATTCCAAAATATAACAAGTCGTATTTATCCTCAAAATGCTTATAAAAAGTAGTTCGGTGAACCATTGCCTTTTCGCAAATTTGATTGACTGTAACTGAACTAAACTCTTGTCCGGGTTGTGAAAGTAATTCTTCAAGTGCCTCCCACAGTAGTTTATATGTTCTTCTAACCCTAAGATCGACCTTTTTATCATTAAAATTCATCTACATTCTCCTTGCTTTGTAGTTTATATAGATACTCAACTAAATTTGATTCTTTCAACATTAAAATCATATGTGTATATTATTTAGTATACATTTGTAGCTTTATCCTACAAGTGTAGCAAATAAATAGGAATGAGGAAATGAATTTGAACACTACTAAACAAATATCAACAAGTGATTCAATCGATTTATCGAATATAAAAAAAGGACCGATTATCATTGCTATGATTATTGGTGCTTTTGTTTCTATTTTAAATGAAACCCTATTAAGTAACGCATTGCCAGAATTGATGCGTGAATTTAATGTGACACCTACTACAATTCAGTGGTTAACTACTGTCTATATGTTAGTTGTGGGGGTGTTAGTGCCTGTTACCGCTTTGTTACAACAGTGGTTTACGACAAGGCAATTGTTTTTATCAGCGATGATTTTATTTTTAGTCGGTACAATCATCGCGGCATTTGCACCAGCATTTAGCTTTTTGCTTGTAGGGCGTATTATACAAGCATTCGGTACGGGTTTAATTATACCGATTATGATGAATACCATTTTAATCATCTTCCCACCGGAAGAACGTGGTGGAGCAATGGGTTTAATCGGACTAGTTATTATGTTTGCACCAGCCATTGGGCCGACGCTTTCAGGAGTAATTATTGATACTCTTGATTGGCGCTGGTTATTTTACATCGTAATACCACTTGCTCTAATATCAATTATTGTAGGGGCAAAGTATTTAAAGAATGTTTCGGAAATAACTAGACCAGCAGTAGATGTCTTATCAATTATTTTATCAACAATCGGGTTTGGAGGATTTGTCTATAGCTTTAGTAAGTCAGGAGAGCTTGGATGGGGAAATGCAGAAGTATATGGTACTTTAATAATCGGAGTCGCTTCATTAATCTGGTTCATTATAAGACAATTAAAAATCAAGAATCCAATACTCGATTTACGTACATTTAAGTATCCAATGTTTTCAATAACAGTTGTACTAATTGTCATTGTCATGATGGCGATGTTCTCAACTATGATATTACTACCGATGTTTTTACAGGGTGTACTTTTAGTATCAGCTTTTAAATCTGGTTTAATCATGTTACCAGGTAGTGTGTTAAATGGTTTCATGGCCCCAATTACCGGGAAGCTTTTTGACAAATATGGTCCTCGTACGATTATCATTCCAGGGATTTTGTTAGTAGCTGTTGCAATGTGGTTGTTTATCGGAATTGATGTTACAACGACAACAGGATATATTATTACGATCCATTGTATGCTATTAGTTGGGATCTCGCTTGTCATGATGCCAACACAAACACATGGCCTAAATCAATTACCTAAAGAATTGTATCCGCATGGTACAGCAATTTTTAGTACGTTACAGCAAGTAGCAGGAGCCATAGGAACGGCACTATTTATAAGTAAAATGTCATCTGGACAAAAAGATTATTTAACACAGTCAGAAAATCCAAATGATCCAACGGAAATTGTAGCTTCATTAACAGCAGGTTTTGATTCTGCATTTACACTAGGATTTATCATTGTTTTACTTGCTATAGTTGTTTCTCTATTCATAAAACGTACGAAATAGGAGATAGCGTGGTTGTTCTAAAAGGATAAAAACGATTCATATATATAATTGACAATTCATCATAATTGAATATGCAAAAGGGGCATCCGATAGTCGAGAAACTGACTTTTAGGATCGCCCCTTTTTTATTTATTCACATCTTCATTTTCTTTAGTTAATAATGTTTCTACAACATCAAAGAAGTCACTATCAGCAGCTTTATAATGTCTTCTACCCCAACTTTCAGTATCGCTATGGATAACCATCTCTTTTTCATCAACAAACAAGAATATAGTAATTTTGTCTAAGTCTGTTGTGAGAGTCATTATATAGTCACAATTAAACATATCGTAATCATCTTTTGTAAGACGTAGCTTTACCTTTTTAAGTGATATTAAAATCGAGGAATGATCATTATTAAAAGTATAGCTTTTTCCGAATTTTAATTTATTCATTTTTGTTACATCTATAGAGTTAATTTTACTATTATCTAAGTGTGTTAGAACATCCGTTATTGGTTTTTCTTTATACTTATTGTATTGAAAAATGCCATATGATCCAGCCACTAATACAGTACCGATAATGATGGTGATGAGTGCTTTTTTCATAAAATCTAACCATCCCCATTTCTTAAATGTCTTTATATAAGACTAGTGGGAATTAAATACAATTGCAAGATGTTATTTGAATTATTAGATTATCATTCTATTCACTTTACCTTTAATGAAGCTTTTATATAAAGTCGCGACATTTACCCCTCTGGTTATGTTTATCCAAGAGGGTTTTTTTATCTCCAAATGTAGAAGAATATCTGAAATTTGAAAATCAGATAGATTATTGCCAATCAGCACATAAATGTAACAAGAAATGATCAATCTTTTTTCAAAATCTACATACGAATATACTGACAATAGATAGTCATGACAACATCTTGTTCAAAAGTTGAGTTATAATAATACTAAACATTTCAAATATTGTTAAAGAAAAGGTGAATCGTATGTATTGTAGTCTAGAAGAACTAACAAATCATAAAGTATTTCATTATTTTGCAGAGATTTCTAAAATTCCAAGAGGTTCAGGGAATGAGAAGGCGATTAGTGATTATTTAGTTCGCTTTGCAGAAGAGCGCAATCTTGCAGTAATACAGGACTCCGCATTAAATGTCATCATTAAAAAAGATGCTACTAATGGATATGAAAATGTGCCCACGGTCATTATCCAAGGGCACATGGATATGGTCTGTGAGAAAAACCTTGATACAATTCATGATTTTGAAAAGGACCCACTTCAATTAAGAATAGAAGGGGATATGCTCTACGCAACGGATACTACTCTAGGAGCAGATAACGGAATCGCAGTTGCTTATGCGTTAGCGTTATTAGATGCAAATGATATCCCGCACCCTTCTCTAGAAGTGGTCATTACGACTGAAGAAGAGTCAACGATGAATGGTGCGCTTGCTGTAGACGCTGCCCATTTCAAAGGTGAAATACTGATTAATATTGACTCAGAAGAGGATGGTAAATTACTTGTCAGCAGTGCCGGGGGCGTACATGTTACGCAAGTACTGCCGATTAAATGGGATAATGCTACGGACCATGAAGTAGCTTATAGCATTGGAATTAAAGGATTAAAAGGTGGACATTCTGGTATCTCTATCAATAAAGAGAGAGGCAATGCTAATAAATTATTAGGAAGAGTATTACATGAACTATCATCTGAATTTCAATATTCTATCCAACAGATTAATGGCGGTTTAAAGCCTAACGCGATTCCGAGAGAAGCAGAAGCAAATGTCTTTCTTCATTTAGAAAATGTAGAGCAGATAAAAGAGAAAATTGATAAATACAATGCTATTTTGAAAAACGAATTACAGTTTTCAGATCCAAACGTATCGATTGTCTTTGAAAAAAGAGACATCAGCTCTACAAATGTATTCGCCAATGAAACGAAGCATAAAGCCATTACATCTTTACTGTTAATTCCACATGGTGTTCAAGGAATGAGTATGGCTATAGAGGGGTTAGTGGAAAGCTCTACGAATTTAGGAGTTGTGACGACAACAGATTCATCTATTACATTTGAAAGTGAAATAAGAAGCTCTATCAAAAGTGTAAAATCCAATATGGTCACCCAAGTAAGAACGATTGCAGAAATGCTTGAATGTGAAGTACTCATTGATTCTGATTATCCTGAATGGCCCTATAACCCTGATTCAAAAGCTAAGAAACTATTTGAAGCAACGTATAAAGAAAAATACGGTAAAGAGATGGAAGTAATTGCTGTGCATGCGGGTATTGAATGCGGTGTATTTATCGAGAAAATTCCCGGTTTAGATGCTATTTCCATTGGTCCAGATATCTTTCTAGTGCATACACCAGATGAGCATATCAGTATATCTTCAACAATCAATAACTGGGAATATTTCATTTATACTTTAAAGAGAATGAAAGAACTTCTGTAATGAAAAATAATGAAAGTAGCAGGCGCAGAAGTTTCTAAATCAAATGAAATTGAAAAGCTAATGCATTGATTCATATTGGTTTTTCTCAAAATAGGAGTGTAGAAATGGATTGGCAAACGTTAAGTACAGATGAAGACATTAAGACCTTCATGAATAATTTTGGCTATTTTCATGATAGTTGTTTGAAAGAAAGTCATGTTCAAACAAAAAGTTTTGTTGGAGAAAATTACGGTATGGCAATTGACCCTTCTACATCTGTACGTCTTTTTTTTCAAAGACAAGCTGGGCCAATTTCTGCTATTGAAATCATATTTGAAGAGATTATCCATTTTTGCATCAGCCCTTTTCCAGAGAGTTATTGTGCAGTAATTCTTGACTCGACGTTTATAAAACAAAATGGTATTTTCTATTGGGCTAATTGTGAAGGTTTTAATCCTGAAATCCTTAGTTTAGAAGAAGGACTAACTTGGATTTCCGCAAAAAATGTAAAATGGAGAGATAGAAGTAATTTGATGGGTGGACAATTGATTTATGGTGAAAAGAATTAACAAATGATTTGTTCAAGATTTAATTTTGTCTTCTATTAGAGCTGCTACTTCTCATTTAATAATATAGCATGTTTAAATATTGATCGTTTCCGTGAAGTCATTATCCAATATTTGGTGTTAATATTCTCATTGATAGACTAATAGTATAGGAAGTATTGGAGGGATATAAAATGGAACAGTATTTAGAACTTAACAAAAGCGTAAGAGAAGAATTATTGAATAGTGTAAGCAATCTATCGGACGAGCAATTAAATAAGGAAGTTGAAGAAGGTCGTTGGACGATTATGCAAGTACTTCATCATCTGCATTTAATTGAATCTGGAGTAACAAAAGCAATTCAATATACTTTGGAAAAAGGTGAAAAGCAGTCTGCTAAAGTGAAGCCAATTGAGTTAACAGTAGACCGTTCTACAAAAATAAAAGCACCTTCATTTGCAGATCCAGATGCAAGATTTATCACACTGCAAGAGATGAAAGATAAACTGAAAGAATCACGTCATGCTCTTCTTCGGGTTGTGTCAAATAGCAACAAGGATCAACTGAAGGAGAAAGCCTATCCGCAGGAAATATTCGGATTAATGAGTCTAGATCAGTGGGTTCAATTTATCGGATACCACGAAAAAAGACATATTGAACAAATAGAGGAATTAAAAGAAAAACTATAAATCAAGTACATTCATTAGAAAGTAGTGAAGCAACTCCATTGACAAAACTGCTTTTTCGTGAGATACTATTATTTATGCTGATTAGCTAGTTTATAAATGTTGGCATTCTACTAAATGTTTTTGTAGATACTTATTCACACTGGAGTGACTTTGGGGTCACAAGGACGCAAAAGAAGGTAGGGTTTGCGTTGCTTAGGTTAGAAAGCTAACCAGTGGAATTTTACCGCGGTACAGAAAGCTATAGGCTTTTGAGTAAATATTCCCCGGATGATCGGGTTGAAATTTGAATTTTATTAAAATTAGCTAATTATAAATTAAGGGGTACTCTCATGCTGAGGGTGCCCCTTGTCCAATTTTGGAAATGATTTTTTACATATAAAACAGATGATTAATGCAAATTGATATGATTAAGAAATGACTATCTCTACAAATAGATAGTCGTTTTTTTATTTGACTGTAGATAAAAATGAATGTGATGCATATAATACATTTGGCTAATATATGAAGTATATGTAATTAAGTGTTAAAAAAATGGGGGGATCCAAAATGCATCAATATGAGGTATACAAAGGGGAGGGTGCCAATGGAATTAATTGATAAATATATCCATGAAGTAACTCGAAGATTGTCTCAAAAAGATCGAGCAGCTATTGCTCTTGAATTGAAGGCGATTATTGAAGAAATGTTGCCATCTGGTTTTACGGAAGAAGACGTCAAAGAGGCGCTTGTAAAATTAGGTGATCCAGCAGTTCTTGCAAAAACCTATCTGGAAAAACCCATGTATTTAATTGGTCCATTATATTATCAATCCTATATATCTCTTTTAAAAACGATAGTTCCGATTGCAATGACTATTGCTCTTATTGCATTTGTCATAGAATTTGCTTTTAGTTATGAGGGAGATGAAGCCTTATTAATGGTAGTCCTCACTCTTGTTGGTAATGGTATTGGTATGCTGCTAGAAGTTGCGATTCAAGTATTCTTTTGGTTAACGCTAATCTTTGCGTTACTCGAAAGATTTGCCAAAGAGCCAAAAAAGGAACTTTTGACTGGTCTTGAAAAATGGACTCTTAATGATTTAAAAAAAGTGCAGCTAACTACTAAGCATAAATCTATTTCAAAGTATGCGTTTTTTGGTAGTTTAGTATGGACCGCTATTTGGGTTTCAATTTACTTTAATGCGGATCGTTTAATTGGAGTGTACTTGAAAAGAGAAGATGATCTCATTTTTAAATATCCAACATTTAATCAACAAATTTTAAATGATTTTTGGATTCTGATTGTGATTATTGCTGTCTTGGGTATTGCATTATCTCTCTTTAAACGAATCCAAGGGCAATGGACAAAAAAAGTTGTTGTCTTCCAAACGTTTTATGAGCTCATTGCAACTGCAGCTTTTATAATAATCATCACACGACCAAATATTATTGAACCAGAGTTTACAAAGTATTTATTGAATTTTATTGATATGCAGGAGGACAGATTTGTATTACTGATTGTATTAGCTACCATTGTTATTGCTGTTATTACATCAGCATTTTCCATAAAAGATGCTGTGAGCAGGTCTAGGATGTAACGATTTCACCAACTAACTTACAGGAAACGACTATCACTTTACGAATTGATAGTCGTTTTTACATGAATTATTCTAAGGTGTAAAAGAGTAAGAAGTATCACAAATAGAAGTGGAATTAAGCATTATTTCTTTATTTATGAAATGATTATTGACAGTTAAAAGAATCTGTTGCATGCTTATAATTAATATTTAGCGAAAAGAAGACTAGTATGTGTAATCTTACTGTATAAGAGAGCGATGTTCACCGGCTGCAAGGCATCGTAACAGCAAACACACGGAACCTACTTCTTAGCTCCTATGCAAACATAGGCGCAGTCTCAAGCGTTATGAGGTTGAGTGGGGTGCATTTAATGCATTCAACTAAGGTGGTACCACGAGAAGTAACCCTTTTCGTCCTTGATATATTCGAGGGCGAAAAGGGTTTTTTATGTTGCATTGGAGGCAATAAAGATGGATAAAAAACGAATTGTTGTGAAAATAGGTAGTAGCTCTTTAACGAATGCAAAGGGTGAGATAGATCAAGTTAAGTTTCAAGATCATATAAATGCAATTGCAACACTACGTAAGGCAGGGCATGAAGTGGTATTAGTATCATCAGGGGCTGTAGCATGTGGTTTTCGTAAGCTAGGGTACTCTTCAAGACCAGTTACGTTAAAAGGAAAACAAGCAGCTGCAGCTGTTGGTCAAAGCCTATTAGTACAATCATATACAGAACAATTAAGCAAACATAGTATTGTAACAGCACAGATTTTATTAACTAGAACAGATTTCTCAAGCAAGCATCGCTATAAAAATGCTTATTCTACATTGTCAGAATTATTGGATCGTTCAGTATTACCGATCATCAACGAAAACGATACGGTGTCAGTAAAAGAACTTACTTTTGGTGACAATGACATGCTATCGGCACTAGTAAGCGGGTTGGTACATGCTGATCAGTTAATTATCTTAACAGATATCAATGGATTGTATAACGCTAATCCATTTAAAAATCCAGATGCAAAACGCATTGATTATTTAACTGAAGTAACGGAAGAAATGTTGTCATTCACTAGTGGTGCAGGTTCAAAAGTAGGCACAGGAGGCATGGAATCAAAATTAATGGCAGCGAAAACGGCGTATGAACTAGGCGTGAAGGTATTTATCGGTAACGGTAAAGGTGATCGAAAACTATTGCAAGTACTGGAGGGTACAGGGGACGGGACGTATATAGAGAAAGACGAACTACCTGTTCTAAATAATAATAAGCAATGGATTTCGTTATTTTCAGCTGTTTCAGGTAAAGTTTTTGTGGACGAAGGTGCGGAGCAAGCACTTGTCTCGCAAGGTAGTAGTTTACTTCCTGCTGGTGTCTTTAAAATGGAGGGTGTTTTCCAAAAAGGCGATGTTGTTGAAGTTTATGGTAAAAATGGTGTAATTGGAAGAGGAGAAGTACTCTATTCCGCAGATGAACTAAAACAAGCTATGGGGAAACGAACAAACGAACTTATCGTATCAAATATTGAAGTCATTCACCGTGATAAGTGGGTAAAAGCGTAACTAAATGGAGGTAACACAATGAGCGAAGTAAACACAAAAGGTAAGTTAGCGAAAATAGCAAGTTATCATATGAACAGTAAAACAACACAAGAAAAAAATGAAGCATTACAAAAAATTGCAGAACAGCTACTGAAAGATAAAGAAACGATAATTGAAGAAAACAACAAGGATATTATAGCAGGTAGAGAAAAAGGCCTTTCTGAATCTGTTTTAGACCGCATATTTTTAAATGAAAAACGCATTCAAGATATGTCAGATGCGATTCTATTATTAGTATCATTAAATGATCCAGTAGGTGAAGTATTAGAGGATATTCAGAAAGAAAATGGTTTGCATATTCAGAAAAAACGAGTGCCACTTGGTGTGATTGGCATGATTTATGAAGCAAGACCAAATGTTACTATAGACGCAGCGACACTAGCTTTGAAAACAGGAAACGCTGTACTTTTACGTGGCAGTTCATCTGCGAAGTTTTCGAATATTGCACTAGTCGCATCTATCCATAAGGCACTTGAGCAGACAACATTACCAGTAGATGCAGTGCAGCTAATCGAAGATACAAATCGTGAAACGGCGAAGGAATTATTCCATCTAAAAGAATATCTAGATGTACTAATTCCTCGCGGTGGAAAAGCATTAATCGATACGGTTGTAAGTGAAGCGACAGTTCCGGTTTTAGAAACGGGAGCAGGAAATTGTCATATCTATATAGATGAAACTGCAAAACCTGATATGGCAACAAGTATTGTCATTAACGGAAAAACACATCGTCCATCTGTATGTAATGCAACAGAAAGTGTACTAATCCATGAAAAATGGTTTTCAGAGCATGGTGTTGCGTTATTAGAAGCTTTAGCAGCACATGGTGTTGAGATTATTGGAGATGACACTGTTTGTAATGCATATTCAGGTGCAAAGGTTGCTACAGAAGAGGATTGGGCAACAGAATATTTAGCACTAACAGTTAGTGTAAAAGTCGTGTCAGAAGTTGTAGAAGCAATCGAACATATTAATATATACGGTACAAATCATTCTGAAGCTATCTTAACAGAAGATGCGATTGCAGCAGCGCTATTCTTAAATGGCGTAGATGCAGCAGCAGTTTATCATAATGCCTCTACGCGCTTCACAGACGGCTTTGAATTCGGTTATGGTGCGGAAATCGGCATTAGCACGCAAAAGCTTCATGCAAGAGGACCAATGGGTTTACAAGCAATGACTTCGAGTAAGTATTTTGTATATGGGAATGGACAAGTAAGGGGCTAATAACTGATTGCAAAAAGAGTTGTGTATTAGCTGAAAAAGGAGAGATTATCTTGGATAAAACAAAAGTAATGGCTTATTTTAGTGCGTTTGGAGATAACTTTCCTTTGGAGGAAGTAACAAATATTCTGAATGTAGAACCTACAGAAACATACAAAAAGGGGGATGTTATAGAAAAACCTTTCGCTACTAAAATTTTACGTAGAAAAGAGACAAGTTGGACTTTAAGTACGGGCTATCAAGAATCTCTCGATATAAACGATCAGTTGAATGTAATATTAAAGTCTCTAGAAGAAAAAACAAAAGAATTAATACAACTAAAGAAGAGATATGGTTTACAATTTCAGTTTATGATTGTAATTGAAATAGAAAATAATGATAAACCTGCAATGTATTTGCAGAAAAATATCATAGACTTTTCTAGTTCAATAGATGCGGAAATTCAATTTGATTTATATGTATATAGCTAAAGAGAAAAAAGCTGTTAGTTTTAAAACTAACAGCTTTTTTGTAATTATGGTTATAACTCACTAAAAAAAGATAGGGCAATTTTTAGTTGACAGTTGAAATTGCTAGAATCATTTCATCGTATATTAAAACCTCCCAACTAAAAATGTCTTTTTTAATAAAGGGAAATTCACACCGAATATCGAAAGTGATATTGGCAATAGTTTACATATTTAAGTAATAATTTTGCTATGATTAGAAAAAAGAAAAAAGAAAAAAGAAAAAAGAGGTAATGGGGAGGGATTTATGCGTAAACGAAAAGCTTTTGTTATAACTATTGTTCTAGTCGTTTTAGTTGGGATGGGTTTATATATATATGGACAATACAAGTCTTTTGGTAGTGTGAAAGTTGATAAAACACCTTCAACTGAAAAGGTAAAAAAAACAACTTTATCTGTAAAGGATTTATTTTGGAGAATAGATTTTAATGAAAAAGATTCATATATAACAGTTAAAAAAGTTCATTCGTTGGCAACGGTTGAAATTTCGGAAGAAACACAAAAAGAACTACTAAAGGCTTTTGAAAATGCGAAATTTAAAGAAATGAAAATGGAGGATTCAAATATAGACCTACATTACAATTACATCATAAACATTTCGGTAAGTGGGTACTTTGCTTTGTTTGCGGATACATCTAATAAAATCATATACGTAGATGAGACACAAAAAAAAATATATAATGGTGGATGATAACGATTTTTTCGATATTTTAGAAAATGCTGTAAAGAAATAAAAAAGTGTATTTTTATTACCGATAGGAAGCTAGAACCAGTTGATGATGTCCTGTTATTGCATCGTTAGTACCTTTGAAAGTTTACTATAAAATCGTTTTAAGCCAGTAAGTGCGTTCCTGCCCTGAAAATGCTATAGTTTACTTATGAAACGTTTAGATTTAAAGGAGCAAATGATGCAAAGATATACTTACTTACACCCAAATTCGATTGAAACAACACCGAAAATTACGGTAGCTGATGAGTCAGGTCAGGCTATATTCACATTTCAACGCCACTATTCAAATAGTTTGAAGCGTATATTGGATAAAGTAATGGATTATCGTTATTTTTTAAGATATGACGTTTTTGATATGCAGGATGAGCCACTTTTCACGTGTAAAAAGGTCAATCGTAAAGGAAAAATTTTTTATGAAGCAAAAGATTTAAAACAACAAAAGAAATATATGCTTGCCTACGATGGTTGGAAGGAATTGATTCCAGACCTTGTGATCACAGATGGTCAAATGAAAATGATGATACATAAGGAAATGGAAGATTGGTCCCGCTTTGCACTTGATGGTGTAGATATTGCCCGTTGGAAGGCAACAGAAGGTGATGAGTTCTTGATAGAGCTAGTGATTGAAGAGGATTCGCCAATTCAAAATCCAGCCTTTTTTATCGCAATCAGTCAATGTGTTCTGTTTGTTGGTGCATAAATAAAAACGTAGTAGATATAATGTCTACTACGTTTTTTATTTGCCCATCGAATGGACTATTAGACCAATAGGTGTAAAATAATTCATCATGCCAATTAAAATAAAGGCAATCCCTGCGATTTTCCAACAAATGATCATGATTTTGAAGATACTCGGTTTTGCATATTGCTTTAAAGTAAAGGGTAACAATATTGCCCCAATGCCTATTATTGCGTATAAACCGGATATGAGGAGTCCTTCAATTAAAGGGTATTTGGTAAAGAAACTCGTAATTAGATCATCATCTAAAGTTGAGAATAATTGAAGACGGAGACTTGCAATGGCAATAGAAAAAAGAGCCAAACCTATAGCAAAAGTAAAGTAAGAAAGTGGTTTTAGCAATATTGGTGCTTCTTTCATTAATATTCGTGAAATAGTCATTGAATCCATATAATCAACGTTATTTTTCGCGAAAACATTAGCTTTTCTCCATAGAAGAATTGATACTGCTAACAATAAAACACCAAAAGCAAATGAAAGCTCGCCGAAGATAATATTATTATAAAGAAAATCTATTTTATATAATGGCGATTTTAAAGACATTTGCGCTCCAGTTATTGTTAAAATAAAACCTGGAATAGCAAACCCAATTGACCAGCCTTCCAATTGTCCAATTTTTGATCTCTTCAAATGTTTCATAAATCGAACTATTAACAGTAATCCAACACCGATTGTAATAGACATTATGGCACTATTATGAGATATCGTACTTAAATTTATAGTAATGTTCATCACTCCAAACAGAGAAAGAATGGACTTAGTGTCAACATTAGTGAGAAAAACATGCATACTTAGAAATATAAATGAAAAGCGTAAGAAACACTGTAGGAATGACGAATGAAAATGCAGTATCTATTTATTTTAAAAGGAGTGAGAGAATTGAAAGCGAGGGTGTTACCAATAGCTTCAATAATTTTATTGATAGCAGCTGTATATTTTTACATTAAAGCAAGGCGATATGAGTTTATAGATAATTTAGGAAGTTTTATAACAATATCAATTGTGTTATTAATGGGATTGGGAATCTATTATATATTGCAGCGACAAGGAAATCAGTATGCACACATTAGTTCTCGCTTAGGTATTTCCAGCATCATTTTCGTCCTAATATTACTTATTAGTTTTGAATTTTATAAACCAACATTTACACTTGCTGATGCTGAAGTGAAGATTGCTGACTATTATAGCGTAAAAGTAATAACAGAAGAAAGTGGTAAAATCAGTTATAACACGGATTCTTTTGCATTACATACAGATTGCTATTTAATTATTGGTAAAGAGGGCAAAAAAGAAAATCGCTATTTGTTTTATCCATACTCTGGTGAAATGACTAAAATAAATAGCGAACAGGAGTGATATTTTGAACAAAATACATATCGTATTTGGAGACTCAGCTGCTGGTAGTTTAAAACATGTACTACACTTGATGAAAAAAACAAAGGAGGAAAGGGTTTTTGTCGTTAGAGATATTTTTTCCATAGGACCATTAAATGATGCGCAGGCTCGTATAGAGTGGATGCAAGAACACATCATAAGAGAAGTGGAAAATTCGTATGATCCTTTACAAAGCGATCAGTTTAAAGGCATACAAGATGATGTACCTGTTTGTATATGGGTATCTGAAAGTGCGCATGAACAAATAGGGTTACGGTTTGTAATGAATGAATTAAATAATGCCCAAAATCTAATCGAAATAGTGAATGTTAGTACTCAATTAAAAAAGTTAGAACCGCTGTTTGTACCTAGGACTACAGGAGAAGTGGTTCCTGAAAAATTAATTAATATGACGTCATCTGGTGAGTCAGTTTCCAAATCGGATCAAGCTAGTTATATTAAAGAATGGCAGAAACTCTCAAAGACGATGAATGATCTACGCTATCTGGAAGACGGCATGATTATTTCTACAGAAGCTAATTATTATGATAATTTTATCATTGAATGTGCTAGATATTTACATAAAGAACTTCTGGGTAGGACAGAAGAAGAGCCTGGAAATTTTATGAAGGCAGCTAGGTTAGTTGGTGAAGCATTAGGCAATATTGAAAATCATATCGGTGATGCATTTATTGAGTATCGTTTAAGAGAGTTAATAGCAAACGGAATGTTTGAAGTAAAAGGAGACACAAGTGCTATGCGCTTATACAGCGTAAAATTAAAGGCTGCCTTCATGTAAAATGAAGCAGTCTTTTTTTATGAAGTTAAGATTAAGGTCTTAATGAAAGAATAGGAATAATGTCGACATTTATGGAGTAGAAAGTAAAAAAGTGGCATAACTATAAATAACAGGGAATTATTAGAGATTTAGAAGGGTATTATGGATTTATTGGATATAAGGTTAAAAAAATCAAAAAAAGGCGAGACTGATAAATAAGAATAAGTCTAAATTGTTACTATAGAATTTTATTTAGTAATTATTGATTATCCTTGTTGCTTAAAAATAGTAAAATAAATGCATTAATGTTAGAATTATGATAAAATAAAGATAACTTTAGGAGGCTATTCATGCGCAAATTTACTAAGCAAAAAACGCTTTCATTCCTCTCAGTATTGATGGCAGGATCTATATTAATAACAGGGTGTAGTAGTGATAAGACAGCCAAAAAGGTTGAAACTATTGGGGTTGTAGCTGAGGCCGATGCAAAAGTTTCAAATGACTTTCATAAAAGCATAGAAGCAGTATTAAAAGTGGAATTGCCAACATCTAAAGAAGAAATACACAGTGTTGTAAAAAGCATTATTAATGATGACTCCTATTTAAAGAATGCAGAAAATCGTGAAAAATTCCTGAAGTTAGCAAATCAGCAAATTGCGTATTTGAAAACTGTAGACCTATCGCCTAAGACTGAAGCTGAAAAAGAAATTCATCATGCCTTCAATAACTATATAGGTTATCAAAAAGGTATATACAATAGCTTGAAATCATATGCAGATGACCAAGATGAATTTTTTATGAATACGTATGCTACGAATAAGAGCATGTCCGAGAAGTACTTAAAAAACTTAGAAGAGGCACTAGCAAAGTATAATGTGTCAATAAAAAAATAAATAAGGATGATTTACTTTGACCATCCTGACAAAGACGATTAACTCAGTTTTGAGTATTAATCGTTTTTTTTTGACTTAATTTTGGGATATATTGTGTGTAGATTTTTGAAGTTTTTACTAGTAGTTTATTCTATCATTAGTTAATATGGAAATTAATATAAAAAATTCAATCAATCAGAGGTGATGATCATGGGAGATTTGACGAAAATAATTCCAATTGAAGCAGCACATCAATTTATCAATAAGAACTTTCCGAATTGTCAAGGAGCTGTGTTAGCTGGAAGTGTTGTCAGAGGAGAGGGAACAGATACTTCTGACCTTGACATAGTCGTATTTGATAAAAGTTTAAATTCAAGTTATAGAGAGTCCTTAAAAGAATTTGGATGGCCAATCGAAGTTTTTGTACATAGTTTAACTTCCTACAAACACTTTTTCGAACTCGATTACAAAGCTGCTAAGCCTTCTATGCAAAGGATGGTATGGGAAGGGATACTATTAAAAGATGAAGGAATTATTCAATCGATAAAGCTAGAAGCTAAAGAGATATTAGATAAGGGACCTGAAAGATGGACGAAAGAAATCATTACTACGAAGCGATATTTTATATCAGATGTATTAGATGATTTTATAGGTTGTAATAATCGTGCAGAAGAAATTTTCATAGCTAACGAATTAGCTGAGCTTATTCATGAATTTGTGTTAAGAACTAATAATCAATGGATAGGATCCTCAAAATGGATAATTCGGGCGTTAAAGAACTATGATGAAAAGTTTACCGAGGATTTTGTTGATGCATTCGATACCTATTATAAAACGGCTGAGAAAAGTAAAGTTATTCATTTAAGTGAAAAAGTAATTGAACCTTTTGGAGGTCGTCTATTTGAAGGCTTTTCAATGGGGAAAAGCTAAGTGAAATCATTAATTAAGGAATAGAAAAGAATAGAGCCATAGAAAGAGACCGCTATAAAGTGGTCTCTTTCTATGGCGTATTTATCGTAAATAATTATTTTTCATTAGATTAAGAATTACTCATTCGATACTTAAATTGTTTGAGTTGAAAAAGAATAAGGCAACCGATACAAAATCCTAAAATAGCTACAAAAGAAGCAACAGCGACCATGATCGTAAATGTATATGCAAGTACTGGCCAATTAGCTAAATAGCCATTTAAACCAAGAAATAAGCAAGAAATAGCTATACATGAATTAAACTTTTGCTGGGCAACATCTTCAGGTATATAAGCAGAAGGTTCTTTTTTCAAAAAGCGACGAGCAAATTTCATCATGGGATTATAATTAAAAATCAAACCAAGTAAATTTGCCACTAAAGGAATGGCTAAAATCCAAGGCTGACCTGTAATCCAAGTTAAAATAACGCTTAAAAGTATAGTCCATTGATTCACACGAACTAATGGTCTTGGAATAAAAGGAACGGTACTCAAATTAAAAACCAACCTTCCTTATGGGGATAGTTTTATTTTATACGAAATTGTTTAATTTGTGAAGACTGAACTACAATTAAAAGGAAAAAGCTGCACCAAATAGGTAGCAGCTTTACACAATTAATATTGATATTTCTTTGTGTCTGTAATGATTTTAAAGTGAATACCTTTAATTTCCTTCGTAATTTCCTCTTTTACATCATCCAGATTGACTAGTTTATTCGACCCTACATAAGTTGAAAGCTCATCCATTAAGCGATCAAATGAATTTGAAAAAAGGCTACGCATCGCATCGAAGTCTAAGTTTCGGAAGCTTCCATCAATCTCGTAAGCTTCGATTGAATTCATTTGCTTTGAAGCACCCGCAAAGCGATCATCATACACCGTATATGTTTCATCAGAAAAGGCAACGATATATAATTCTTCTCCCGTAATCGTATGTAATTCAAGATTGTTCTTATGTTTTTTGACATCTGTAATGCTGTGTATACCTTCGGTGTGTTTAATGTTAAATAAGCTCATAAAAAAACCCCCTAGAAATTAAACCCATATAGAATCTTGTCGATTGAAAATCACTATATGGTTACTTTCATCATATCACAATTCCTGATATTTGAATTTATGCGATATAAATTACTCATAACAATATCGGTTTTTTGTGAACGTCATACATAGTTATTTTACATTATTACCATAATTTAATAAATTTTATATTTACAAGGAAAATAAAGGATGTATAATAATATATGTAAATATAAAATAGAATTATAGACACCTCGATAGTCTATATAAAACCTCAGCATTTACTCATATCTTTCTTTAAGCTTTATCAATCACTTTATCTTTGTTTTTTTCACAAGTTTATAAAAGCTGTATTAATGGAAGGGACTGGATTTATGAAATATTTTACAAAGCAGTGGTTTGAAGAAAATCAATTATCTAATTACTTATTTTTCCTTGTTACCATGGGCGATTGGGAAGAGGAAAAAGCTTATTATAGAGAGTATGGCATAGATTTAGAACAAGAACGCAAAATGGAATTACAACGAGACCGAGATAAATTGTTGAAATTTTTACCTGAAGAATTCCATCCATATGTTCTAGATGGCTCTATTATTGAAGGGTCCCCAAGTAATAAATTGCGGGGCTTGGCAAAAAACTGGCTGGAGCATTTTGATGCTGTGACCAATGAAAAGTTCGAAAGTTGTGCAGCAGATTTTATTGTAGCCAAAAGTGAACTTTCTAAAACTGTAAGTGATCTATTTGTTAACTCATTTCATGATGCAATAATTCAAACAATAGAAAGTAATACTGACCAAACATGTACAATTAAGTTGAATTTAGAGAATACGTATCATGAAATGGATATGTTATCAATTACTTTCATTGGTGTTAGTGAATTTACTAGTACTGCACCAGTCAGAAATGGCTCTTGGTGGTTGTACGAAGAGATATCAATAGTTGAGGGCGGTTTCAGACTATGTGTTTTATTTGATAGCCCATTAGCTGAATTTTCTATCGTTGCTAAAGATGTTGTAATTGAATTGAAATAGTAAAGAAGAAAAGGCGTATGGCATTGAACTGTGACAATGCTGTACGTTTTTTTGTTTAGCCATGCATTTAATCAACTTATCCACTAACATTCTATTAATTAATGAACTAGTTAAATAAAATAAAAGACAAATTAATGACAATATTCTGAAAAACATGTAAAATAACTAATTATAGGAGGAGTAGATATGATAGGTTATGAAATACATGAGGATAAAGTAATGAAAGTAATTAATGTTGTCGTAAATGATAAAATGACATTAGAACAGGCTGAAAAATTTGCTAAAGATTATAAAATAATCACGAAACCAATCAATACTAAATCATTTCTCTTAGATATAGATTGTACTGATATGAAAGTTGTAACACCAGATCTCATAGATAACCTTGGTGATACTTTGAAAATGTATAAAGAAACTGGTTTCCACAAAGTGATTATGAGAGTAAGGTATAATAATATATTAAAAATGCAATTAACGCGGCTTTCACGTGAGGCAGAATTAACAAATGTTGAAATAATAAATGTATGATTTAGGCTACTAAAAAGGTAATTTATAGTATTGGTTCAAACAGTAAATCAAGCTTACAAAACCTCTGATGACTCATTGGAGGTTTTTTATATGAGTACATAAGGTATATTCATTATTAAATCCAAATAATATACAAATGGATTTGGTGAATTTCATACTTCGAGATATTGAAAAATTCACTTTATTAACGAAAATAATGTGATCTCATTCTACTGATTTTGATATACTAGAAGAAAACTAGGAGTTAGCTGTCATGTCCTTTTTAAAAACGAAACATATTTTTCTATTAAGTGGGTTAACTTTACTATTTGTAATGGATTATTTCTCACAATTGGAGATGTTTTCAGTAATTCCGAAAAAACCTATCGTAATTTTTATATTAATATTAATAGTCATTAGTTTTTTGCCAATTAAACAATCGAATAGAAATGTATTAGATGAATTTAAGTGGCATGCTTTTTTAGTTGGTTATATCATTTTAACAATAATAGTAATGCAACTGCTCGGTGGTGAATCATCAAGTGGTATTAGCTTCAACAATGGGTTTGTTTGGCTCGCATTACTTATAACTGTTTGGGAATTACGCTCAAAATGGCGTAAAGTGAAGCAGGTAACGGCTGTGAAAGAAAACTAATTCTATAGCTTCTAACATAATGAAAAACCACCGTTCATATAATGAGCGGTGGTTTTGTCGTGTTATTAAGCATTTTTCCATTTCTTTACGGAAGCAGCGGTACCATAAACGAAGTGTTTGTCAGCTACTTCATAAAATGAAGCGCTTTCATCTAGTTCTTCGTGTTCATAAGGAATTCGTGTGCGTTTTGATTCAGATATTGGATCTGGTAAAGGAATAGCTGAGAGCAAAGATTTCGTATATGGATGGACAGGAGAATGATAGATATCATCTGCTAACCCAATCTCAACGATTTTACCACGATACATAACTGCAATACGGTCACTAATATATTTCACCATAGAAAGGTCATGAGCAATGAATAAATAAGTTAAATTAAATTCTTTTTGAAGTTGTTTTAATAAGTTTACAACTTGTGCTTGAATCGATACATCCAGTGCAGAAATCGGTTCATCTGCAATGATAAAACTTGGGTTTAGACTCAGCGCACGAGCAATACCAATCCGTTGTCGTTGTCCGCCAGAAAATTCATGTGCATAGCGGTTTGCATGCTCCTTATTTAAACCAACAGCTTCTAGTAAGGATTCTACTTTTTCACGGCGTTCTTTTTTGTTCTTATAAAGACCGTGAATATCAAAGCCTTCACTAATAATTTCACTAGCTTTCATTCTAGGATTCAGTGAAGCGTATGGATCTTGGAAGATCATTTGCATTTGTCGATTAAATTGCTTCATCTCATTTGCTGATTTACTACTATGAACATCTTTGCCATTAAAGATAATTTCTCCATCCGTTATATCATATAAGCGAATAATAGAGCGGCCAGTTGTAGATTTACCACAGCCAGATTCTCCTACTAGTCCAAGAGTTTCACCTTCATAAATATCGAAGCTAATGCCATCAACAGCTTTTACAAGCTCTTTTGAAGAACCGAAATATTGAGTTAAGTTTTTAATTTCTAATAGTTTTTTTGCCATTTAGCATATTCTCCTTTCCTAAATATCCTGCAATTCGTTTTGCAACAGCCTCAGGAATTGGAATTTTAGGTGCATCAGGATGCAATAGCCATGTTTTAGCAAAATGAGTGTCGCTTACTTGGAACATAGGTGGTTCTTTTTCATAATCAATTGCCAAAGCAAATTCATTGCGAGCTGCAAATGCATCTCCTTTAGGAGGATTAATTAAATCAGGCGGTGAACCTGGAATAGTTCGTAATAATTCATCTGAATTACTATCAATATCTGGCATAGAACCGAGTAATCCCCATGTGTATGGGTGCTTAGGATTATAGAAAATTTCATTTACAGTTCCATATTCAACAATTTGTCCAGCATACATAACTGCCACTCGATCAGCAACATTGGCAACAACACCTAAATCATGTGTGATGAAGATAATCGATGTATTACTCGTCTCTTGAATTTCCTTCATAAGTTCTAAAATTTGTGCTTGAATTGTTACGTCAAGAGCAGTTGTTGGTTCGTCAGCAATTAATAGTTTAGGCTCAGCTGCTAAAGCAATAGCAATCACAACACGTTGTCGCATACCACCAGAAAATTCGTGTGGAAACTGTTTATAGCGTTTTTCAGGCATTGGAATTCCTACTTGATCTAATAATTTAATTGCGCGTTTTTTTGCATCAGACTTTGATACATTCTTATGTTTTAAAATTACTTCAGTAATTTGTCTACCGACACGCATAGTTGGATTCAATGATGTCATAGGATCCTGGAAAATCATCGAGATCTCATTACCTCGTACTTTAGACATTTCTTTATCTGAAAGGGGGATTAAATCACGACCGTTAAAGATGATTTCACCAGACTCATAAATGCCAGGAGGTTCTGGAATCAGCTTCATCAAGGCATTACTTGTAACACTTTTCCCCGAGCCAGATTCGCCTACAATGGCAAGTGTTTCTCCGGCTTTTAGTTCAAAATTCACACCGCGGACAGCTTGTACGACACCCGCAAACGTTTTAAAATGAATTCTTAAATCTTTTACTTGTAAAATTGGTTCACTCATTCTGTTCAACCTCCTTATTTACGTAATTTTGGATCTAGTGCATCTCGCAAGCCATCGCCAACTGCATTAAATGCAAAAATAGTCGTACAAATCATTATCGCAGGGAAAATTAGTCTCCAAGGCGCATTTGTAATAGCATTGTTCCCTTCAGAAGCCATTGTACCCCAGCTTGCTATTGGTGCTGATACACCAAGGCCAAGATAACTTAAGAAAGATTCTGTGAAAATAGCAGTTGGAATTGTTAATGTCATTGTTACTAAAATAGCACCTAATGCATTTGGAATTAAATGTTTAATAATTAAATGTTTCGTATTAGCTCCAAGAGTACGGGAAGCTAAGACAAATTCTTGGTTTTTGATGGATAGCACTTCACCACGAACTATTCGAGCCATATTAATCCACCCAGTGACAGAAAGTGCGATAATCATAGGTAACAAGCCATTTCCAAAAGCTCCATTTCCTAAAACTACTGATAAAACGATTACAACAAGTAAATAGGGGACCGCTGTTAAAACATCTGCAATACGCATCATAATATTATCTACACGTTCCCCAGCTAGTCCTGAAATACTGCCCCATACTACCCCGATAACTAAATCAATAATAGCAGCAGTAATGCCAATGAATAGAGAAATTCTTGCACCTTCCCAAACACGAACAAATACATCTCGTCCTAAATCATCTGTACCAAACCAATTGGCTGCTGATGGAGCCTTATTGTATAATCCAAGTTGTTCACTATAAGTATACTGTGAAAATATAGGTGCAAAAATAGCCATTAATAAAATAGTCATAAGTGCTATTAAACCGAAAATAGCTAATTTATTGTGAGCAAATCGAATGATAACCTCTTTCCAAAAAGACATAGATTTCTTTGCTAGCTTTTCAGTTTCTTCATGTCTTCCTCCGACAATTTCAAACATTTCTTTTTCGATTTTTTCTAATTGTTGTTGTGACATTATTTTTTCGCTCCTCTCAGCTTAATACGTGGATCGATAATACCGTATAAAATATCTACGATAAATACCGCAAGTAAAAGGATGATAGAGTAGAACACGGTAGTACCCATAATAACTGTGTAATCACGATTCGAAATACTCGTAACGAAGTGCTTACCAAGTCCTGGTATTGCAAAAATTTGTTCTACAATAAAACTTCCCGTCACAACACCAGCTGTTAAAGGTCCAATATATGTAACGACAGGTAACAGGGCATTACGTAATGTATGTCGGAAAACAATAGTCCATTTGCCAATTCCTTTTGCCCGTGCCATTTTGACATAATCACTATTATTTTGCTCAAGCATACTGGAACGTGTAAGTTTGGCGATAAAACCCATATGTGTCATGGCAATAGCGAATGCAGGTAAAATACTATAGCTAAAACCTTTCCAACCGCTTATTGGGAACCATCCTAGTTTTAAAGCTACGAAATACTGCAATAAACCTGCCAATACAAAAGAGGGGATTGATATTCCTACGACAGCAATTGTAGTAGCTAAATAATCGGGAAAGCGATTGTGATAAAGCGCTGAAATGACACCTAAAAGTATGCCTAGTCCCACAGCAAGTAGCATGGCTTCAATACCCAAAGTTAAAGAAATAGGGAATCCCTCAGAAATCATATCATTTGTAGAGCGCATTTTATATTTCATCGATTCACCAAAGTCGAACGAAGCTGAGTCGATAAGATAATCTTTATATTGGATATACCAAGGATTGTCTAACCCATATTTTGCATTTAACTGTTTCTCGATTTGAGGTGGAAAACTACGCTCACTTGCAAATGGACTTCCTGGGGCCAATCTCATTAAGAAGAAAGTGGCGGAAATAATGACAAAAAGCGCAAGCAAAATGTACATAAGTCTTTTTAAAATGTATTTAATCACATGAAACTCCTCCTTTTTTTCTTAGAGTTTAGTTTAAAAAAAGCTGTCTCATAAGCCGAGTAAACGACTATGAGGCAGCTCTTTGCTGTTGATAGAATATCTAACAGTTTATCCAGCGTGTACTGCGTGCGTATTATTCAGTGATATCTGCTCTTTTAAGCTGGATATTACCGATTGGATCAGGTTCCATACCTGTTACAGAATCCTTTTTAACAAAAAGGGTTGTGTAGTAGTAGATAGGTGCAACTGGTAGTTCTCCCATTGCAATTCCTTCAGCTTCTTTTAAAATTTCAAGACGCTTTGCAGGGTCTTTTTCAGCTACTGATTTCTTCATCAACTCTTTGTACTTTGGATTTTCCCATCCAGTATCATTGTTACCATTATCAGCAGTAGAGTACATTTCTAGGAATGTGTAAGGATCTCTATAGTCAGCGATCCAACCCATACGACCTACTTCATAATCTAGGTTAGTTAACTTATCTAAATATACTTGCCACTCAGAGTTATCAATTTTCACTTTGATACCTAAGTTCTTTTTCCAACCTTCTTGGATAAACTGTGCAATCGCATTATGTGCTTCACTTGTATTAATTGAAATGCCAATTTCAATGTCAGATGCTTTTTTAATGCCAAGCTCTTTCATACCAGCTTCAAGTGCAGCTTTTGCACCTTCAATATCATTGTCTTTCATATAACCGCGGTCTTCTTCAAAACCAGCAACAGCAGGAGGAACCATTCCTAAAGCTGGTGTTTGTTCACCTTTAGTTACATTTGAAATTAACTCTTGACGATTAATAGCTAATGTCAAAGCTTTACGAATATTAGCATTCTTCGTGAATTTACCTTTATTGTTTAATTTGTACCAATATACACCAGCTAATGGTTGAATATTTAATTGGTTGCTCTTTTTGAACTCATCAATTGAATCCAGTGCCACAGTTTGGAACGGAGAACCTAGATAATCAATTTCACCAGCTTTAAACTTACTAACAGCTGTCGCTTCTTTCTCTACCATGCCAATATTTACTTCGTCTAATTTAACATTTGCAACATCCCAATAATCAGCATTCTTTTCTAATTTTAGAGAGGCGTCATGTTGCCATTCAGCTAATTTGAATGGACCATTTGTAACGTAGTTTTCACCAGCATCTGCGTACCATTCTTTGTTTGCTTCAGCAACCTTTTTGTTAATAGGCATATATGTTTGGAATGCTGTTAACTCAAGGAAGTAAGGAGTAGGATTTGCTAAAGTAACTTCCAAAGTTTTATCATCTACAACTTTAATAGCAATGTCATCAGCAGAACCTTTACCAGTATTAAATTCTTCAGCACCTTTAATAGGATATAGCTGAGATGCATACTCAGATGTATTAGCTGGATCTAAAGCCCATTTCCAAGCGTATTCAAAATCACCTGCAACAACAGAATCACCATTTGTCCATTTAGCATCACGTAATTTAAACGTGTAAGTCAATTGGTCATCACTAATTTGAATATCTTCAGCCAATGCTTTTTCATATTTTGCATCTTTATCAAGTCTAGTTAAACCTTCAAAAAGACTTAATAAAATATTCCCAGAAGTTGTATCAGTAGCCAACTGCGGATTCATTGCAGGTGGTTCAGAAGCAATTACTAAATTTAGTGCTTTTTTCTTTTCTTGCACAGCACCTTCTGAGCCTTTGTTACCTTCGTCATCGTCTTTAGCAGTATCTCCCCCAAAATTACAAGCTGCTAAGACTAATGAAATAATTGCTAAAAGAGTAAACAGTACATACTTTTTCTTTTTAGCCATTTAAATCCCCCTTATCTAAAATAATAAGCCCTTGTGAAAAGCTTAATTTCAATATAACAAAAAAAGAATTCCATAGAAACAAATAAAATCCAATTATATAATTTATTAGGGAAATAACTTTTTAATAGTAATAATGATAGATTCAGTGCGTTGAATTACTAAAGTGAAATTGTGATATTTTTATGATAATAAAAATATCAATTAAATGTATTTGAAAGAAAACTATTATCGTGGATATTTTTTCATGTAATCAATTTAATAAAGAATATAATTTCAGAATATTAAAAATAGTGCAAAATAACTATGGATTTAATTACTGAATATTCTCTATAATTCTATCTATTTCTACATTAATATACTTTTTTCGTAAAATACTTACCGCTTTAATTATATGATTCAAAGAATTCATTTATGAATTAATGTATAATTTCAGATGTAACTGCATCTTTTAATTTGTTATTATAGAAGAAGAGTTCGTCACCTATTTTGGATAATACAAAACTTCTATTCTAATCATTACCTATCCATCTATGAACATGGTGAATTAGTTAGTGCGATTTCAAGTATAACTATTAGATAAGTTTTTATATTGGTGATAATAAGTTATCCAATTTACATACACCGTTATTGTTTTAGGAGCAGGGGACGCCAATTTATTGATTTTCTTGTATCGAGCAGTAATATTGAACGGTGGATTTACACCAAAGCTAATTGTTTTATGATTGCTTGTGTTCTTCTGATTTGTTTTGTCTGAACGAGATTCAAAATGTAAGTAAGTATAATGAAGGAACTACGAAATAGGGCAACAATAATAAGGTCCATTGCGCATTTTAAGCGCAATGGACCCTTACTTTTAAAAAATTAAATGTGGAAGTGGTGAGAATATGAATAATCATAAAGTAATGATCGTTGACTTTGCTCATAATGGACCTCAAACATGCTTTGTGAAATTTTCTGGTTACGATGATGAATTGAAAAGAGAATTTACAGGGATGGTACGCTTTGTAGGGGAATTACCGTATGGAGATGTCATTCATCCATCAAAAAGTGAGCTTTCTAATAGCTGTAGAGAATTTCTGGAAAATTATTTGATACAACGATATAATCAGGGATATTTTGATGAATAGAAAAAGTAGTTAAAAACAACAGCTATTATATATGAAGAGATTTATTATATTAATATGCAACGTTGTATCGATAAGAAAATGGATTATTACTACGAAAATTAAATAGAAACAATTTCCAATGTAAAATTTAACTTATTTATAATCTAAAAGATTTAGTTCTAGTCCTTCTGGTTAGAAAAAAATTAAGTATCATGGTCAATTGTTGGTTCAATTGAATCAGTAATTATGACTAATCATAATGCTATAGTTATGTTGGTGATATATAAGGATTCGATAGCTTTAGTCGAGTTCTTGTATATTAATATGTTTACTTAATTTTAGGATGCGAGGGGTTAGGCAAATGTCTATTCAAAAGAAAATTAGTTTAGGCTTTATTACGATGATTGTCATGATGCTAGTGATTTTAGTATTTAACTATAATCGTTTATCAAAGGTTGAAGATGCTTTCGATGAAGTAACGAAAGATCGTTTTGAAAAAATCCAATTAGCGAATGATATTCAATTCAATCTTGCTGCGCAAGGTTTGTTTTTACGTTCATATTTAATAGAAGGCAATGATACAGAAAAAAGGAATTTACAAAGTTATCAGCAAAAGCTTAATCAATCATTATCTGATTTAAATAGTAAAGAAATGTCGGAAAAAATGCATTCTTATATGTCTGACATCAATGCAAACAAAGAAAAATTTGATAATTCCGCAGATTTGGTCATTTCAGAATATGAAAAAGGCAATAAAGACGCTGCTAAAAAAGAATTGAACGAAGTTGGTTCGGTAGCAAATGGAAAGATTCTAGAATCTGCTATAGAAATTATGGACTTTCAGAAAAAAGAATTAGATAAAGCGAATGAAGGTGTTCATAAAATAGCAGAACAAGCTATGCTTCTAGCAACTATCATCTCTTTACTTAGCATAATTCTAGCAATTTTCTTCATCATATTCATTAAGAAAACGGTTGGTAATCCTTTAAGGGCAATTGTAAAAGGTTCTAATCTAATTGCAACTGGAGATTTAACACATTCGGATTTTGATGTTAAGAGTAATGATGAAATCGGTCAATTAGCAGTATCCTTCAATCAAATGAAGCGCTATCTAAAAGAATTGATTACTAGTATTTCAGATAATACAAGTCAATTAAGTGCAGCCATTGAAGAGCTATCTGCAAGTACAACTGAAGTTTCACAAGCTGCTGAAGGTGTGTCGAATAGCGTTGAGCAAACTTCTAAAGGATCTGTCGATTCCGTTGAAATAGCGAAGGATAGCTCCATTGCAATGCAAGAAACAGCAATCGGAGTAAGCCGAATTGCTGAAGCTTCACAATTGTTATTTGATCATGCAGTTGATACTACGAAAATTGCAAGTGAAGGTACAAAAATATTAGAAGTTGCCAAACAACAAATGCATGTTATTTCCAATTCGACAAATGAAACAAATGAGTTAATACAAAAACTGACTGCACAAACACTTGAGATTCAAAAAATGACAAAAGTAATTACCGATATTACAGATCAAACAAATTTACTAGCATTAAACGCTGCAATCGAAGCGGCACGTGCAGGGGAGCATGGTAAAGGATTTGCTGTGGTAGCAGAAGAAGTACGTAAGCTAGCTGAAGGATCTAAAGGGTCGGCATCACAAATTGTTCATTTAACGCAAACAATCCAAAATGATACAAAAACTGTTGCATCTTCAATAGAAGAAGGGCTAAAAAATGTCAGCCAAGGTGTTTACGTGTTGGATAATGCGAACGAATCGTTTGGACAGATTGTAAACTCTGTATCTCAAATGACAACGCAGCTGGAAGATATAACGGCAACTTCCGAGCAATTATCTGCAGGTACTGAAGAAGTAACTGCCTCTGTAGAAGAAATTGCGGCAAATGCCGAAATAGCTGCAATGCAATCTGCACATATTTCAGGTGCTGTAGAAGAACAAACTGCAACATTGCAAGAAATAAACAGTGTTGTACAAGAACTAAGTCAGCAAGCAGTAGAATTACAAACATTAACGCAACGATTTAAAGTATAAGATAATAAGTATTATTGAATACCTATCTCTTTTCCTAAGAGTGAGAGATAGGTGTTTTTTTATTGTCAAAATTATTCGAAAAACCTACTATTATTTATTGCCTGTTTACTATAATATATATAATTATCTAATAATTTGTATTTTTATGAAATTAATTAAGACCTTTATCATGTATTAAGCTCTAAAAAAATAAATTTGAAAGACATGACAGGAGAGGTTTTTTTGAACAAACTAAAGCATATTAAGATCGGAATGAAATTCAATGTGTTACAAGTTTTCGTTATTTTGTTTTTATGTATTCTGATCACTATTGTAGCGAAATGGGAGATTGAGAAGTCTCTGATGGAAACGTTTGAAGAACGAGCAATGCAGGCATCTACTTTAGGGGAGACTATAGTAAATGACCGATTTAAAGGCGATTGGACTATTAAAGATGGAGAACTGTATAAAGGAGAGCATAATTTTACGAATGATACGACTTTAGTCGATGAAATAGGCAAAACAATAAGTGGTGCGGTTACGATTTTCAATGGTGATACACGTATTGCCACAAATGTACAAGTAGATGGTCAGCGTTCTATTGGTACAAAAGCAAGTGAAGCTGTTGTTAATCAGGTTCTTAAGAAAGGTATTACTTATACTGGGGTTGCAGATGTAGTTGGTAAAAAATATGTAACAGTTTATCAACCGATTAAAGACGCCTCTGGTAAAGTGATAGGCATGTGGTTTATAGGTGAACCTATTACGAAAATCAATGAAATTACCATGAGTTTAGTGATGAAAATAGTATTGGCATTGTTAGTTGGAGGTACAATTGCAATTCTTGGTAGTATTTTACTAACTCGAGCACTTGTGAGACCCATTAAACAAATTAATCGTCAGTTAAAAGAAATCGCAGAAGGTGAAGGCGATCTTACACAAGAACTGATTGTTAAGACGGAAGATGAAACAGGTGAATTAGCGCATTCCTTCAATCAAATGCTAGAAAGTTTGCGCAAAATGATGAAGCAAGTGGCCGATTCATCAGTACATGTTGCAGCAGCTTCGGAGGAACTAACGGCTAATGCTGAACAAACAACTGAAGCGACGAGTCAAATTGCGCAATCGATTCATGATATTGCGGAAGGTGCTGAAATGCAAGAAAATGGGTCACATATTAGTTTCAGGTCAATTGAGACTGTTCGTTCTAATCTACAAAAAGTTGTGGACCAATCTACTACAGTTACACTAGTAGCGAAAGAAACAAGTCAAGAAGCATTAAATGGCAATGATACATTACAAAAAGTTATACATCAAATGGATGTTATTAATAATGCTACTACAAATGCTAGTCAATCTATCGACGAATTAGGTAAACAATCAAATGAAATCGGTAATATTGTAGCAGTTATTACTGCAATCTCTGAACAAACAAATCTACTAGCTTTGAATGCTGCAATTGAAGCGGCTAGAGCGGGTGAACACGGGAAGGGCTTTGCTGTAGTTGCAGATGAAGTTAGAAAATTAGCCGAACAGTCCAAAGTATCGGCATCTCAAATTACTGAATTGATTTTACAAACACAAAAAGGAACAGAAAAGGCTGTAAATGCAATTGAACTGGGTACTAAGGAAACAGCTTCTGGTATGATAGTTGTCGAGGAAACAAAACAAGGCTTTGAGAAAATCATGCAATCAGTGGGTCAAGTAACAGAGAGAATTGAAGAAGTTAACTTAATAGCGAAGAATATGTATGATGCCGTTAATAATGTATATACATCAGTAGAAGATAATTTGAGCATAGCAAAAAACTCATCAAGTAAAACGCATTTAGTTGCCTCTGCATCAGAGGAACAACTTGCTACAATGGAAGAAATCACATCATCAGCTGAAACGATGTCTAAAATGGCAGAAGAACTACAACTATTAGTGAGACAATTTAAGTATTAGTTTTCAGAACCCTTTACATCATGTAGAGGGTTTTGCAGTAATATGGAAGAAAGAAGGGTCGGTAAAGTGTCAACTAGAATTTTCATTAGCATTAAACCATCAATTTCAATCTGATAAAGTCACAGGAAAAGGTCAATGAGTTTCGATCGAAAATCCCGAAGGTAACAGTGGATCATTTCTGGATTTTTGAATCTGTACCAAGTTCATCTTTGAAATATTGTGCCATAGTCGGTTCACCGGTTCATTTTCTGGATAAAGTAAAAGAGGTTGGCTACGGTGATTAATCATTTAATGAGGGTAACTCAAAATATACATATGCCTAGCCCATTTTACAATTATATGAGTTAACTGAGGCTATTCCACTTAAAATAATAAAAGAAATGTACCAGTTTTCACCACCATAAGGGTTTGCTTATTGTGGAAGATATCCAAAATTAGATACTTATTTGAAAAATCAAGCATAATGGCGTGAGATTTCTTAACTGTACTATAAAAGGAGACTATTGAGATGAAAAACATAGAATATGATAAAAAGGTGAATCCGATCATTAAACCGTTGTACTTTCTTGGTATTTGTATAGTAATTGGAGGATGTATGGCTGGTGAAAAAACTACTGGTAATTCTAGTGAGCAAAGAATTATTGTAGAGAATGATGATGGTGGTTTTGTACAATCAACTTACGGTCCACTTTTAAATGAAGAGGAAGTTATAGAATACTTGGGTATTGATGGACCAACTTTATATACTTTAACAAGTAATGATGAAAGTAAGTACGAAGGTCTTCCTTACCTACAAGTAGATGAGATAAAATATTATCCTAAAGAAAGATTGGATAAATGGCTAAAGGACTTAGGTTCTTTTACGATTATCGGAAATTAAAAAGCTAGCATATGCTAGCTTTTAATCATTTTCAACTTCCCTAGTTTTTGACTTTAATCTGAATGCTTTTATTAAATAAAAGGCAAAAGTGATACATGCAATCGTGAGTATTAAGAATACAATAGCAAGGGGATAAGATTCATTGGCGTATTTCCCCAATGCTTGATTGCCGAATAGAATAATTAGTACGACAACGATGGTAATACAAAATGGATTTAACATATATGGAACAATTTTAGACATGATATCATGGGGCTCCTTTAACTATTCTAAATATGATTTAATTTTATCATACTAAAGGTTGTTCTAATATTGAAAACCTATGTAAGTCAATTCATTATTAATAGCAAAAATGGAATAGAGGGAAAAGAAATGCGTATTCAATTAATAGCTTTAGATATGGATGGTACTACTTTAACGCCATCATTACAGTTAACAGAAAGAACGATTGAAGCAATTAAAAATACAGTGGACCGCAATGTAGAAGTTGCTATTTGTACTGGGAGAACGCTAGATGAGTTAAAGGATGTGTTCATGGATCTGCCTTTTGTCAAATATGCAATCACCGGGAATGGCTCAGCAGTATGGAACTTGGCAAAACAACAAAAAATATACGAAGATACATTAACGCTTGAACAAACGCTACAAATTATGCAATTGCTTAAGCCAATAGATTTACGTATAGAAGCATTCGCGGATGGTAAAGCCTATATAAGTCAGCATTGTTATGATCGGCCAATAGAATACGGCGCAGGTGACTTTGCGGACTTTATTACCAAAACCCGCACTCCTGTACCGAATATTCATGATTTTATTACTGAACGAAATTTACCAATCGACAAATTTAATCTGTTTTTTAAGAATGTTGAGGAAAGGGCTGCAATGTGGGATCAACTAGAGAAACTTGGCTACAACGTTACAACAACGTTCCTGCAAAATGTTGAGGTGAACTCGAGTACTGCTAATAAGGGCAATGCATTAAGGGAGTTAAGCAATTCGTTACATGTGACAATTGAAAACGTCATGGCTATTGGAGATGCCATGAATGATTTGATGATGTTAAAATTTGCTGGTTTACCAATTGCAATGGGCAATGCGGTTCCCGCTGTTAAAGAAATAGCTCAACATATTACAGCTACAAATAGCAATGAAGGTGTTGCTAAAGCGATAGAGAAATTCATATTGAAATAATGATTAGCACTCAATGTAAAGGATTGAGTGCTTTTTTGTTTAAATAGAGCTAGTATTTATATTTTGGTATAATAATAAAAAAGTGTATTTTAAGGAGAAGAATATGCATATAACTGTATACATAATAATGGGCATTATAACTAGTTTTATCTCCTATTTAGCTCTCGGAAATTTAGCGATAGTAGTCGGTTTTGGTGTCATAGTTGGCATCATGATTAGAGGGCTATCTTTACTAAATGAAGTGAACAATAGACTGAAGAAACATGATTTTAAATTAGATAAGGATAAGACAGCTAAAGAGAAATATATCGAAGAAAGAGATTTGAATGTTTAGTGGAGCTTTAGGGAATTGAATGTCTGTTTTAAGATAGATGCGTCATAGATAAAACAAGGGTGTTTTGATTATTTCATGACATCCTCGTATTAATTGCTGATATGCTAAAATAAATGATTTAAAGAACTGTTAATAGAGCTAATATAAATCAAGTATTTGATCTATATAAAAGAGATGAAGTTATTTCATTGGAGGGGTAGTATGGAGATATTTTCACTTAGTGGACCAAGTGGAACAGGGAAAAGTACGATTGCACTTGAGTTTGCGCATACACATCAAATCGAAGCTATTATTGATGATGGACTACTTATCGTGAATGGTGAAAAGGTAGCAGGGATATCTGCGAAATTTGAGAAGTCTCCTTTTAAAGCTGTGAAACGTGCGATATTCATGGATGAAGATCATTTAAAAGACGTTCAAGAGGTAATAGCTCAACATCAACCGCAGAAATTATTGCTTATTGGCACTTCCGATAAAATGACAGTGCAAATTGCTAAGAGACTTGATTGTGGGAGTATAGCTCATTTTTATTATATTAGTGATTTACGTTCGTCAGGTGAGATGAAACTTGCGCAGTTTATACGAAAAACAGAAGGTAAGCATATTATGCCGATTCCATTGAAGCAGGTTGAACAAAATTTCTTTAAACGCTTTATACAAAAGGGTGTAGTAATTTTCACATCAAAACGTGAAAAAATAGGAGAAACCACGATAGTTCAACCAGATTTTCATGATGAAACAATCACTATTCAAAAAAGAGCATTTACAGATATAGTGAAAATTACTTGCGATCTCAATTCTTATATTGAAAAGTCTTACAAGATTCACTATCAGCAATTACCTTTACCATCTGTACATTTAACAGTAGCTTTAAAAGGTCCGATAGATTACTCTATACCAGATGCTATGGTGGCTTTGCAAAAAGATATCGCAAAACAATTTTGTACTCATTTTGACCTGGAATTAGCAGAAATACGAATAACGGTTAATCAGATACAAATGATTGGAAGTTAAAAAATGAATTATAATATCTTGGTGAATATAGGTAGACTGATTTTGCTTGTTTTATTATCGATTATCTTTACTTCAGCACTAAGTATATGGTTAAAGATTGTTTTTAGCATAATATTATTCCTGATTTGTTTCAAAATAGATAATATTTTGGATAAAAAACAAGAACACAGACTACATAATGAATATATATTTTTAAATGGATTAGAAATAGGGGAACTCGTTCGAATTCAATTGAAAAATGGTAATCAAATAGGTCCTGCAATATTTTTGATGAATCATTATAAATTGGGTAGCCTTTCTGTCACACCTGCACCTTATTATAATGATTCAGATCATTTCCATGAATTAGGTGAAGCGAAGGAAGTTAAATTTCGTGAAATTGATTCAATTGAATTAATAGATTGGGAAATACCTGAGTGAAAGCTACTGGAATTTTAAGTGATGGTTGTGCACGTAATGGGAAAATGGACTTTTTCTACTTTCTATCCTCAGAGGTTGTTTTTGTTTAATGATAATTATGATTGCAATGATACAAGGTACCAATATTAAACCTTTGATATTGATATCAATCATTTAACCTGTAGAAGTTGTATGTATAGAGCAAATCATGATAGCATTAGAAATACAGAAGGAAATGATTTTCTTCAATAAATTTTTTATTTAGCGTTTTAGGTTCCTTTCTAAAAAATTGTTACGTTAATTAATAAGGAACTCTAAAAAAATCCAATTAACTAAATACATAAAATGTGAGGATTAATAAGTATGGTTTACAAATTATTAAGTATTATTGGCACTTTACTAGTCGCAAGTTTAGTATTTGCAGTAATTGATGCGTCAATAAGCATATGGTTGAAAATAATTTTCATTATTTTGATAGCATTATGCTATATATGGCTTTATATTAAAGTGGAAATGATGAGGTCAAAACGCAAACAAGACTAGTAATTACTAATACGCTTGTTATTCGAAGTGAATATTAAATATGGAATGATCAAAGAAACACACTTTAAGATGATAAATTCTTAAAATGTGTTTTTATTTTTTCTGAAAAGACGGTAACTATTATAGGAATTAAATTGCATTTGTTGGAATGTTTAGGTAGGGTTTTGGCTAAGTCGATTGGTACTCTACATTTAAGTGAAGTCTTAGTATAGATAAAAGACTAACAAAAGAGGTACTTAGTTGAGAGGGAAATATAGTTTTTATTTATACTTGAAACCATAATTTTTGCATGAATATAGTTAGTCAGTTTAATCATTTGTAATGAAAAGGTAGAAGGAATTCCGATTGATCAACAAGGAAATTTAAAAATGATAGAAATTGTAGAATTGTAAATTTACTAAAAATTGTAATTTCAATATCAGATTAATTTTGTGAATTTAGAATTTTATAGTATAAAGTATTAGTCAAACACAAGAAATGTAACTCGCTTATTTTATTGGTTAATAAACCATATTACGTGTACTTTTATAGCTTAATAGCAAATAAATATAATAGATACAGCTTTATTTATTTGAATTGATTAACGGATCTAATCAATAAGTTTGTTTTTAGTTTTCTTATTGAGTTGGAAAAAATTGAATATGACTTCAAGGTTAAATCTTTACCTAGAGGTTTACTTGGTTTTATAGATATGAGCTACTTTTTTTCACTTCAAAATGGAATTACAAAAAGTATTGAATAGATTATGTGGTTGAAAACAGTTACGTAAATTGATTGGCATTCTTTAAGGTTTTAGGGGATTTAGAGATTCCGAGATATCCCTTAAAACTTTTTTTGGGGTATTTAAAGAAGATTCTTTTTCCACTAAAAAATCTAAAAAAAATAAATTGACATGATAATTAAAATCTATTAACATTAGCACCATCATAAATAAAGTCATCTTATTAATAGCCGTTGAGACGAGGGGTCGAAGATACGGTGGCAAACCAATTTGGTTCGGAGTGAATCAGATCATGGGTGCCCAACCTGAGCGCAAAGTTTAACTTTGTGAACGATAAGAGGATAAGCAGCTGATATTTATCGAAGCTTTCCTTTGGTTGGAGGAGAGCTTTTTTTATGCCTAAAAATAAATTTATTTTACAGGAGTGGTTAATATTGGTTGAAAAAATTGTATTTACTTCCGAATCTGTATCAGAAGGGCATCCAGATAAAATTGCAGATCAGATATCTGATGCAGTATTGGATGCAGCGCTTGAGCAAGATCCATTTTCTAGAGTGGCGTGTGAAGTGTTTGACACAACAAACACAGTAATTGTAGGCGGTGAAATTACGACTACAGCCAAATTAGATATTGAGAAAATCGCGCGAGATACATTGATCGAAATTGGTTACATTGATGAACGTCTAGGAATCAACGGGAATACTTGTGATATACAAGTATTAATTCACAGTCAATCACCTGACATTGCTATGGGTATCGATTCTTCAAGCGATACTCAAGCAATTGGAGCTGGAGACCAGGGAATTATGTTCGGATATGCAACGGATGAAACGAAAAACTTGATGCCATTACCAATCGAAATGGCACATACGCTAGTAAAAAAAGCATCTCAACTTAGAAAAAGTGGTGCTTTTAAATGGGCAAGACCAGATATGAAATCACAAGTAACAATCGATTATACAAATCCAAGTACACCAATTATTGATACTGTGTTGATGTCAATTCAACATGATGAAGATTTCAATAAAGAATTATTTGAAGATTACGTAATTGAAAACGTTATTAAAGAGACTGCTAGAGAGTTCGGATTAAATCAAACATTCCGTATCTTAATTAACCCAACAGGACGCTTTGTTGTTGGTGGACCACATGGTGATGCCGGATTAACGGGACGTAAAATTATTGTAGACACATATGGTGGAGCTGCACGTCATGGTGGCGGAGCATTTTCTGGTAAGGATTGTACGAAAGTCGATCGTTCTGCGGCTTATGCTGCTAGATATGTGGCAAAGAATATTGTTGCAGCAGAGTTAGCAGAAAAATGTGAAATTCAATTGTCGTATGCAATTGGTGTAAGTGAACCAATTAGTATTGCTGTTGAAACGTTTGGAACTGAAAAAGTGTCACAAGAGGAATTATTACGTGCAATTAGAAAAACTTTTGATTTAACACCAGCTGGCATTATCAAGATGTTGGATTTGCGCAAACCGCAATATAAACAGGTTGCAGCATATGGACATTTCGGCAGAAGTGACTTAGATGTACCTTGGGAAAGAACAGATAAAGTGAACGAACTGGAACAACTTGTATCCAGCTTTGGATTTGCTGGAGTCGGTCAATGATGAACGACATACAAGTGCTTGCTACCGAGAGAAAAACATTTGTAGAGCAGGACAAAATGCCTTTATTTGAGGCATTAATCCAATATGCTCAGCAAGATGTTACACCATTTGATGTACCTGGCCATAAAATGGGTGCACAAATGAATCCTTTGAAAATAGCACTTGGTGAAATGACTATGCGCATGGATGTTAATTCCATGAAAGAACTAGATTTATTAAGTCATCCTCAAACTGTTATTAAAGAAGCGCAGCAATTGGCTGCGGAAGCTTTCGGAGCGGATCATTCTTATTTTTTAGTAAACGGTACCACCATAGGAATACTGGCAATGATTATGGCAACTTGCAAGCCAGGTGATACTTTGTTGGTACCGCGAAATGGTCATAGATCGGTGATGGATGGACTTATCATAAGTGGGGCAAAACCTGTATTTATACAGCCCGAGGTCGATCATCATTTTGGAATTACACATGGCATTTCTGTTGAGAATGTGAAAAACGCACTGCATGAACATCCAGAAACAAAGGCTTTGTTGGTAACATATCCAACATACTTTGGTTCTATGAGTGATTTGCAAGAAATCTGCCGTCTCGCCCATGAGCGTGATATTACGGTTATTGTCGATGGCGCACATGGTGCCCATTTAGGGTTCATGTCTGATGACATCATAGACCCAATTGCTGCTGGGGCAGATGCAGTTACTATAAGTATGCATAAGACAGGTGGATCACTGACACAAAGTTCTTTGCTACTTCTTAAAAATGACAAAATCGCACCAGAGCACATACAAAAAGTATTAAACATGCTACAAACAACGAGTGCAAACTACTTACTAATGAGTTCGTTAGATGTGGCTAGAAGAGAGCTGTCTATATATGGTGAAGAGCGATTTGCTGAGTTAAAACCAATTATTGATGACGCAGTAAGAACAATTGAATCGGGCTCACGTTATGAAGTGTTGACAGCAAAATATGTACAAGCACATTTTAACCAATCGTACGACTGGACAAAATTAGTGATACGGGTCAATGATCTTGGATTAACTGGATTTGAGATGTATTCAATTTTAAAAGAAAAGTACGGGATTCAAATGGAGTTAGCAGAAGGTTATGTAGTGATGGCAGTCATTACGAGTGCCGATACGAAGAATTCAATTGACAAATTAGTTTTTGCTTTAAAGGACATTGAAAAGAGAATAGGAAAGAATACGACGATTCGATCACCTTATGTAACAGCCAATCAAGTGAATGAACTGGTTTTATGTCCACGAGAAGCATTTTATGCAGAACATGAATCAATCGCAATTGAAGATGCAGTAGGTCGGATAAGTGCAGACTCGTTGATGATCTATCCTCCAGGTATTCCCCTTGTTATTCCGGGAGAATTGATTTCTCATGATGTTCTCCAGCAATACCAATATTATTGTCAGACATTAGGGAATGTTCTGATAGAAGCGAAAGAAGCAAACCATATAACTGTAATCAAGGAGGAAGCGTAAATGGGTATAGAATTATCAACTTTAGGAAGACATGTTTTAATTGAGTTTTACGGTTGTCCAAGTGAGGTAATTGAAAATAATTCAATGATTGAAAGATTTATGAACGAGGCAGCAGAATACTCAGGAGCAACTATTGTTGAATCTGTTTTCCATCACTTTAATCCGTACGGAGTTTCAGGAGCTGTTATTATTGAAGAGTCACATTTGACAATTCATACATGGCCGGAATATGGATTTGCTTCTGTAGATGTATATACTTGCGGCGATTCAGTAAATCCATGGAAAGCGGCTGACTACTTATCTGAAAAACTGCATGCTACAAAGACGGAATCTTTTGAAATTCCGCGTGGTATGGCTGATAAAATCCGCCAATTTGCAGAACAAGAAATTGATCAAATTAAAGTGAAAATAGAATTAGAAGGTGTGAAATAATGGCTTGGTATACTGAACAATGGAGCAATGAATGTAAATTTTCAATTGCTTACGACAAAGAACTATATAGTGAAAAAACCCCATTTCAACAAATTGATTTTTATAAAGGCGAAGAATTCGGTACATTTTTCACTTTAGATGGCTTAATGATGGTTAATGAGAAGGACGAATTCGTATACCATGACATGATTGTACATCCTGCATTTGCAACAAATCCTTCAATTAAAAAAGTATTAATTATTGGTGGGGGAGATGGCGGAACAGCGCGTGAAGTGTTGCGTTATCCAACAGTTGAAGAAGTAGTAATGGTGGAAATTGATGAACGTGTTTTCCGTTTATGTCAAGAATTCTTACCAGTAACTGCTAATGGTGTTGAAGAGGATAGCCGTATGAAGTTACTTTTTGATGACGGTTTGGCATATGTGAAAAATGCACCTGATCAATCCTTTGACTTAATTCTTGTGGACTCTACAGATCCGATTTCAGTTGGTGAAGGACTATTTACAACAGAATTTTATAAAGAATGCTATCGCGTTTTAAATGAAAATGGTATTTTAATAAACCAACATGAATCACCTTACTTTGCAGAATATGCTGCTAATATGAAAAAAGCACATAGAAAGATTAAAGACATATTCCCGATTACTCATGTTTATCAATATCATATGCCAACATATCCTTCAGGTCATTGGCTATTTGGTTTTGCATCTAAAACCTTTGATCCTCTAAAAGACTTGAATGCTGAAGCTTGGGAAAAGTTTGGACTGAAAACTAAATACTATAATACGAATTTACATGCTGGAGCATTTGGTTTGCCGAGTTACGTAAAGGAGGCTCTACAGCGTGGTGAATAAAGCATTAAATATGAACACTTTTATAGGGTGTGAGAAATCTTATAATGAAGCAGAAACGGTATTGTTTGGTGTCCCATTTGATGGCACAACTAGTTTTCGACCAGGTACACGTTTTGCTATGCAAGCGATTAGAAATGACTCGTTTGGATTAGAAAGCTATTCACCTTATTTAGATAAAGATCTTGAAGATGCTGCAATTTTTGATGGTGGCGATTTGGATTTGCCTTTTGGCAATACTTCCAAAGTGTTAGATCAAATTTTTGACTACTGCCAAGAAGTTTTGAAAGATGGCAAGAAGTTTTTAATGGTAGGCGGCGAGCATCTCGTTAGTTTGCCTACCATTAAAGCAGCGTACGAAAAAAATCCAAATTTGCACCTAATCCATATCGATGCTCATACTGATTTACGTGAAGATTATTTAGGTGAAAAATTGTCTCATGCTTCTGTGATTAGACGTTGTCATGAATTCCTTGGAGACGGTAGAATTTTTCAATTTGGAATTCGTTCTGGTCTAAAAGAAGAATTTGAATGGGCAAAAGAGCATACTTATATGGAACGTTTTTCTCTTAATACATTAAAAGAGAAAATAGCTGAACTACAAGATGTTCCGGTCTATATTACAATTGATTTAGACGTACTTGACCCTGGTGTTTTCCCTGGAACAGGCACTCCAGAACCAGGTGGAATTACGTATCGTGAATTATTAGAAGCAATCAACCAATTTCAAACACTAAAACAAATTGTAGCTGCTGATGTAGTAGAACTATCACCACAATACGATTCATCTGGAGCATCTACTGCGATGGCTTGTAAAACAATTAGAGAACTATTACTAACACTTGATAAATAGAAAGCTAGATTAGATAGTTTTGGAGAAGCATAATATTGCATGTGAATGATATTCTGTATTTTGATTATTAGCTTTATGAGTGAAATATAGAAATTAATAATATATAGAAAGAATCCATTTTGAATATGTTTTCAAAATGGATTCTTTTTTATTTTCCTCATAAATATTGCTTTTGGAAGTATCGAATCGGACATTTATTTGATGTTACAAAGGAAGGAAGTATAATTAAACTCTCATAAAAAGGGTTGCTCATAGCTCTAGTAAAGGAGCTATGAGCAACCCTTTAATATTATTGCGAATTTACAGAGTTACTTCTAGTGAATCGTTATTATTTTATTCTATATTTTAGTAATATTTAGAAAAATATGATATTATATTCATGCATATCATCCTATTTGGAGAGTGAAATATGGAAGATTTTGATGCGTTGTGGGATTATGAACACCCTGAAAAAACTGAACAAAAATTTATTAGTTTGTTAACTGAAGCAGAAGAATCCGGAAACATTGGATACAAAGCTGAACTACTGACGCAAGTTGCATTTACTCAGGGATTGCAAGCGAAATTCGACATAGAACATGAGACATTAGATCACGTTGATAGCTTATTGAACAATGGTTTAGTCGATACTTGTAGGTGATGATTAATTCCTGAGGTAGATAGATTTTTGCTTATCAGAGAACATTTATATTTTAAGAGGTGAATATATTGGAATGGATTTTACAATCTGATCGACTTGGATTTAGGAAGATAACCAAAGATGATTTTAACGATTTATGCGTTTTTCTGCAAGATATCGAAGTAATGTATGCTTGGGACCACGCATTTTCAGATGAAGAAGTGAACGAGTGGATAGAAAAAAATTTAATTCGATATAATCAAGATGGCTTTAGTTACTTTGCAGCAATTGAAAAAGAAACTGGGAAGTTCGTAGGTGTAATCGGGCCAATGATAGAGTCAATTGAAGGTGATTCCTATATTGAGATTGCCTATATTCTTGATAAAGCATTTTGGGGCAAGGGCTATGCTATCGAAGGTGCGGAGGCGTGTATGAATTATGCCTTTAATGAATTAAAGGCAGAAAAAGTTATTGCTCAAATTAGGCCTGATAATTTAGCATCATGTAAAGTTGCCGAAAAAATTGATATGAAAATTGAGAGAGAATTTATGAAGCATTATCGTGGTAGAGACATTCTTCACTTAATTTACAGTCGTTCACAATGATCAAAATACTCCAGAACATATCAGTAGAAGAAAGGTACATAAATTGCGGTAATCTATAACTTAACTCATTCGTGTAGTTTTTTCTTATAGTTTGATAAAAATCACCTCTTTAGTTCATCTTAGAGGTGATTTTTAATTGAATCTTTACGTTTAAATTGATGCGAAGTTTGTGAAGGAGTGTACTTAAACAAACTGTAGCAAGCAAAATCAATTGAATTTAAACCAATTAAATAATGTATTGTTAAACTAGTGAGGTGCGTTGATCCAAGAAGGATTAACGCATTTTTTTGAAAGAAAAGAAAGTATAAAATTTGTTGTTCAACAAACGGGGCAGGTTAGTTGAATAACAAAATTAATTTTAATAGATAAGTTTACGAGAATAAGCAAAAATAACTCCAATGAAGCTGCTAATTATAGTGCTATTTCACTTGTGATCTAGCCTTTGAGCTTCTAAGATATCCTTAGAATGTCTTCACCTGCTCGTAGATGTGGCGGAATTGGTGAATATTAAAATGAAATAAGGCATCACTTTCATCTGAAATCTTTTTTTATATTAGCCATGTAGACAACTTAAAAGTGTTTAAGTTTAAAATTTTTTTGGTATATAAAATTCATTGGACGATAATCATTTACGAAAAAAACTAGGTGGTCTATTTATTAGTTTATGTAGATACAGATTTAGATAGGAAAATACTAGCATTTTCACTGAAAAGTCTAGTATAGTTATATCGACATGATTAAAATTACTTGTATTTCAAAAGAATATAGGTACTTAATGCAACAAGAGAGTCTTAATATACATTTAAAAAGTGGTGAATTTTATTTTGAATGAAAAGTATTTTAAAATAATCGGATTACTTGTTTATGGCTTAATTCTAAGTGGGATAATCGGTTTTATTTCTTCTGTTTTTTTAATTTTAGTTAATGGCTTGACAGATTTTTTGTGGACTGACATATCCAATAAATTAAAGGTAAACTCCATATATACATTATTGTTATGTATTTTTGGTGGTATTTTAGTAGGTTTTAGCAGGTATAAGTGGGGGAATCTACCTAAAACAGCTAATGATTCTATTGTTGAATTAAAAACAACTCAAAGAATTGACTATTCATCTGTATTTCTCAATTTTTTAATTGCTCTTTTAATTTTAATCTTTGGTGCAAGTGTAGGTCCTGCAGCAGCCATATTAAGTTCTGTTATTGCGTTATCGGTATGGCAGGGAGATAAAATGCGTTACTATTATTTTTCCTACAACGAATGGAAAAAGGAATCTTGGTTAATTAGACTAAAAAAATTGGCTATACCTCATAACTACCTTATTCCCTATAATCCTGATCGGGCTCCTAAAGAGAAAAAACTTCTTTTATTTAAGAAATTATTATATACATTATTTATCGTTAACGGTATGGTGACCTTTATATTTTTAATAAAAATATCAGAACAACCCCCTTTTGTGACAAAGTTAGGGGAAACTAGTTGGGGGTTGGATGAATTATTTCTTTTTATTCCATTTGTTTTGTTTGGTATTTTGTTTAGTAAACTTTATGAACTAATGGAAGGAGCAATGAATAAGTTCTTTTCTAAAATGAACAATAAAATTATTTTAAGTGCTGTTATAGGTGGTGTTGGTATTGGTTTGATGTCTTTAATCGCTCCTAATCTACTTTTTTCTGGTCAACTTTCTATGCGAGATTTACCTAGTTTAATACCGACACTTTCGATTGCTACTTTAATTTTGGGTTCTGTTTTAAAATTTGTTTTTTTGGAGTTTTGTTTAAAGTCAGGTTGGATTGGTGGAAATATTTTACCAGTAATATTTGCTTCCATTTTACAAGGCTACGCTATCGCGACTTTTTTTCCACAACTAGATATGCTCTTTATTGTAGCTGTTATAGGTAGTAGTACTTCGATCGCTATTTTAAAGTCACCTTTACTAGTAGGACTGTCTCTAATGCTATTTTTCCCTAAAGAGTTAGCCCCGGTTATATTAATGATTGTGGTATTATTTATTTGGTTAAGTAAAATGAGTAAAAAATTTCCGCAAAAAGTAACTACTTAATTTTAGACGGAGACGCTGGTTCGAACCAGTCTGGATTATAACGAAAACTTGGATAAAAGTGGAATAGTAATATAGCTCAATATTCACAAAGTGATTGCAAATCAAGAGTTATTAGTAGTGCAGTTATTTATATAAATAAAAACAGAAAGAATTATCAATAAAACGATAGTTCCTTTATTCCTTTTTTACATAAAGAAGTTAGCTGTTTGTGAAGAACAGTACTTAAGCCAACGGGGTGCATTAGTAGAAGATCTTGGAGCTGTTCAGACAGCTCTTTTTTTATTCAACTAACGAGGCAGGTTAGTTCAATGATTAAAAGATAACTCCGAAAATTACTATTTACAAAAATTTATATTTATGGTAAAATTATAAATTTATTTATTGATTGTATTCTCCTTGTGTGGTAAATTTTCCTAAGTAATACTTAGAAAAATTTACATTTAAAATTAGGAGGAGATTAAATGAGAATAAATAAAGGATTAGCAATGTTAGAATTAAAAGTTCAGGGTTTCGGATTAAACCCAACACTGTTATGGGATGATGAATTGGCTATATTAATTGATACTGGTATGCCTGGACAATTAGAGCAAATACAACTTGCCATGAGTGAAGTCGGAGTCTCCTTTGATAAATTGAAAGCAGTAATTTTAACTCATCAGGATTTAGACCACATAGGTTCTCTTCCTGAAATTCTAAACCAATCCAATAACGACATTGAAGTGTATGCACATGTGTTTGACAAACCATATATTGAAGGAACGTTGCCTCTTATTAAAACGGACCCGAATCGAATGAGTAAAGAAGAATGGGCATCCTTACCAGAGCAAATGCAATTCTTATACAAGAATCCTCCGAAATCAAAGGTACACAAGACATTAGAAGGTGGTCAACAACTTTCATATTGTGGTGGTATTCAGGTTATCTTTACACCAGGTCACGCTCCTGGTCATATAAGTCTTTATTTGAAGCAAAGCAAAACTCTAGTTGCTGGTGATGCTATGGTAGTCGTAGATGGCGTTTTACGGGGACCTATTCAACAAACAACGTTGGATATGAAAACTGCAATAGACTCTCTGGAAAAATTTTTGGACCTCGATATTGAAACAGTGATTTGTTATCACGGAGGTTTATGTAAAATTAATGAGAAAAAACAACTTGAAGACTTATTGGTAAAGTAACCAATGCAACTGATATGTGTAAGCAATATGAAAATATAGCGTAAGATACACTCTTCTTCAACTAACAGGGTGCTTTACTTGAAGATCATTGAGTTGCCTAGGCAGCTCTTTTTTATTATTGAACTAACGGGACAGGTTAGTTGAAGAGTATTGTGTAACTTGTATTCAACAATCGGGCGCTTTAGTTTAATAAGCAACAGTAGAAGAATGATAAGAAAAAAAGGACTCGATTCCACTAAATTGGAATCGAGCTTTAATAATTAAACCCACCAGCACCAATGTGTTGCCACATCCACTCGACACATTGTGAGGCTGTCGCGTGGTTGGAGTTAGTGTAAGTAAATAAAAAATAGCTGTGTTGAATATCCGTATGTGAATCTCAGCCTCTTTGCTTTTTTTATATAAACTTTTAATTGGCTAGTTTTATTTATTCAATTCCTTATATAAAACATATTTTAAAGCAGAAATTTCATCTTCAGACAGTTTACCTTCAATTTCGGATAATACTTCATCCTTACTAATTGAACCGTTTTGCACTTGTTCCTGAATATCAAGTAAACGATTAACGCCCACTTTTTTTATTAAAACACGTGTCGCTTCTTCCTTAGTTTGGAAGGGAAGAGTATCCGGATTTGTAGTTGCTGCCTCGCTTACAATTTCTTGAACCTTCGAATCGTTCTCGATATAGGATTTTACTTCTTTTAGATTTTCGTCATCTAAAGTAGATTCCACTTTTTCGATTATTTTTTCGGAAGCGATATTTGTCCCAAAATGCCACACAGCATAGCCAGCTGCTCCGAGTAAAACAAGAATTATTGCGGTAATTGTTAAAAACTTTTTCATCAACTCACTCCTGACACTTTGAATATAGCACAACTTCTCAAAAACCACGAAGAAAAGATGTTTTCTATAATTGGTTTAATTACAATTATTTGTGAACCCAGAGCAGATAAGTTTTCACTCTAATATATAGATAGCATAATTTATCTATTGTAGGTACGTCTATATTTCCATCTGGGTACTTGTTCCACAATCGGGCGCGATTGTGGAATAAGCTTCACTTTTCTTCTTCAACTAATGGGTGCTTTAGTTGAAGATCTATGAGCTGTTCAGACAGCCCTTTTTTCTTATTCTACAAAAGGGGCAGGTTTCACCACGGCAAACACATACACAAACTTAACCTTGTAGTGCTATACAGTGTGGGCAGGTCCCCTGCAAGTACTTCAACCTCTTGAGGTCTTCCCGTTTTCATAGTGTCCGCATTTGACCTCACTTCCAGTTGTTGGTACAGTTTAGGAGTTAACGGAACATCCTTTACTTTCGCCTTTTGCTACATCCAGACCTATGACTGGATTCATTATTAATCTCCTCCTAAAATTTTATCAACCAGTAACCACTAATCCTTCTTGTAGTCATTTAAAGGCAATTAGTGAAATTATTAAAATGCTAAGTAATACTTTAAAAGGCATTGTAAATATAATAATATAATTGAAAGGAAAATTTAAAGCCTCCGTTCAATTCAAGACCTTTTATCTAACTTGTTACAGACTTCTGATAAAGAGACACACGGCTATTATAAATCATTCCGTGTAATGAAACAGGATGAACAGTAAAAATGATTAAAGGAGAGAAAAAATGAGTGTAGAAATTTTTAACGGAGAACGTTCTGAAGAAAGTGTTCAATTTGAAAAATGGTTAATTTCCCAAAGTAATAAAGAGAGTTTTTCAAGTATTGAAAATACCAAACGGTTTGTTAAGCAAAGGGGAACTGAAAATATTCAGCCCTATGTTATTGGGGATGATGTTGAATTTTCAAGTGATGTGAAGGAGGAAGCATTCGAGGGAATACAGGTTTTCGCTTTAAATGACCAAAAGTCTTTAAAACAAAAAGTTATTTTCTATATACATGGTGGTGCTTGGACGAATCAACCTTTAAATTTACATTGGTTGTTCATGGATAAAATGGCACAATCTTTAAATGCGAAAATTATTGCTCCCATTTATCCTAAAGTACCTCATTTTAACTATAAAGATACTTATCCAAAAATCCTCAACTTATATAAAGAAATTCTTGGAACCATTGAAAGTTCCAATCAATTGACTATCATGGGAGATTCGGCTGGCGGAAATATAACACTTGGTCTGGCCCATCTTTTGAAGATGAACCATTTGCCTCAACCGAAAGATATTATTTTATTATCTGCATGTGTTGATATGGGTTTGGAAAATCCTCTTATACCTGAATATGAAGAAAAGGACCCGATGTTAGCTAGTGAAGGAATGGAAGTAATTACAAAGATATGGGCAGCTGATAAAAATTTAAATGACCCATTGATTAGTCCGATTTACGGTGACTTTAAAGGACTTGGGAAAATTACTCATTTTATTGGAACACACGAAAGTTTATATCCAGATGCAATAAAATTTGATGAGAAACTAATAGAACAAGGAATTGAAATCAATACCTTTGTGTATCCTAAAATGAATCATGTGTTTGTTGTTATGCCAATCCCTGAAGCCAAAGACGCTCAACAGAAGATTATTAAAATAATTAGTAACTAAGTGTTGTTTTATATTTTAATAGGGCAGGTTAGCAGGATTGTGAAGAATTGTACTGGGGGCATTAGTAAAAAGGGCATCGTCATATAGACGTTGTCCTTTATTAATTAAAAGTACTATTGCTAAAACTCTTTTCTAAGTTTCTCGCTTAATTGAGCATTAATCCGAGTGGTTTCGCTTTTCTTATATCCCATCAGACTTTGAATGACTTCAATAGGTGCATAATTGTTTAATAAATGAGTGGCGTAACTATGTCTGAGTTGATGTGGATGTATCTCTTTATTTATTCCGGCACGATTTGAGATTCGTTTGATTATATATCATTTGGGCGACACTCATTCTATAAGGATATACTTCAGTAACGAAGATGGCTGGATCAGTGCCATTTCGATTGTCAATATAGCGTTTAAGCCATATTTCAATTCGAATATTAATATAAACTTCGCTCACCTTGTCACCCCTCCCTTTTACTATCGCAGATCGATTGGACAAATTAATGTCGTTCTTTTTCAACGAAACAATTTCTCCAATTCGGCACCCTGTAGAGAACATAAACTCAAACATCGCTTTCTCCATTGCAGAATGACAGGCTTCACGAAGAAGTTCAATTTCCTTTTCAGATAAATACTTTGGTATTCGTTTTCCCACTTTAGGCTCTTTAATTTTGGAAGCGGGATTCATCTGTAGGTAGCCTTCTTCATGAGACCAACGAAACAAAGATTTCATAAAGCGATATGTGAAAGGCTAGATGGTTTTAAATGCTTCCCATTCTTTTGACAGTAGCATTATTTCTACCTCCTAAATAGTTATTATTAAAGGGATTATTGCCAACTCTATTGAAATATAGACATATTGATATTTTACTAAGGGGGCAGGTTAGTTGAAGAAGGAATTTGTTACATCACGTGTTGAAAAATCATCTCACGTATCAATTCCTTAAATTCATTCCGCTAACGCTACTGTTGACGCATTAAATGGATTTTTTTATAACGAAGTTCAACTTATTAAATAAAAAGGGGAGTTCATATGAAATTTACAAAGACATTATTTGTTGCATTAGCAATGATTTTATTTGTTATTACAGGGTGCTCTAATGGAATTGAAGACGAGGGAAAAAATATAGAAGTTGAAAAGCGTATTGGTAATGAAAATAAATATGAAGAATTTAAAGAAATTACTGATAATAAGCAAGTTCAAAAGGTGAAAGATATATTAGATGAGGTTGATTGGGAAAACACCAAAGTAGATATGGAACGTCCTGCTGATTACAACTTTTGGTTTCGATTTAAAAGTCCTAACATGGATGCGAAAGCAGTGTTATATGAAATTTGGATAAGTCCAAATAAAGATAAAGTAGAGATCGTGAGAGGTGATAATCAGTATGTTCAACTAAACGTGGATAACTCTACTGATTTATTTGAAATATTAACAGGAGAAAAGCTTTCTGATTTATGAATGGATAATACGAATATTTAAAAAGAATTGGAAGGAGATTTTGAATTTTAATCCTACTTCAACTTACTTGGCAGTTTAGTTTAAAAAAGGTATCTTTTGAAGATGACAGATTTTCATTGGGAGGTATAAAAAATGGAAGAAAAAAAGTTGATATTTTAATGTTATTTCAAATAATTTTTGCAATCCTTGTTATGTTAATTGGTATTTTCGGTAAGGTTACCGAAAACTACAATTTTCAACCATTGATGTTAATGTTTATGAGTGTAATGTTACTTATAATAGGATTAAGAGAATATAAAAGATCTCAGAATTTATTGTGGGGAATCTTTTATTTATGCACTTCGTTATTCATTTTATTCGTTGCGATTGAAGGCATTATGATAAATTAAATAGACGTAATATTCAACTAACCGGCGGGCTTTAGTGGAATAATATTGAGCTGTTCGGATGTCTTTTTTTTCCTATTCAACTGAAGGGGCAGGATACTTCAAGAATAATTTCAATTTAATAGCCATAATTAAAAGGTTTGCAGAAAGCGACAATTGTTAGTTGGGGAATTTTTGCTAAGAGCGAAACTCGGGAAGTGAGATCCACGTTTACATTACTCATTAAATTAGGTGTTGGTACAGAAGGCTAGTATTTGTAGATTGGTGAAGAAGGGAAAGTCGGTTTTTGGGTCGGGTCTGGTACAAAAATCTGATGAACAAATAGATACAGACAAATAACCTGAAAGGATCTAATATCCTCTTTTTAGCTGTTTTACATACTCCTTGAATCAATTACTACATCTAAGGGTCACTTTTTCCTTCAACTAACAAACCCTTTTATATCTAAAAAAGTAAAAAAAGAAAGTTATTTTACATAAACACTCTTAAACGAACAAAAAAAGAAAAAAAAAGCCCTTTTTCCTTCATTAAGGGCTTTTTCCTGTTCATAAAATGTACCTGTACGAACGATATTACTATAAAAAAGAATGATCTTAAAGTGAAAAGAATCCAATCAAACTGTTCACAAGCGTATCAACTATCAATGTTTTTTTAAAGTGACATCTTAGAACTCTCCAAGTTTTGAGTAAATAATTATTCTTGAAATTTACCTGACATAGATATAAGGGATAAGATTACAAGGGATTTCACATCACCGTGTGTTTATGCTACGGTTCTCGAGTTGATTTTCTGTTTCCGTTTGCTCTTGTTCTTTTTCTTATACCACCACATATAGACACCAGTGAACATCAGTATAGATGGAGTTAGACCACCGATAGCATACAAAATTTTAGTAAATAAGCCACCAAAACTACCGGTATGTAATGGAAGGTGCCATGTTTGATACATAAGCCCACTATTAACATGTGGATCAAGCTTGCCCACTACTTTTCCGCTATACTGATCTAACCATACTTTTACATTTCCATTCCCTGGATCGTATGAATCGCTGAAACGAAATTCCATTGCTCCTTCTGGTGTTCCTTTTTCCACCTTTTCGGGCATTCTAACTTGCATAAGTGTTCCCTGAGGTACTGCTTTTTCAGCCTTACTAAACAATTCATCGAGGGGAAGCTTACCACTAGGAAGGGCTTTTGAGATAAGCTGCTCTTCTGGAGGCATGACCTTTGCTTTTGCACCGAACCATCCAAAAATCATTTCATCATACGCAAAAAGTGCGCCTGTTAACGAAACGACCAATAAAAATGGAATGGAAACTGCACCAACGACTTTATGTAGATCATATTGCCGTACATAGGGGTTGGCATTACGTCTTAAAATAAACCCTCGCGCCCATTTTTTAATCCCCGGCCACCATAAATATAATCCTGATAATGTAATAAAAAAGAAAATAAATCCAATCGTACCTATGATTTTCTCACCATTGAAATCTTTTAACAGCAGCTTTTCGTGAAACTCCGTTATTAGATTAAATAATGCTTTATCTCCTAATGTTCCGTTTATGTATCCTGTTCCTGGATCGACAAATATGTTTTGTTGTTCTTCTCCTTCTTTAAGGCGAAATAGGAAAACTCCTCGAGCATTAGGTTCACTTGGAGTGTATACACGGTCAATTTGACCATTTGGATGTGATTCTGATACAACCTGCAAGGCTTGCTCGTACGTAACTTTTTTTCCTTCAGTTACTTTATACAAATTAGGATGCAGCATGCTGTTTAGTTCAGGTTCAAAGACTAGCAAACTTCCTGTTAAGCCAATCAGTACTATAAAAACCCCTGCTAGCATACTAAGCCATAGATGAATTTTTGCGATGATTCTACGTGTTTTCAATGAAATGCCTTCTTTCCAAAAGTTGTATGAAATTATGAATGTAATCAATAATATAAAGAGAATGATTATCATTGTCAATAAAGCTAGTAAAAATATGATATTTTATTTAGCAACATTTACATTTTATAGTTATAAATGTTCAAATAAACAATTAGAGAATTAGTAAATTAGTAGCAATCACGTTGATTTCATTAGGTTGAATATGCTTGGTCACAAAAACCGTTCTCCAATTACATTACTTTTTCTTCAGGTTATAATTTATATAGATTGGGCGAGTCAGATTTTTTTAAGAGGTTTTAAACTCAATGATAATTTATCTACGGATTAACCCATTTAAGCCACAAGGACTATAATTAATAAAATAAAAATACACAACTCATTCTTCAACTAACGGGGTGATTTAGTAAGAAGATTTTTGAGCTGTTTAGACAGCGCTTTTTCTTATTCAACTGACGGGGAGGTTAGTTGAATAAGAAGGGGTAGAAGGTTTTTTTGAACAGATATACCAAAGTGGAATTTTTAAATTTCATCATTATATTGAATGAATATCTGAAAGAAAATGTGCAGTAAGTGAGTTGTGAACTAAATATGTATATGAGGAAAGAAACTATAAAAAGGGCCACTCGGCGGAAAGTGACCCTTAACAAAAAATCTGAAGGAGGTGCCTAGCTACAATTATTTATTGACTATCATAGCTATCAACAGTGCGATCTATCATGCATGAAACTAGTACCGACAATAATTAGAAGAATGAACAGTACAACGATTAAAGCGAATGGATTTCGTTCGCGTCGCTCTTCGCGAAATTCTCCACCGTATTGCATAAAAACCCCTCCTTTCTATACTCTATAATATGTATAGTGGTAAAAATGAGGGGTGACATTAATCTAATCAATATTTTCTTTTGCAAAATAAATAATCATATTACGTAATTTAAGGGATAAACGATAAAATGCGAAATAGGAGGTTTTCTGCTCTTGAAGAAAAGACAGAAAAGGAAGGATTATAAAAACATTTAATAGCTCTTGCTGATGATGGCTCTAAAGAAGCGAAAGAAGCATGGATAAAAGACACGTATACTGGTATAGGAACAACTTATACAAAGTATTATTTGAAAGGTTTTAACTAACGGGGACGATTGTTCAATAGAACAGTCGCATTTTTACTGACGGGGCAGTTTAGTTCAATAATATCAAGTAGTTTTCTTTCTATTTAAGTAAAAACCGCCAATGAAATTGGTGGTTTATTTATAAGGATTGTCGTATATATGATAACTATTTCCACCCATAAGTTCGACTTTTGTTTCAGCGTCTATCACAACGAATTTATGGAACTCTTCTGTTTCATTTTGGTGAAAAGATGCCAAGAAATATACTTGTCTTTTAGGGTGAACAGCAGTTTGATTTTGGAGATTCATTTTTTTCCCTTATGATGAGTTTTAAAATTGAATAACATTGCAACATCCTGCACATCTTTAAAAGAAATTTTTTGACGCATACTAAATGCAGCGTTATTATACTCTTCGTAGATATTTCTATCTAAGGTGTTATAAAATTCATCTTCGCCAATAAAAGATTTAATTTATTTTCAGGGTAAATTAGCTTTGGAAGTTTCGAGATTTCATATGGCGTTCTTGTGGTGATTGTGAATCGGCTACACTAAGTTGGACATAAAAAATAAGGGCTAGTACACTTAGACTACCAACTTAAAGGAGCGTGCTATTATGTCACGTCAACGTCG
>NZ_JBNNUK010000015.1:0-90579 GCF_050279675.1 Viridibacillus sp. NPDC093762 | reverse complement strand
TCATATGGATAACTCACTCTTGTTCCCATAAAAAAACACCTCCTAATTGAATTTTAGGTATCTAAACCCGAATTCAATCGAAGATGCTTTTTTTAATTGTCTATACTTTTGGGGTCAGTCCCAATTACTCAAAACACACTTTTTTTTATTCTATATTAAACTTTTTACCGTAGATAATGAGAACGAGTAAAAACCGTCTATTATCTTATGTCCGGCGCATATATGCACGGACCGTAATTGGTGCAAAAATTGCTACAATGACAACTGCTCCTATAAGGGAAGCAATCAGGTCCCAACCTACTGTGCCAGAATTGGCAAGATCTCTAACAGCGGTTACGAGATGCGAGATCGGGTTAATTTTCACAAACCATTGTAGCCAGTTAGGCAATGTATCAGCGGGCACAAAAGCGTTTGAAAGAAACGTTAGCGGAAACAGCACGATCATCGAGATACCCTGTACACTTGAAGCAGTACGCGCAATGACACCGAAGAAAGCAAAGATCCAGCTAATTGCCCAGGCGCATACAATAACTAGAAGCGCGGCTAAAACAACGTGACTTAGCCCTCCTTCTGGTCGATACCCCATGATATAACCCATAGTAAAAGTGAGTACTGTCGCAATTGTATAGCGGATAGTGTCAGCCAACAAGGCTCCCGCCAATGGTGCAATTCGAGCGATGGGTAGTGACTTGAATCTATCAAAAACGCCCTTATCCATATCTTCACTTAGTTGCACACCCGTGACGATTGAAGTCGTAATTACGGTCTGTACTAGAATACCGGGAATGATGACAGCTAAGTAGTTTTGCACGTTCCCCGAGATAGCTCCTCCGAAAATGTAAGTGAACATCAGGGTGAAAATGATCGGTTGGAGCGTGACGTCAAACAATTGTTCCGGAGTACGTCGAATCTTCAATACACCACGATAAGCCATTGTTAACGAATTACTTACTGATTGTTTAAAGCTCGTTTTCTTTCGTAGTTGCCGCCCAGCAACCTGCTTTATAGAAGAACCTCTCATACTCTACCCTCCTCCACTTTATCAGATTGATTGGACGACTTAGAAGCATCATCCTCAGCACCATGACCGGTGATGGTCAAAAAGACCTCGTCTAGTGTTGGTTTCTGTACACTCATCTCATCTAGTCTGATTCCTTTTTGCCGGAGAGCAATCAGTAGATCTGTGACTCTGTCAGCATCCGCCATTGGGGCAGTTATCTTCCCTACTTCCGAAGAAATTGATGTCTGAACTTTAAGCACTTGTTCAATGGTTTGACGAGCGTCCTGTATGTCCCGCGGATTTTGAATGCTCAAATGTAATGATGAGGTTCCGACTGAAGCTTTTAGTTCATTAACTGTCCCCTCTGCTACAACTCGGCCATGATCAATAACAGCAATCCGATCTGCCAATTCATCTGCTTCTTGCAGATACTGCGTTGTTAACAGTACGGTTGAACCCGTTTTGACTAATCGACGAATAGTATCCCACATTTGATTTCGTGTTCGAGGATCTAACCCTGTAGTCGGTTCATCCAAGAATATCAGCGGTGGTTGAGCAATAAGACTTGCTGCTAAATCCAGTCTACGACGCATACCGCCAGAGAAGTTTTTCAACGGACGCTTCGCAGCTTCAGTTAAACCAAATTCCTCTAACAATTCCGCCGCCTTATTTCGAGACTCTGCACGACTTAACCCTAGTAGTCTGGAGAAGATGATTAGATTCTCCGTAGCACTGAGTGACTCATCTACTGAAGCATACTGACCAGTTACCCCTATCAATTGACGTACAATATGTGGATCTTTCGCTACATCGTACCCGAAAATGCGTGTCGAACCTTCGTCAGCTTTCAAAAGAGTCGCCAGCATTCTGATTGTGGTAGTCTTACCTGCCCCATTTGGTCCAAGTACACCGTAAATAGTACCTGCACGTACGTTCAGGTTTACACCATCAACTGCACGATTGTCTCCAAAATTTTTGACTAGTCCACGTGCTTCGATAGCCCATTCACCATTCGCCGTTGCTTCCCTTCTATTTTGAATACTCATTGTAATTCCTCCTTCTTAGAGCAGATTTTTGCATGTCACTCCATCACACACCAAGAAGTTCCCCTGCATTTTTCTTTCTCTAAATGTTCATAAACGGATAATACATCATATTCATGAACTGAATATGAACTCTAGAAGAACAACGAATATTATTGTGTTTTAAAGGGTGCGACCATTTGAATAATAGGATTATGTACGGCGAAAGTATAAGATCGGATATTTATTTTAAGCCTGCATATCCCTCGTCTATCTAGTATAAATTAATTAAAAGGCGCTCATTTATATGATACGGTTCAACTACATAACCCTAGATGTTGAAACTAAAACCTAAAGTTGAACGATTCTAGAAGATTTGCTAATCTGTTATTAACGAAGAAGAACCCATTATCGGAAAATCGATTAGTTAGTCTTCATTATTTATTGAAATATAGTACCAATCTTTTATATCCATCTTATATAGAGAGAAGTTGATAGTTATCATGAAAGTTCGTTTAAAAAATGGCAATGAAGTAACGATAAAAGAAGCTACTAGAAATGATGCTCAGCAAATGAGTAATTTCTACAATGTCGTAGGTGGAGAAACAGATTTTCTTTCATTCGGAAAAAATGAATTTAATAGAGATGTGGAGGAGTATAAAAAGTTTATAGATTCTACTTCAATGGAACAAAACTCTATTATTTTAATTGCAACTTTAGAGGATGTAATTATAGGCATAGCATCTATTAATTCTAGCCAAAAAGATAGAACGAAACATGTAGGAACATTAGGCATTGTTGTGAGCGAACAGTTGGTTGGACAAGGTTTAGGTAGAAAATTGATGGAAGAACTGATTAAATGGGCAACTTCAAATGGGGAGACTAAAAAAATTAGTCTCGTAACGAGAGAAGATAATGTTTTCGCCATTGAATTGTACGAAAAGCTCGGCTTTGAAAAAGAAGGACTCATAAAAAAAGACAATTTCATTAACGGAATTTACTATAATACGTTAGTGATGGGATTGTTTATTTAAATTTTGCAGACTACTTCTTAAACTTTGCAAATTAGGCCGCTCAATGACAGATCAAAGTAAATCTAAAATCATATTCCAATTCTTTAAACATAAATAAAAAGAGAAATGATAAAAATATCATTTCTCTTTTCTCATTTACATAGGGTACACTAATACGCTTATTCCAAATACTTAGTAAATAAAGTAAAGATCCTCTAACACATATTTACCATTTTTTAATTGAGAAAAACTAAATTTTATAGTAACAGTTCCAAAAGCATCGAATTCTTTTGGTCGATATTCATAAGTAAATGTAGCAAATCCTGTTCCTTTATAAGTACTTTCAACTTTAACCTTAGAAGTTGTGACTTTGTTCAGAGCCTTTGAATATGTAGATAGCGTTTTCTTGGAATTGACTTTTCTCATGCCCTTTATTTTTCGACTGTAATTGTCATTTACATATTTGTGACCAAGTAAATAGTCGTTTTTTCCATGCTCAGCTACGTGTTTGTTAACATACGAATTGAAAGATGTAGTTTTTCCTGTATTAAGGGAATTACCATAGATTTTCATAAGTTTAGCGGCTTCTGGTTTTAATTCACTTGAGACTTGTTTCATGCTGAATTTCTTTGGGTAAGTTAGTACTCCTTTTTTCGAAACCGTCGCAGATACTTGTGTAACAGCTGCAGATTTAGTTATTTGCTGTGTTTTATTTGTTGCAGCTTGAGCTTCTGCTCCGACTCCCATCGAACTTAATATTAGGGTACCTGCTACGATCATTGACATGACCATACCTTTTTTTAGTTTCTTTCCACTTTTCTTCATCATATCCCTCAATTCCTTCTTTTTATAACAGATATTTATTTTCTATAAATATCCACATTCACAAATTCTAACACAATATAACCATTTTTTAGCACGATTCACAATAAAATAGGTTAAAACTCCCATTAATTTGATTGTAATAGTTAAATTGCACCAACTCAATTTTATGTAAAATTTACTATATTAAGTCCTATCACCTAACGTAGAATTTTAATAATTGATAAAAGAAATATCCTGTAAGTATGAATTTCTTTTCTTAACACTGTGAAATTTTGTTTTCATTATTTTTTCTAAACATAACATACTATGTTGGATTTTAACATTTTTGGCACTAAATCAAAAGATTAGAGGTTATAGTCTATAATAATCATCATGTAAAGATAAACTAAAACAAGGTGACCCAATGCGCGAATATCATGGGTCACCTTATTTTCGCTTAATTCAAGAACACTCAATGTTCTACTTTTATAATAAAATACAAAAAAGAGATACTTTATAAGTGTAATATTCTCTATAATATGATGTACAATATATAAGACTTTGTTCAATTTTATAGACAACTAGACAGGAGTACACATCATGCGATCTTCACTTTTTTCATATATAGCGCTCTTCTTTGCTGTATTTGCATTATCAACTTCTGCTATTTTTGTAAAAATAGCAGATGCCCCACCAGCTATTACTGCTTTTTATCGCTTATTTTTTGCGATGCTCATATTGTTACCTTTTTTAATAGGGAAAAAAAATTATAGACAAGAACTTGTTGGTTTAACTAAGAAGCAATGGGGATTAGGGATACTTTCCGGCCTATTTTTAGCCTTTCATTATGTATTATGGTTTGAATCATTAGAATACACATCTGTTGCTAGTTCAACAGTAATAGTAACATTGCAACCTCTATTTTCAATGGTTGGAGGTTATTTTCTATTTAAAGAACGCTTTTCGAAAGGGGCTATTATTGGTTGCTTTGTAGCGATTTTAGGTAGCCTTATCATTGGCTGGCAGGACTTACAAATAAGCGGCGACGCACTATACGGAGATATTTTAGCCTTTATCGCAGCAGGCATTATTACCGGGTACTTCTTTATAGGACAATCTGTTCGGAAGGAGTTATCTCTTATTCCGTACTCAGTTATAAGCTATGGGAGTAGCGCTATATTTTTGGCCATCTATGCAATTTGCCTGAATGAATCATTTATTAATTACTCTTCAAATACATGGTGGGCTTTAATTGGTCTTGCTTTTGTTGCTACAATTTTAGGCCAGACGATTTTCAATTGGCTGCTTAAATGGATCAGTACTTCTATTATCTCAATGAGTATTTTAGGAGAAACAATTGGCACTTGTATTCTTGCTTACTTCATTTTGGGAGAAGTCATTTCCATAGAGCAAGGAGTAGGTATTTTCGTTATTTTAATTGGTTTAGCTATTTTTTTAGTCCAACAACGAAAGAGAAATTAGACGTAAAAAAACAACGGCGAGTATATCTGCCGTTGTTTTTTTATTCACTTTGCAATAAGCATTGATTTTTCAATAACTACGATTTTTATAATAGATTAAAAAGTCCGTCCATTTGTCATCCTCATAAGAAAACTCTTTTCTCTCACATTCATAGAGATACCCTGCTCTTTCAGCCAGTTTTTTGGAAGGATTGTTATCTACATTTATATGTAATTCAATTCTATGAAAATCTAAAGTCGAGAAAAACAATTCAGTTGCAGCCTTGACACTCTCTATTCCATACCCCTTTTTCCAAAACTGATTATGAATAGAATAACCCATCATCGCCCATTGATAATCCATTCTCAGTATCGTTATTAGCTCCACTTTCCCAACATTCACGCCATCTTCTTTGCGGAAAATCCCGAGGATATACATTTCATCCTTCTTTGCTGATCGATCAAATCCATTTATCCAGTCGATAAACCAATCCTCAGTAGATGTAGTCATATTTAAAGGTTTACCATCATCATATTTGTATTGCGAAGGCAATCGATTATCAAACTGTGCATACCAATTGAGATGATCCTCTTTTTTATAAGGACGTAAAATCAATCTTTCAGTCTCTATTTGTAAATTTGAAATATCCACATTCCTACCCCCTAGTTACATTATTCAACTTTTATGATAATAAAGTTAAGATACAACATTAGCATATTTTACCATATACAAAGGTGGAATGTATTTTTAGAAGCAATTCCTCTTTCACTTCTTCAATTAAAAACAAACCCAAAATACGATTTACCGATTGAAATCTTTATATTCAGATCAAAAATTGACATAATGTATACATTTGTATACAATTAACATTATAATGAATCGTATACATTTGTATACACTCAAGGAGGAGTTTTATGAGAGAGGAAAAATTAAAGGACTTTAAGAGAGAAGGACATCGTCGAGGTGAGCGCCATAAAGGAAGAGGTGGTTCTGGAGAAAGTGGGCCAAAAACTTTTCGTAGAGGGAGAGCCATTGCTTTTTTAGAGAGAATGAATCTTAAACGTTCCACTATTAAGCAGCAGTTAGGTAAACCCGAGTTTCAATCTATTCATCCAATTTTAGTCGGTGAATTAAAAGCCATTGATATGGTAATCAATGAATTTATTCAATTATTTGAAATACAAGAGAATGAAGCCATGGATATTCCAAACAATGATAAAGTAACAGAAAATTTGGGGTTGGATAGTAAAGAATCAGTAACTAATGATGAGGGAGGAATTGAAACTAATGAAACAAATAAATAATTATATCGATTCAGTGTTTCAACATCATTATACTGATTTGGAGGAAGTCATTTCATCCATCGAAGAAAATGGAATGCCCTCCATATCAGTTTCTCCTTCTTCAGGGAAACTTTTAACTATGCTTATATCCATTTCAGGTGCTAAAAACGTTCTTGAGATAGGTGCACTAGGTGGTTATAGTGGTATTTGCCTTGCAAATGGATTCGGAAAAGAAGGAAAATTAACTTCTCTTGAATTAGAAGAGAAATACGCAGAGTTAGCAAACAATAATCTATCAAAAGCAGGCTTTGGAGATCAAGTGTCGTATCTAACTGGTCCAGCAATGCAGAGCCTTGAAAAACTAGTTGAGGATAATAAACGATTTGACTTTTTCTTTATCGATGCTGACAAAGAAAATTATGAAAATTACTTAGAATATTGTATTAAACTTGCTGATTCAGGAGCTATAATAGTAGCTGATAATGTACTTGCTCAAGGTAGTGTAGTAGACCAGGAAGTTAAGCCTAAACGCTATACCGAATTAATGAAGAAATTTAATAAAATTGTGGCTAATCATCCTCAATTAGAATCTATTCTTATTCCAATTGGTGACGGTATGACTATGTCAAAAGTGAAGAAATAATTTAATCTTTTTCAAAATCGCAGACTTAGTTACACAGATTAACTCCCATTTGATTATTTTTTCAAATTGGAGTTTTTCTCATTTGTTATCAAATCTAGGTTTATTTTGTCCATTTTCACACGCTATGTTCATACTACAAATAGTGGGATTTTCAAACCAATTTCCTACTCCTCTAAATTGGTTTCAAAGTATCGCGAGCTTTAAAGATGATATTCAATCCTCTTCCAAACTAAATCAATATAATTTCAGATCCATTGTCGTGAGTAAACCCCTGATTATATGTTGATGAAAGGGGTTTGCTCTTTTAAGAAATGACTGATAGACTACTTTTCTGTATATCTTTATATGCCATCATTCCACTTATAAAAAAACAAAGAAGTATTAATAAAGTAAAGGTAAAAAAGTTAAAGAAGACTGCGTTGGAGTAGATGCTTAGTAAAGGAATTCTCGTCTCTTCGCGGTATATCGGATTTAGTTCGACAAGAAGTGATTTTAATTGAATTGCCCTTATAAGAGTAATGCTTACAATCAAGAACATCCCCAATAAACTTCCAGCGACAATCTTTCGAATAGTTCCCTTCTGCAACTTGCGATACATAAATTCATGCATATAACAGATAGTCATAGAGATGAAAACAATAATAAATGGAAATAAAAAAAAGAATGGAAATAATCCTAAATTACCATTTCCCCCTCCATAATTAGTAGGAGAAATAGTTGTTAAATTAGCAAAAATAAAAGCGCCAATTGTTAAGACTGTACTCAAAATATATATAAAACAATAAAGGTAACTTTTTATTTTTTTCATCTATTCCAACTCCTTAATAATCTACATTGTACATTATTTGGAAATACGAAAATAGTTTGTATAAACATGTACAATTAAAAGTAACTTTATATTTTATCCTCATGAAAACACTCTTTCGATTTAATTTCAAAGTGGACATTTAAAAGAATCATATATCAACAATGTAATTAAACGGATTCAAACGGTAAAAATACTCTTTCATTTCTCTTATCCTTAATCAATATTTTTGACAAACTAACACTTATTCTATAAAATGAATGACAGTCAGTCATGAAATGAGGATTATAAAATGTCAAAACAAGAAAAGATTATTCTTGCTGCTATCGATGTTTTTCGTGAAAAAGGTGTTGAAAAAACAAAAGTATCTGATATTGTAAAATCTGCTGGAATAGCTCAAGGTACTTTTTATTTATATTTCCCATCTAAGCTATCCGTAATGCCAGCAATTGCGACTGTTATGGTAGAGAAAATCATGTCAGAAGTGAACCTTCGCTTCCAAGAAAATGCGCCGATTGAAGGACAACTAGAGCAAATTGTAGATGCTGTTTTCTATTTAACAAAAGAGTATCGTGACGTCTTTGCACTTGTTTATGCTGGAATCACTCAAACTGAGCATTTAAAAGAATGGGAGACCATTTATGCACCTTTTTATGAATGGATGAACAACTTCTTAAAACAAGCTCAAAATGCCGGAGATATGCGCGACTCACTTAATACTGAACGATCCTCTAAGTTGATTATTGGTCTAATTGAATCTGCAGCTGAACAAATTTATTTATATGATGATTTTGATGAAGAAAATGCAACACTTCAAAAACAAGAATTACTCGATTTTTTACATCATGCATTGGGGCTTCGTATTTAAATTATGAAGCTTTCGCGCCATAAAAATGACTGATAGTCAGTCATAATGTACTGACAAAGAAAAAGTTAGCTGAAATTTATTACGAAAGGAATGTTACATATGACTAAAGATTGGATGTATGTTGCTTTAACTTGTTTGTTTGAATTAATTTGGGTCTTCGGTTTTAATACCGCAAGTACTTGGTGGCATTGGGCTATTATTTTGGTGATTATTGCGATAGATTTCCACTTCTTATCTAAAGCTTGCGAGAACCTACCTACCGGAACTGTTTATGCTATTTTCGCAGGGATCGGTACAGTTGGAACGACATTAATGGATGTATTTATCTTTGGTGGAGAATTTAGTTTAGCAAAAGGAATCTTCATGGTTATTCTTGTTGCAGGCGTTATTGGATTAAAATTAGCTGATAATCATACGAATGATGAAAATGATTTGAAAGGAGTGCACTAACGATGGGATGGATATTTGTATTTTTAGCTGCAATGTCGGAAATTGTAGGCGTTATCGGTTTAAAGTTATACAGTCAGAATAAAACAATTCGAAATTTGATACTTTACGTTGGAGGTTTCGGCTTGTCATTTGCCCTCCTCTACACTTCGTTTAACTATTTACAATTAAGTATTGCTTACGCTGTATGGATCGGTATCGGTACTGTCGGTGCCGTATTAATCAATATGATTCTGTTTGGAGAATCCAAAAGCGTAGCACGTGTTATTAGTATTATTGCGATAGTTATTGGAGTAGCTGGTTTGAAGGCTGTTTCTTAATTTTGTAATAGAATATATCATTCATATCGAAGACCCCGTCATTAATTCGGAAACAAGCAAATGGCTGGGGTCTTAGATATTGACTACTAGTTCTTTTTTTATTTCTCATTCAAAGTTATCTTATTCGTTCAGATAATACTTCATCCATGGCTTCTAGCATATTTCGCCATGCTTGCTCCGTTTGTGGCGCAAAGTCTGACCAATCAGGAAGTAATTCATGAGTTAAAGTAAGCTCACATCCTGCCTTAGTTGAAACTATGTCAATGTTAACTCGCGCCGCATCCGGTGATTCTTTTGGAATACCCCAAGTAAATACTAGTCGTTTCGGTCGTTCAATTTCTAAATACTCTCCACGATGGTCAATCTCCTTGCCTTCTCTTAGATCAACAAATGAGAAAGACCCCCCTACTCTTCCGTCAATTTCTACACGTTGAATATCCCCTTTTGGAAACATCCATTTCATTACTTTTTCGCGGTCAATCCAAGCTTCAAAAACCTTATCTGAAGAAATATTAAAGTTATAAACTACAACTGCATTCGTATTTGATTGAGTATTCAGTGAAATCATCTCCTATTAATATAATAAAAAAGCTAGTCATTTATATTGTCTTACTGTAGTTATGTCTATAGCTCACTTTTTGGAGTTAATAACTATGACTAACATAACGGCTCGAGAGTTAGTTCACCATTACAAAAAATGAATAAAAACAATTCTATGAATTTATTGTACAATAACAATTATAGTTAAACCTATTCAGGAGGAATAATATTGTACACGTATTCATATGAAATCCCTAAACACATGTCGATGCAAAATAGATTACCACTTACAGATGAATATGGTAACGTTCATTGTTACATAAAAAAGCGCAAACCACGAAAATTGACTCGTATTGTAAATAATTTATTTAGTCTTACTCTTAATTATTGCTTTGAAGCAGTGGATCGAAATGAAAAAATCATTTATAGTATAAGTGCTTTAAAATTTAAATTAGACTACAAGTTAACAACACCTTTTCAAAAAATAGTTCTGCAAAGAATGCGTGAGCAATTAATCGAAAGTAAATATACTTGGCAATATAATTCAGATACATACGTATTTCTACAACACTATTCATTAGAAGTACGTTTATTTAAAAATGATGAAGAAATTGCTACATTGAAGCTTCTAGACACTAGGAATTCGGATGAGTTAGATAATGTAAGCATCACTCTTTTAAAAGAAGATGATGCCAATTTAGCAGCATTAATGGCCGTCCTCTATCATAGTTTGTATTACTATAACCGTTATGATAGTACACTTTTAGGTACATCTATTTCCCTTCTTGATGCCATATAGAACAGAAACACTTTCTATAATCGGCTTTCAAATATTCATATTTATTAAAAAAACCGTTCAAATTCTTGAACGGTTTGCTAATTTTTATATGATTATAAAATCTTAATCAAATATGGGCTCTCTAATTACATTTACGATGAATTAGAATAAGGAAGTATATTTCTTCTAATTTACTATTTTAAAAATCCACCAATACAAGAGGGACAATTGAGTTAATCCGAATCAAACGTTCAATTTCAGTTGCCAAAGACCAATTAGAAAAGGTCTTCGTGTAACATCCCAAAGTAGTAATTCCGTTAATATCTGTTGGGTCAGGTACGCAATTGATAACTCGGCTTTCTTCTTTTCCTGTCATTTTATATCTTTTGATTTTTCCCACACTGTAGCTTGTCTGCGGTTGATGAAAGTTTTTGCAAAACGGGTCGGAACAATAATTCAGTTGAATATCATATGTTTTCTCTTTCCAATGCAAGTGGACAGGGCGAAAGGCGTAATTAATTTATGTTGTTTTCATTTTTTTATCGGAAAGGGTGTCATAGTCTTCCTCCCGCTGTTTCATTTCTGTTGATGTGATGTTTGGCTCAATACGGCATATAAGGTCTGTTGTGGTCGCCAGACGTTTTATTTTAGTCATCACTTAACCCCAATTCGCGTTTTATTCTTTTATTACTCCGTTTACTTTCTACAAATTTTATAAAGTCATGATCTTTTAGTAAATGAGGCAATGTTTCTTCAATTATTTGAGCAGGAGTTAAACCTGTATAGTTTGAGAAATGTTCTAAAATTTTTTCGTGACTGATACGATAACCTTAGTGTTACATCTTCCGCATTGGGGTATTTTGGATTAATTTTCATATCAGTACATCTCCTACTATTCGGTAAATTTCTGTATGCCCATTTGTATGCAAAAATGTAATGCAATTTGTAGGAGTACACTCGCTATTGTACACTTACATTTTCATATACAAATTGTATTACAAATTTACTAATAATTATAACCAAAATCCCTTTATATCAAACAAAAATGACCATCAAATTGGCACACAATTTGTCGGTCATTTTGCATTACATTTTTAATGTTTGCGATAGGTAACGGAACCCGTTAAGAAAAACGACTCATTTTTCTACACCTGTTTATTTTAGAGACTTATTAGAAAGCCCCTCCGTTTTCCTTTTTGCTTAAAATACTGATTTGATTCACTATTTTTAAGAATTAGGCTGAATATATCATGATTTTATCCCTTTGGATACAGCTTCTAACGTGAGTGAAATGTTGATAGTTTTTTGATATTTCAGAAAACAAATAAAACATATTTACTCTTAATTTTCTATTCTTTTACTAACCTATCTATACTTTCAGTTTAGGAAATAATTAAACTGAATACGATTCATCCATGATAAGAATTGGTTTAATTACTGAACCATTAACTGAATCAGCCGCAGCTTGATTAATATCTTCGAAACTGTAATACTTCACTAGTTGGTCAAATGCGAAACGTCCTTCTCTATAAAATTCCGCTAATTGAGGAATAGATAATTGTGGAACACCATCTCCCATTATTACACCTTTAATACTTTTATTCATTAAAATCAAATCAAATGTTGGGTTAAATTCTAAACTGTTTTCAGAAACAGCAATCGGTGCAAATGTCCCACCTTTTGCTACAACTGTTAATGCGGTTTTCATTACAGGACCTACTCCCGTTGTATCAACAGCGTAGTTAACTCCTAATCCATTTGTTATTTCATTGACTTTTTCAATTGGATCTGTAATTTTACTATTGATAACGTGAGTTGCTCCAAGGCTTTTAGCAATTTCTAATCGACTATCGTGAATATCTACTGCAATAATAGTAGAGCATCCTTGTATTTTCGCAGCCATCATCGCAGCTAAGCCAACTGCTCCTGTCCCAAAAACAGCTATGGATGAACCTACTGTTGGTTGTAATCCATTAATAACAGTACCACTACCTGTTAAAAAGCCACAGCCCAATGGTCCGATAAGACGTAAATCTAAATCCTCATCAACTTTTGTTAAGTTACTCTCATGTGTTAATGAATGTGTTACAAAGGATGAGTGTCCATAGAAATTCCCTACTTGTGTTCCATCTTCTTTATAGAAAGTATGACTACCATCCTCTCGCACACCCGCTAAATTTAGTTCTGACCAATCATTGCAAATTGCAGGATGCCCAGTACGACAGCTTGGACATTGTCCACAATAAGCGTAAGACATTACTACATGATCTCCAACTTGGAATGATTTTACATTACCTCCTACTTTTTCAACAATACCCGAACCTTCATGACCTGGTACCATTGGAAAAGGTACTCCCAGTCCACCTTTTCTAATTGTTTCATCCGACATACACATACCTGAAGCTACCATTTTTACTAACACTTCATCTGGTTGCATTTCTGCTAATTGTAATGTTTCTATTTGATAATTTTGACCTGCCTCATTAATAACAGCTGCTCTTATCTTCATCTATAACTACCTCCTGAATTTTCTTAGAATATAAAACACTCATATTTAACATTACTATTTAATAGAGACTACATTTATTAAATTATTTTTTTATTAACCAAAATGGTTTTTGAATTCGTGTACTCCTTTAAACCGTCTATGCCGTTTTCAATGCCTAGACCAGATTGTTTATGTCCGCCAAAAGGAATATGTGGAGAAAGTACACCAAACTCATTAATCCAGACTGTACCTGTCTCAATTCTTTCAGCTATAGATTGGGCTAACTCAAGATCTTTCCCCCAAACCGATCCTCCCAACCCGTATTCACTGCTATTTACTTGTTCAATAACTTTGTTGATATCACTATACTTCAACACAGGAAGTACTGGTCCAAATGCTTCTTCAACCACTACTCGTGAGTCTACTGGAGGATTGTCCACAATTGTTACTGGAATGAAATATCCTGGTTCTTCTTTAATCACTCCACCATGAACAACTTTTGCTCCGATGTGTTTCGTATCTTCAATTAAATTTATTACCTTTTCATATTGCATTTTATTTTGAATAGGGCCTATTTCAGTTGTAGGATCAGAACCATCACCAATCTTTACAGTTTTTGCGTAATTTACTAGTTCCGTTAAAAATTCATCATATATATCCTTATGAACATACATTCTCTTAGTAGCTATACAAATTTGTGAAGTATTTTTAAATGCAGCCCAGAATAATTGTTTAACAACTTTCTTTGGTTCTACATCAGGTAATACGATAGCTGCATCATTTCCACCTAATTCTAATGTGACACGTTTCAAGCTAGAAGCAGCACTTTGCATTACTTTTTTACCTGTGCTAGTAGATCCTGTAAAACTAACTTTATTCACGTCAGGATGTTCTGTTATCCACCTTCCTAAATCGTCACCACCGGAAATAACATTAAGTACACCTTTTGGAAAAATACTTTGAGCAATATCACCAATTCTCAACGAAGTAAGCGGTGTATATGGGGATGGTTTTACAATAACAGTATTCCCTGATAGTAGAGCAGGAGCAATTTTCCACATAGAAAGCAAAACAGGGAAATTCCAAGGGACAATTGCGCCTACTACTCCAAGGGGTGTATAATACCTTTCAACAAAATGCTCTTCTGTATCTTCAATAACCTCTCGATTCAAGCGCTGTTTGGATAGCTCAGTTAACCAATAATATGCACCATCAATTTCTTCAAAAGCTCCTTTGAGAGGTCTGCCCATTTCTAATGTAAATAGATTAGCCAATTCTTCCCTATTGGCATAGATGGCCCCAGCAAATCGAGTTAACAGTTCTGCACGTTCATCAATTTCCATAGCTGACCAACTCGGAAATGCTGCTCTCGCTGCTTTCACTGCGTCATTTAAAAGTGCCTCACTTGCATTAGGAACATATGCAATTACTTCTTCTGTAGCAGGGTTAATTACTGGAAGCAAATCTTCCGTAGTTACACTCTCACCATTAATTGTCATTTGAAATTCACTTTTTAGGTTCAACAATATTTATTCCTCCTATTATTTTAAGTCTCAACTTTTTCATATAAAGTATTCCATACTCTATAAGAACTTGAATTTATCATGATATTTAATTCTATAGATGTAACTTACATGAAGATTAACGTTATCTGCTGCCCTTCCTATTATTCTTAATTAAGGAGTTACAATGTTTGGCTCTGGGTCAAAAGTATCCATTTTTAATTTATTCCAATATATTAGGAAGCCCGTTCAATAAATTGAGCATTTGAAACTTAATATACGCTTTCAGTATCCAAATATAAATTTTCGTACTTCTTCACAATTTCTTTTTTATTAAATTTACCAACACTCGTTTTTGGTATTTCTTCTACGAAAAGAATCTGATCAGGGAATTGCCATTTGACAAAATACTTAGACAAAAGAATCTCGAACTCTTCTTTTGGAATCGTTTTGTTGTCTTTTGTTACTACTAGTGCAAGCGGGCGTTCCTGCCATTCTGCGTGCGGGATTCCAACAACTACTGCATCAAGTACTTCAGGATGTCCTATTAAAGTATTCTCCATATCAATTGAAGAAATCCATTCGCCTCCGCTCTTGATGACATCTTTCATTCTATCTACAACTTTCACATATCCATTCTGATCAATTGTCCCTACATCACCACTTCTCCAGTAGCCATTCAAGAAATTACTTTCAGTTCCTGCTGCATTGTGGTAAGAACCTGTAATCCAAGGACCTCTTAAGCAAATTTCACCCATTGCTGTGCCATCCTGCGGTACTTCAGCTCCTGTATCGGAATTAAGTAATTTTAAATCTATCCCTGTAACCGGCATTCCTTGCTTTCGTCTTAAATCCCATTGTTCTTCTTCTGACAAATTATTTTTTAAAGAAGTACTTAAATGGTAATTGACTGCAACCATAGGCGTGGTTTCTGTTGCACCATAAGCATGAATAATTTCTGCCCCTGTCAACTCTTTAAAACCTCGCATTAAGGAAACTGGCGGTTCTGATGCACCAGATAAAAACCTTGCCTTAGAAAGATCCGGTTTATTCTCAAGCGACTGAATATACTGAAGCATTGGATGGAAAATAGCCGGTGATCCTGCGGTAAGTGTAACATTTTCTTCAATCATCAGATCTACGAGAGGTGAAGTATCTTCTGCTCCAAAGCGACCTGGGAAAGTAATTTTTGCTCCCATCATTACTGCGGCGTGGATAAGGCCCCATGAATTACTATGGAACATCGGTACAATCACTAATAAACTGTCATTTCTGTTTACACCAATCCAAGCAGCTTCTAACATAGTGTGAAGGTATATATTACGATGTGAATAATAGACTCCTTTAGGTCTTCCTGTCGTTCCCGTTGTATAGCAAGCACTATAAGCAGTTGTTTCTTCTATCATCGGCCAATCATAATCAGCACTTTCTATATTTATCTTTTCCTCAAAATGATAGATGGGTGATAGACTTGTATTAATTTCACTCATCGGTTTATCTGACATGACAATGAATCCTTTTACTTTTTCTAAACTTGGTGCAATCGCTTCAGCTACAGATAGTAACGATTCATCAACAAAAATGTAATTGGCTTCGCTATGATTCGCCACATATGATAAATCCTCTGGTGAAATACGTACATTCATTTGCAGAAGAGTAGCCCCAATCCCAGGTATTGCAAAATATAATTCAAAATGTCTCTTTGAGTTCCAATCTAAAACTCCAATTTTATCACCAGGCTTAACGCCTAACTGATTTTCTAGGAAATTAGCTATCTTCATCATACGTGTATATGCATCCTTATATGTGTAACGATGAAGCTGATTGTTACTTCGATAAATTATTTCTTGTTCTGGAAAATTACGTGCACCATGTCGTATTAGAGTCGTCGTGTTTAATTGATAGTCATTCATGGATGTAGATGGGTAGCCTTTTATCATTTTCATAATTATGTTCCTCCTCATTCAATTTAAAAATTTATTAGTCTTGGGTTTAATATAAATTAACTATTTTTATTTTTCAGAATATTTTAAAAAAAAAAAAAAACAATCTTATTTATATGCTGTATTATTATCCATTTATCACAGCATTCGTGGTCCAGGTTAAATTTCCCTTCTGAATTCCAATCGAATTGTTCAGTTACCTCTGTCTAAGAAAAATTATTAAAATACTAGTTATAGTCCAGTTGTACACCCCCTATCTAAGTTATTTTGGTTACCGCCGTCTAGCAAATAATACGCCTATTTACTAAACTACTCGTTCAATGATTGTTGCATTTGCCATTCCTGCACCTTCACAAATAGTTTGTAACCCATAACGCCCACCAGTTCGTTCTAATTCGTGCATCATTGACACCATAATACGTGCACCTGTTGCACCTAATGGATGACCGAGAGCAATGTCACCGCAGCAATTGTAGATTTTTCTAACTGTGCTAAAGCGGTTAATAGAAGGACCAGCGATTCCATATAAGCGCGGCTAACAGGCGCTTTATTTGCTTCTTCTGGAAACTCTTTAATATTTCCAGTTAATATAACCGCACATACATGTGGATCATGTTTAATCCTATCAATTGCTTCAGTCAGCTCTTTTACAATATTTTTTGACAATACATTCTACGACTGAGGTTCATTTAATGTAATTACTGCAACGTGATTGTTAATTTCTACTAAAACAGCTTCCACTATTACTGTGATACACTCAACGGACGAATAATTTGGTCGTTATGCTCTCCTAACCTTGGTGCACTTGTGCGGATGGAGCCCGGTGTTCTTGATAGTTTAATGGGGATACCGATTTGTTTCACACTACCGTGATCATGTGTAACATCTATAATCATTTCTCGCACCTTAGTTTGTGGATTTTTCACTACCTCATCAAAAGTTAAAACTGGTGACACACAAGTGCCTACATTTTGAAATGCTTGCATCCATTCTTCCAGCGTTCTTTCAAGCAATATTGCTTGAATACACACACGCATTTTTTCTTGTATATCACTTGGGGCATTCAATTGCTCAATAAGTGCCTCTTTGCCAATAACTTGACAGAACGGTCGCCAAAACTTCATTTCAAGTGCTCCAACAGATAAATGTCGGTCATCCTTTGTACGATATACACCATAGCAGGCTAGACCTCCACTCAAATATGGCTCTCCGCGTTTCGGCACTTCTTTGTTAACCAAATATTCTGACAAAGATGTTTGTAGCAATGACATTGAGCCATCTAACATAGAGATATCAACAAATTGTCCTTTTCCTGAAACAGTCCGTTCAAATAGCGCTAATAAAATGCCATTAATCGCTTGTTGTGCACCCCCTGCGATATCAGCTATTTGAATTGAGGATAAAATCGGACTTCCTGTTCCTTCCCCTTGCAATTCCATAATTCCGGCATAACTTAAATAGTTCACATCATGTCCAGGCATATCCATGTATGGTCCTGTTTGTCCAAACCCTGTAATCGCACAATAAATAATTTTTTCGTTAATCTCGTTTAATACTTCGTAGCTTAAGCCAAGTCGTTCCATTACTCCTGGTCGAAATGATTCCAATACAATATCAGCTGTTTTCACTAACTCTTTGAAGATTTGCTTACCATATTCACCTTTCAAATCGAGTGTAATACTACGTTTATTTCGATTTAGCGAATGAAACATTGCACCACCCGCATCATCTATTTTTTCGTTTTCCCAACGCATATAATCACCTAGTTCAGGCTCCTCGATTTTAATGACATCTCATTCACCGTCCTGTGTTATATAAAATAAGTTTCTTATATTGAATTAAACAAATAGAGTCTAAAAAACATGAACGATACTTCCAAATTATATTACTATCCTATTTTTCAAAATATGCCCTCATACTACTAAATAGTAGTATGGGCAAAATTATTTTATGCTACAGGCCGATTCTCTTTGCAATAATGTTTTTCATCACTTCATTTGTTCCTGCGTAAATAGATGTAACAGCTGTATCTCGGAAACTTCTTGCAATTTCATATTCTTCCATATAGCCATAACCACCATGTAACTGCATGCATTCTTCCGAAATACGTTTGGCTAAACTACTAACCCACCATTTCGCCATAGATACTTCTGTTACAACATCTTCTTTGTTCATATGTTTCATGACTAAATTATCAACATAATTTCGTCCAATTGAGATTTCTGTTGCAATTTCAGCTAATTTATATTGAGTATTTTGAAAGGCCGATATCGGGTTACCAAAGGCTGTACGTTTTTTCGTATAGTTCTTTGTAATCTCTAACATAATTTCAGCAGATTTAATGCCTGCAATAGAAACCACTAAGCGCTCTTGCTGCAAGTTTTTCATCAAGTAGTAGAAACCTTGATTTTCTTCACCGAGTAATTGATCTGCTGATACTCGTACATCTTCAAAAATTAGCTCACACGTATCTTTTACTTTAAAATTTTTAATAAATCCTTTTGAAAATGACGAATAATATCAGCTTTTGATAAGCGCCCATTAGGCTGATACCACAGTTGAATACTATTTAAAGCTCCTAAAATATGCATCGTGAGTAAATATGAATCTGTCTGTACAAACTTTTTCTCTTCAATACCTTTTGTAATGAGTTCAGTAAATAATAAGAAATATCGCTTTCTTATTCTAATGACTTCAACTATCTGTTCTTTTGCAAAAATATTTTTAGTTCCAAATAATAAATTAAAGGTCTCTTTCTCTTCCAGCACATAATTAATATGCAGGGCTACCATTTGAGAAAATAGCTCTTCTACACCGAGTGGTTGTACCACCAACTCCTCCATGTCTGCAATCGCTTGATTTAATACAAGGTTATGACATTGGAACAGTAGATCCTCTTTATTTCGGAAATAATAATAAAGTGAAGCTTTTGTCATCAATAGCTCTGCCGCAATTTCTTCCATCGTTGCACCTTCATAACCACGTCGATTAACAATTTTCACTGCTGATAATAAGATTTGCTGTTTTTTTATTAAACCTCTTTTTTCGTTTAGTTTAATATTGCTACCTCCTTTCTCTCTCCGAGGAAATATAAATATCTATTTGACGATTAAATCAAAACTGACTATTTTCAACTTTCAACTCAATAAATCTAAAAGTTTAGAAATCCATATACAAAACCATATAAATACCAGAAAACAGTAATAAGTAATAACTTGCCAGTAAAAATTTGAACCTTAGGTTAATTATTACTGGAATTAAATTCAATTGTCAATTCAATTTTTTGAATTTTCGAGTTATATTAGTCATTTTCGAGAATTTAATTCGCATTAAACAGAATTCCATACACCTTCGTTTTGGCATACATTTTATGAATAATTTATTATTTCGGAATAGAGAAATCCTTTATTTTTTTATACATACGAATCAATATAATAGTTCACATTTTACGAAAATCCAGAATTCACCTTCCGAAAAATCCTTTTTTAAAAATTAAGCAGCTTGTTGCAAAACGATGTTGATTCAATTGACAGCGAATTTTGATGGAATTATCAATAACTCAATCAAATAAACATCAACAATTCATAAAATAAATACCACAAAACGACATTGGTTTTATATTTTTCTGCTAACAGCTATTTTGAAGTTACGAATGATTTTACTACTTTAAAGTAGAGTACCGCATGAAAGGTTTAAAACGATTGCTAGGGATAGATGAACAATGTGATATCGCAAAACATACAGAAAGAAAATATCGTCAAATATTTATTGATTGGAAGTGAAAGGATTACTGTTATGGGATCATATAAATTATTTTAATAAGTTAACTGGTTAACCTTATTGATAAAAAAATCCGGGGATGTAACCTGTACAAATAAGTATAAAAGCATCCTAGAAGAGATGAGTTCTAAATGTATAGCTTGAGGGGAAATGCCTATGAAGAATTTTCGTACTATTAAACAAGCAAAGAAAGAGCTCCAAGTCTATCTGGATTACAACTATCTGATAAAACAGTATGAACTAAAAAAAATTATGCAGCGTGGGGTTCAGGAATATGCATAAAAATGAGGTATCATACAAATAGCAGTAACCTAAACCGACATGGCTTCCGTATTGAGAATTGTGCCCTCGAGTCACGAGATATAACTCAAGTCTTTATCATTCTTAGCCTCTGACAATGCCCTTCACACAGAAATTTGGCCACTCTATTTGAAGAAAAACAATACCAAGAGAGCCTGTCTAATCCTTATATTCATCTTTTAAGAATACGACAATCAAACCTAATTTACTTTAAGCTATTAGAAACAGATCACTTACTCTCCAAATTGCTCACACATTTGCTCACATAATAATTTTTTGAGTTAATTTTATTTAACTCAGTTATTTTGAGGGTCCGCAAACACCACAACTATGGATGATAAAGTTAATATCAAAACAAAAACAGCAAAATTAAAGGTATATTGTTTGTTTCTCATATTTTTGATTACTACCTTATTTTATCAGTTAAGATAATTTGCCCGATTCATATATATTATTAGTAATTTGTCGAATTGAATTTGAAAAAAGAGCAGTCTGAACAGCTCAATATCCTTCTATTCCCATTGTGAATGTCGTTATGGTGAAATAAAAAAGATGATACCTGTTAAGGCATCATCACTACGAAAATTAAAATTTTATAAGATAACTTAAACCGAAAAGCTTATCCCTGATTTATTGCACTTTCATCCATATAAGCTATTTCCCAGATATGGCCGTCTAAGTCCTGGAAACCCCATATATACATGAATCCATGGTCTTGAGGGTCACTATAAGATATACCTCCAGATGCCAGTGCCTTATTTACCAACTCATCCACTTGATCCCGATTTTCAGCAGATAAGCAGAAAATCGCTTCTGCAGAAGTGGTAGTATCCGTAATTTCCTTCTTGATAAACTCTTTGAAACGATCTTCAACCATTAACAATGCGAAGATATTGTCGCTAATGATCATAGAGGCTGTGCTCTCATCACTGAATTGTGGGTTGAAATCAAAACCTAACTCTTGAAAAAACTTGAAGGATTTGTTCAGATCTTTCACTGGTAAATTGATAAAAATATTTTTAGATTGAAAAGCCATTTTTTATCACCTCTAAGTTGAAATTATCACAGTAAATAAAGTCGTGTCAAATTCACAATAAATAGATTAAGGAAGTAAGTATTTTATGTTCAATAACCCCTTATCAACTGATGTCTCTATATAACCAACTATCTGATCAAACGTAAATACATTAAGTCTTTCTTTTATCACTTCCTTATCGTACTGCATATCGCGTAATACATAAGGAATAAATTCTTCAACATCTTTAGACTTAACCTCTTGCAAATCCAATATTGGAGGAAGATTACTGAGCATTTTTCTCAATTCAACTGTAAAACCATAGTATTCTAATAATTTTCCATTCAGTAATCGAAAATCATTATGGTATAAATTAAAAATTTCATTATTAGCTTCCATTCTATTTTTCAACCAAGGAAGATAAAAACCTTTCAGCCATATATCATCAGCGATTAAATGTGTATAATATCCCAAAATATAATGACTTTCTACTTGCGCATGATATTTATGTAAAAAACCTTTATAATCAATGCTTCGTGAATAATCCTGTACTTCACCTTTAAAGTAATGTGATATTTCTTTTGATGAAACAGCATCTGGCGCAATGCCTCCAAGTAATAATGGTGTTCTATCTTCTATCGACAGACACTCTGCAATTCTATTAGCGATAACCAAGTGCATTATTCTTGAACCCATAATTCTCCACACCCTTCGATAAATTCTTTAATTATTTTCCTCATTAGTTTAATAAGAAGAGGAGCTGACTATGTAGCCCGTGTTCTTAGGTTAAAAAAGATTCTTCCTAATCCCATGCTTAAAATCATGATTATTATTGAAATGAAGTATCCAATTTTCCAACTTTCAGAACTTTTGATTAGCATGAAAACGATAAGGATAACTATGAATATTCCTATTAAAAATAATAGTATTCTTAATTTTGGTTTGTAGTTTTGAACAGTTGTCATACCATTTGCATGAAAAATATTGCTAATTGTCAAGTAACTTGCAGCCTCCACTAGATGAAATAAGGCAAAAGAATAAAAAAAGAAAACTAAAATTGAATTATTAAACTCCATCGTTAGTAAAAGGACGGTACAGGAATACCAAAAAGCAGATTCACTATTATTCCCGCTATGCCAATATAAAAGTATTGACTACTATTTAGAGTTATCGCCTCTTTTTCATTAACAGGATGTGGTGTAGAGAAAAAATAAATAGAATGGTACATGAACCTTAAAAGGATTGTCTCTGCATTTATATTTTGCAAATAAGATCCCCAGTCCAACTTCATGTAACCAAATCACTAAATATAAAGCACAGTACCCAAATATAAATTATAAGTAAGTCACTTATTTTCACCTACTCCGAATATATAATATTTCTTCATCCAAAAGATTGCCTTCCTCGTTCTTTAAGTGAAGAAGTTCACAAAACTTAATTAGGGTTACTAAAAACCCAGATTTTGAACTCGTCACTTTGTTCTTGTAAATTCCAACCTGATTTATAATAATATTCATTAAAATTGGCATCAGTAGGACATAGGGCAACAATAGGTAAATCATTTAACTTATTTAACATCTTTTTTAACAACCCTTGACCACGATAAACCCCGCTTATTGCAAATTGATACAAAGAAATTTTGTTTTGTGTTTTTTTGGGGTAAAACCGAAATGCTCCTACTACTTGACCTTCTACTGTTGCCACTATCATTTGCTTTCTTCTTATAGCTGCTTTAATTCCAAGAGGACATAAAAACTCTTCAGAATAAATAGCACTGTTATTACGATCTAAATTTTCGTTAAAGAAATTCACAACTTCAGATATTTGAGTTGGATTCGCTAAAGCTATTTGCATCTTTCTCCCCCCTAAAATAACGCTTTTTATGGCATCAGTGATTTATATATATCTCCTATAATTCCTTCCATTTGATGAACACCTAACTCTGCGTTCGTCATGATAACTGCCCCTTTTTCTATGTGTGAAAATGCTACCATCATACATTGAAAGCCTACTCCCCATCCAAGTGATGTAATTTCTAATTCTCTTTCAGAGCCTTCAAGAAACACGCCTAATCCAGTCCAACTCTTACATTTTTGAGGTGTTATCATTTCTTTTGCTAATCTTTTCGAAATGCCAATTTTACTTTCTCCTTTTAGAGCATTTAGTAGCTCAAGTACTAATTGAGCTAAATCTAAAGAAGTTGTCCATAATCCAGAGGCTGCTGGGTATGGATATATAGGATACTTTCCATCTACTAATTCACCGTTTTTATTATGACCACAAGAGAATTCTTTTTTATCCATCACTAACATTGTTGTTGTATTTAAATGGCTATTTTTCATTCTTAATTGTTTAAATATTAACTCATTCACCACTTGATAAAATGGCTTTTCAGTAACATCTTCAATTAGTTGCTGAACAACACAAAATCCTGCATCTGAATAGTGAAATTCACTCTCTGGTACACACTGTACTTGAATAGGAGCTTTACAATAAGAAGTTTTTCCCTCTAATAATTCAACCATCGAAGGAACACCTATTTTTGAATTTAGTTCAAAAAAACCACCTTCAGGGTCCTTAATTCCAGATTGATGACTAAGTAAATTTCTCAATGTAACGCATTTATTTTTAGTGAATTCATTTTCTGGTACTTTCCACGATACAAGCCTTGTATTTATATCCTCATCTAAATCAAGAAGTCCCTCCTCTATTAGCTTTAAAGCAATCATTCCTGTTAAGAACTTGCTAATGGAACACGAACTAAAAATAGAATTTTCAGTTACTTTTCTATCACTTTCTACCTCTAGTAAACCGTAATTTTCTGTTCTGCTAATTTGACCGTTCTCAAGCAATGCAATACTTATACCTAGGACATTATAATGTTTCATTTGTTCTTCAATGTTGACATTTTTTAATTTCATATTCATCCCCCTACAATAGTGTTATTAATAAAATCATAACACGAATACACGTTCTGTTGTATGTATTTGGAAAAAATAATAAAAAAATCCCTCTATAGTTCGATAAAAAAAATGTGCTTCCAAAGCAACCCAATGGAATTTCACTAACGCACCCGTTAGTTGAAAAATAGAAATTTTTGATTCGATTCAATAAAACAGAAATAGGTATCTGAATTAAAATATCAGGTTTCTTTTTAGGGATGCAATAAGTGCAACTTTGTTACTTTCGTTCATTCTCGCATTATTTCCAACAATCACTATAAAAGGCCTCCATTTTACTCAGCTAAATGGAGGCCTTTTATTAGGTTACAAGAAGTTTCACTTTTAATCCTTCAACAGAAACAAATTCACCTTCATATTCCTTTAACTTAACAAGGGATTCATCAATTTCAACTAAAATGAGTAAAGCAAACAGAACTGACCCAGTTGTTCTGCAAATTTCGAGAATAGAAACACTAAGAACTCAACAATTACAAGTGTCTATGTTAAAGACTTATATTTGAATAGAGCAGAGAAAATAGCTTAATCCTTTTCAAATTTCAAACAAAGTCTCTACTGCTTTTTTAACGTATCTGAAGAAATTGGGGTTTGTAATCATATATTCCTTAACATTGCAAATGCTCATTTTCCTGACGCTACCTCTATAATGTCTAAGGTAAGGGAATCATTTTGTTAATTTAATAATCCATTTTTTAATGTCAACAAGTCTATTGTATTCAGGTTTTTCATGTGTACCAGCGATTATGAGCGGAACAAGAGAATCGACTTTGTGTAAAGAACCATGTGCTCCTCCACCAGCATGGTTGTGACTATGTTTTTCTATGAATTCAAAGTTTGGTTTGGCATCTACAATAATAAATTGACCTTCATGTGAATGCAGAGCACCATTCAGTCTTGCGAGAGCATCTGGATAATCGCCATATTTAATAAGCCCTTGATTATCAATTTCCAAATCTAAAATGGAATGATCACCATCTAACTTCCATGATTGGTTATACAGATCCTTATAAGTACCATTTGGGGAAAATGTGAAATTCTTATCGGATTGTGGAGAAATAACATAGTTTGTTCCTCCCTCTTTCCATGCAATAAAACCAATTCGGTTATCTTTTTTTAATGTCTCTATTATTTTTGAAATTTCAATGTTTTCTTTAATTAAGTTAATGTACGCCATTCTCTCGTTAATCGCGATTGCAATTTCGCTATTCTTTTTCTTACTTTCCCAAAAAGTATAGTTTTTTAAAATATCATTTAAATCGATTAGCGAAGTGTTCTTATCTTTCATAATCTTAGATTGAGAACTATCTCCATGCACAATCCAAATTACCTGTTCAATCGCTTCCTCCCAAGTTGAATAAGAATTGAGTAGCTCTTGAAGATATTGATCTGCTTTTTCAATTGGCTCTATATACTCTGGCCCTTTTTTATGTAAATCCTTATCTGCATCTGGAAGATATGCCAGAGTAAATGCGGGTAATTTATTATGTTTAATTAAAAATTTCAACTCGTTAACGGTAAATTGATTATTTACGCCCATACTTTTCCACGCAAACTTTTGACGATCATTATTGGGATTATATTGAGACAATGTTCCCAATGAAAGTAATGATGGTCCATTGGTATCTATTTTACTTGGTAGAAGTCCCATTGCTGAAATTAGTTTCGGGACATTTAATTGATGGTGAAAAGTTCCACGGTATAAAAGTCCATTGATAGAGGCAGATTGAATGTTATCCTTTGATAGTTCTTCATGAATAGTCTGAACATTTTTGCTCAAATGCTCTTTGTTTAAATTTACAATACCATCGTAGGCAACATTTTTAACTCCAAGGCTCCATATTTCACTTATCCCACTTCCATAACTAATAATGCGATTTTCATCTTTCTTAAACCAAATAAGACCTGGAATCTTATGTTGATCAGCATAAGTACCAGTCAACAAAGTGCTGTCAATCGCGACAGACATTGTAGGATAAGAGCTAATTGCTTCTGGGTAGAATTGTCCGTTTTTCATTAAAAATGAAAAGGCAGGTGCTTTTTTTTCTTGAATAGCTTGTTGAATGGACTGACTCATAAGAGAGTCTACAGTAATGAGTATAACTGGTTTTTGTTTTTGCTTTTGATTGATAACAGTATTTTTAATATCTTTGGTAGGAGACATTGAAAAGGCAAATGTAAGGCTAACTATCAAGAAAATGATTATAACGGATATGACTATTTTATTTACCATGTTTTCACCCTTTTCTGTAATGGACAATTAGTGTGGTTTATATTGGAAGAAAAATACGTCAAATTAAAAAAATTAAAATTTAGTGTTATTAAGACGGTGACAGGTTAAGTTTCTACTCAAAAATGATTCTGATCTAGTGTGGAGGTTCTTTAAAGTAATTGAAAAATCATTATTATTAATTCAAACAAACATTAAGATTAGATAAATATGTTTATAATCGTATTCTTGTTCATCGACATGCTCTTTACTTCTTTTTTATAAAAATTATTCAGCGTCGATATCTTCATCAAGTTCTTCCTAAAACTATTTATTAGAGGTATCCATGAATAGTTCGAGTTATTTTGATTATTCTTAGCAAATTTACCCGAAGCTTTTTGCTTGTTTTGCTCACCTTTATTATTCTGCTTCGCTACTTCGCTGATATCAGTTTCAGTTCCAAACTCCTCAATTATGTTTTTTACACTTTGTGGCTATTTTATACTATCCCGATTCCTTTTCATGGAAAATCAGCTACCTGTAATCTAATTTAAGTAGCTTGGATTGATCTACTCATGGTAATGTTTCCGTTAAAAATTAATAATCTTCAGTTATTGGGGAATACTAATATCAAATCCAAATTTAAAAGGAGAGTTCGGTATGTTCAGTTTTCTTTGGTTTATTATTATAGGTGGCCTTCTCGGATGGGTAGCGGGCTTAATTATAGGTAAGGACATCCCAGGTGGAATGATAGGTAATGTGATTGCAGGCATTATTGGAGCTTGGATAGGTGGTAAATTATTAGGTCAATGGGGACCATTAGTAAGTGACTTTTATATTTTCCCTGCATTAATTGGCTCCATTCTGTTGATTTTAATTGTAAGTTTTATTTTTAAATTAATGAATAAAGATTAATGAAAACCTGGGGGTATTCTCTCAGGTTTTTTATTTTTTTCTTCACTTTTATATACTGAAAATAGAAATAGCATATACAAAATATTTATGGTAATTCTGATATGTACATATATTGAATTGATAACTAAAACTGAATTTGATTTATCTTATGGGAGACACACCAGGCATAATTACGCCATAATGAAACCCGAACGAAACTATAAAAATCAGAAAAACATATTGTGTCTAGATTACATTGGCATATAAGTTGTATAAGAAATAAGCGGCTGGCTACACTTAGTTCAAACTCTTGTTTTTCTTAAGCCGACTGAATTTAAGCAGCAGCCCTTTGATAACTTGTTCAGTATAGTGTTCGCACTCCCAATTGCACACTATTTACAATAGCTAAAAAATCAATTAAAATTCTACTGATGCAATGTAAGGAAAAATCATTATTTTCACCTATTGCATGCATACTTAAACATTTTGTCTAATAGCAAATCAATTTTCAGTAACGTTTATGTTTTTTATTTAAGGAGGAATTATTGATGCACAAATTACAAGATATTTTAGAAGCTAGAGATTTCATTATGAATAAGACAGATTATCGTCCTTCGATTGGACTGATTTTAGGGTCTGGTTTAGGAACTCTTGCAGATGAAATTGAGAACCCTTTCAAAATTCCTTATAGTGAAATACCTCACTTTGCAAAGTCTGGAGCAATTGGACATGCCAATGAATTAGTAATTGGAGAATTAAAAGGAAAAACAGTAGTAGCTATGAAAGGTCGTTTCCATTATTATGAGGGCTTTACTTTAGACGAAGTAACTTTTCCAGTACGTGTAATGAAAGCGTTAGGTGTTGAGGAGCTAATTATTACTAATGCTTGCGGTGCTGTTAATACAAGCTTTAATCCAGGAGATCTAATGTTAATTACTGATCATATTAATTTGGTTAGTACAAATCCATTAATTGGTCCAAATAATGATGAATTGGGAACTCGTTTCCCTGATGTTTCTGAAGTTTATAATCGTAATTTACGTAATATTGCTTCTAAAGTAGCTACAGAACAAAACATTACCTTGCAAGAAGGTGTTTATGCCTGGTGGAGTGGACCCGCTTACGAAACTCCTGCTGAAATTCGCATGATTCGTACTTTAGGCGCAGATGCTGTAGGTATGTCAACCGTTCCAGAAGCTATAGTAGCCATTCATGGAAATATGAAAGTACTTGGCATTTCCTGCCTAACAAATATGGCATGTGGAATATTAGATCAGCCATTAAATCATGATGAAGTAATTGAAGTGGCGAGTAAAGTTAGAACACAATTCGTTGATTTAATTAAGGGTGTTTTACAAGAAATGTAATAAAGAACAAGAACTACACCTCAGCTGTTAGACAAAAACTAACGATTGGGGTGATTTTTTATAGGGAAATTAATGAGGAAAGAACAATTACTAGTAATTCAGACAGAGAAACAGCAAATAAAACGTTTCTCTGTTTAATTTTTGCCCCGTTATTTCAAGAAAATTTGTTTGTTATTCGTGTTACGATTAAAAATCTGAAAGTAAGATATCGTAGCAATTGCTAAACACAGAACACTACTCACTATACAAATATAGAAAAGAATTTCCCCACGTAAAGTAGTCGAAATATATATAAAATAACTAAGAATAGATAATCCTCCAGCTAAAATGAATAGATAATAAGCAAACCATTTATACCTTTCCTTGAAAGAATAATACCCAATAAGAATAAGCATATATACACTGCTTATTACCATAATAGCTGGAAAAGTGGGTTGAAATTTAGCTGCATATATAAAGTAGTCGAGTTGTGATATATCGCTAGCACTATGTACTTCTCCATATAACAATTGAGAAAATGGTGTTGAATACTTCCATTCCCATGGATTATCAAGGATTGTACTACCTTCATACCACGCAAAAAAAGTAGAAAAGAAACATAGTATAGTAGCTGTAACAAACTGAATTAAAAGCATTAGCAAACCGAGATCACCCTCAAATTCGTATTTATTTGAACAATCACTTTAATTAGATACATTGATATCTCATTAATTACATTCATTAGCCTGCCATTTAATTTAAACGATTATAACTAATAAAAGTTCCAAATTTTATCCTATTTTCCATTTGTAATTTATAATATCATTTCTGCTTATTGTTGGAACCACCTGTCTCTATAGTTAAATAAGAAAAACTAGCTATCTCTATTTTAAATTATCTTGCCAGTTATGGGAACAAAAATGAGCCGTCTGAAAAGCTTAATCATCTTTTACTAAAACCTCGTTTCGATTTTTGAAAGTTTGGCAAGATTACATATTTCCTTTAAGGCTTCACTCTGAAAACTGAAATTGTATCCCTCTACTTAATAGCCCCCCCTCTAAATCTTACTATGAATGCTGTATTGAGAGCATTCTAAAACAGTACCCTTCCATTTATTACTTCATACTTCAAAATAAAAAGATAATCCTATTCAACAAGGTTATTTACTTATAATTAACGCTTTCAAGCAATATAATTATCGTGTATAGTTGAATAAATTGGTAATAATTCAAGTCATTTTTATTACAACCTTTAAGAGGAGGTAATGTTATGGAAGAAAAGAATCAAATTATTCAAGATGCATCAAGTACATTAAATAATGAAGATACAATATTTGATCCGATGGAGTCTGATAATCAAATAATGGGTGCTCCATCTCATAAGAAACTACATTTACAACAACAACCAAAAGGAATTCGTGTAATCGGCTATACGCTTATAGGTTTTTGTGTTCTTATGGTTGCTATCGCGATTGTTGCCCTCATTTTGTAGACCTCGTATGTTCCAATATGTAAAAAGACTTGCCCCCTCTGCTGGGCAAGTCTTTTTATAACATCTCTTTTTTTGTTTAAAACTGATTGATATTGAGATTAAATGAATTACAATCAAACTATTTCGCTAATTCTGTAATTAACGTTTTTCTATACTTACGATTTACAATCAGATAGCCTAGCAATTGGATGGTAAAGAAAACGCCAAAGCTATAAATAGCTATTGTCTGTAATGAACCACCCATCACTTCTTCTAGAAAATCGACTCCAATGAATAGAAAGACACTAGCAACAATAAATGGTACAAACATTAACACGAATAATTGTTTGGATACCACAGTGGAAAGTTCTTTCTTCGATAGCCCCATTTTCATAATTCCTTTGTACATCTCACGTTCTTTGTCAAAGTCGGTAATGAGTCGGAAATAGATCATACTAAGAGCAGCAATCATGAAAATTAGACTAAGCATGAAACCGATATAGAACATCAAGTTTTTAGCGTTTTTATCTGTAGCATACAAATTTCCTGCGCTAAAAAAGCCAAAATTTTGCCCATATTCAACATCAGAATCAATGTGTATTTTCGTTTCCAGTGTTTCTGCCAATTTGATATTTTCTTTCCAATCGCTAATATTATAGGCAAAAACATTGATATGGTTGAACATATTTAATTGATTGATTTTAGAGTAAGCTTCGTCCGAAACAACTAATAAGCGACTAAGATAACCCGTTGGCATTAGATTTTGACTTGCAGAACCTACAACTTGCGGTTTTATATCCGCTTTCTTGAATACTTGCTGGAATTGCGTCGAAATTTCAAGATTCGGATGTATTCTAGAATTACCGCTCACTATATAAACTTCATCCTGTTTTAGTGCAACGGGTTTTCCATTTATCCCCTGAACGGCTTGATTATAATCACTTTGAGAAATGAAAGATTGACTTCTATTTTCTAGGTTACACAAAACATCAAATTTATAAGATTGGTATCCTCTTTCATTTTCTAATGTGCTTTGTAATAGCCCTACATGCTCTTTCTCCTGAGCATTACCCGTATTGGAAACATACATAAAACTAAATGGATAATTAGCTTTAGTACTATCCTCGACGTTTGCATTGGCACTATACAACATCACTATTGAGAAAAAAGAGCCCATCAATAATAAGGACACTAGATACATGATTTTCACGTTTGATCGTATTTTTGACTTCAACCCTGAAACTGTTAGCATATTTGTTCTTTGTAAATAATAGTTGGTTTTCTGTACTATAGTAATACTTAGCAGTGAGAGTTGCATGTATAACGGATACAGTCCCATCAGAAAAATGATTAATAAAACAATAACCCCAAAATCACTATCTACCAATGGACGGATAAACGAAGCATCATTTTTGATCGTCATCGCTACCAAACTAAAGCCTACTGTGACTAACCCCAGTAATAATTTTATTGGAGAAAGTCGCACTTCCCTTTCACTCTTCTTATCCGACTTTAACAATCGAATGATTTGTTGTTTACGGATAAAGAAAGGTGTGATTAAAGAAATCACTAGAAATAACACTAAAAACATCGCACTTGTTAAAACAATTGCTTTCATCGGAAAATACATAGCAAATCCTTCAACGTTCATAATCTTCTTCGTAATCATTAGAAATAGAGGGGCAAATAATAGGCCCATTATTATAGCTGTCAATATCGCAATAATCCCAATAAACATGTTTTCTCGAAAGACCATCTTTTTTATCTGCTTATTAGATGCACCCATGATGACAAATAAGCCAAGCGTCTTTTGTTTCATATGCATAAAAGACATAACTGAATACGATATAAAAATGAAAGAAAATAAGTAGACTAACACATTGCCCGCCATCATAGCTAGCGATAGTGCTGAACCATTTTGAATGATTGATAAATCAGGGTGAAACATGGAAACTGAAAATGAAAAGAAGATAAAGATAGAAAAAACACTACTCAAGAAATAAGCGATATATGTCCATTTATCTCTTAAAATATTTTGTAAGACAATATGATTAAATGTCATTTCTTCCACCTCCAAGGAAGGTCAAGGTATCCATGATGTTCTGATAAAACTCTCCTTGTTTAGTGCCTCGATGTATTTGATTATAAAGATTCCCATCTTTTATAAAGATGACACGATCACAAAAACTTGCTACATAAGGGTCATGAGTAACCATTAGAATAGTCGTTTGTAATGTTTTGTTGATCGATTTAAAAAGCTCCATGACATCTTTAGCAGATTTAGTATCAAGATTTCCCGTCGGCTCATCAGCAAGTAATAACGATGGTTGATGAATGATAGCACGTGCAATAGCTATTCGTTGTGCTTGTCCTCCAGAAATTTCGAAAGTTCGCTTTTGTAATAGTTGTTCAATACCTAATAGTTTTGTTACTTTTTCTAATCTCTTCTCCATTTCAGAAGCCGGTATACTATCTAAAACAAGTGGAAGAAGGATATTTTCTTTAACCGATAACGTATGAACTAAATTAAAATCTTGAAATACAAAACCAAGTTCTTTTCTTCTAAATTGCGCTAAGTTATCGTCATTTAATTTATGTGGGTGTTGCCCATTAATCGTGATTTCACCATCAGTTGGCAAGTCAATCGTTGAAATACAATTCAACAATGTTGTCTTCCCACTACCTGAAGGTCCCATAATAGCCGCAAAACTCCCCTGTTCCAAATCAAAAGAAACAGAGTGTAAAGCTTTAAAATTTACTTTCCCCATATATGTCTTCTCAAGGTTATCAACCTGTAAAATCTTCATTTAATTATCTTCTCCTTCTGGTCATTACTTTTAATATTTGACGTCTTTTGACTAACCTAATCATAAGTGCTGAATGGAAAGCTCACAATTTCCTATCATTGCAGTATCATTACGTTTTTGTCATAAATAAAAGCCATGACATCATCATGGCTTAAAGTAAATAGAGAAAGTTGTTTTCTCATTAACGGTAGATTCAATTTTGTATTCGTGATTTAGCATATCAAGGATTTTTTTCACAATATAGAGACCCATTCCTGTTGATTCACCATTCCTTCGACCATTTTCACCGGTGAAGAATAAGTCAAATACTCGGTTCAAGTCACTTTGTTCGATGCCCATTCCTTTGTTCGTAATTTTTAGAATGGCTGTTTCCCCTTCCATTTCTACTGCGATATGAACTCGCTCGCCTTCATCACTATACTTAATAGCATTATTAATGACTTGATATAAGACAATTTTCATCCATTTTTCATCAGTATAGACAGATAGATGTTCACTAACTGATAGATTTGGAAAGACAGACTTCGAAATAAAAAAATCTTTTAAATCATTCGTGACTTCTAATATCACATCTCTAAATGAAGTTTTTTCGATTTTAAGATCTGCCGAAAAATCTTCAGTACGAAGATATGTCAATATTTGTGATAGATCATAATTGATTTTGTTAACTTCACGTTTCACTTTACTGAAATTTGGATCTCCCTCATTCATTTGTGTTAACATGCTAATCACCGAAACAGGTGTCTTTATCTGATGTACCCAATTATTTATCATTACTTGGTACTCTTTCTGTCTTTTTGTTAAACGATTCATATCATAATGATGTAGTTGCAAATAGCTATGCATACTTTTACTATAAGCTTCTTCCATTGCACAGTAAGGTTTTGGAATGATCGCATCCTCTAGCTTTTCAGGCTTAGTAGATAATTGTTTATAGAGGTTTTTATGGCTAAAGTACTGATAAAGAAGAAATAAGAATAATAGAACTAAACTTAAAAAGATGAAATAGCCTTTCTTATTATTCATCTCCCCTAACCAGTCATATAACAGGAACAAACCGATGAATGTTAACCCATACAAAATAATAATTGGTAGTTGGTCTTTTATAAAAAGTTTCATCTTGTCCCCTCAATTAAGCGATATCCTACCCCCCGGACCGCCTCAATCTCAGCTTTTGACCCTACATCCTGTAGCTTTTTGCGTAGTCTTGCGATATTCACATTTAATGTATTTTCTTCAACAAAGCTCTCATCATCCCATAGCTTAGCTAGTAATACATCTCGGCTTAATACTTTTGGTGTATTTTCTAGTAACATGCTAGCAAGCATTAACTCTTTTTTTGTTAACGTAACTTGCTCATGATTGTTTTCAAGAATCATACTTTCAAGATATAGTTTCAAATCCCCTTTGACGACAGTACGCTCCGTTTGATTTGATGCATAGTCACCATAAATCCTTCTAATTTGACCATTTACTTTTGCTATTACAACATCAAGTGAGAACGGCTTCGTAATATAGTCGTCTGCCCCGTTCTCAATGCCAAAGACTTGTTCAAAATCACCATTGCGCGCGGAGATAATGATTATAGGACAAGTTGAGAATTGCCTAATCTTTCTACACCAATAGAATCCATCGTATTTTGGCAAGTTGATATCAAGAAGAACAAGATGCGGTTTTATCCGTTCAACTTCTCCGGATACATCTTCAAAATCCGTACAGATTGTACATTGATAATTATAATTCTCTAGATGTTCAGCTAATAATGTTGCAAGCGATTCATCGTCTTCTACTAGTAATATTCGGTACAAATTTTCACCTTCTATAGTTTTCTTTATTGGATAGTTAATTTTAGAATCTACTTTTTCAAAGGATTATCTACATTAGCATGATTTTATGTCCTCTAATAACAGCTTAGCTTTTTAAAGTTGGGCAATTTTTATATTATTTGTTCGAACGTACTAAAATAACCATAAATCCCTAATGTATATCTTTAAGTATAACCTTAGCAATTTGAAATATAAAATCTCCTTCAAATTTCGAATCATTGAATCTGCAATCGGTCCCTCAAATGATTAAAAATCGGTCTCAAGACTTAGAGAAACCACCACCCCTGGTCTATTATCCTTAAAATTCCAAAGACTTACAATTACATACAGGAGGAAAACCACAAAAAAAAGTGAGAAATCTTAATGTTGAGATTGAGCAATGCATAAAATGGATGAGTATGAGAAAGGAGATTTTATTAAATGTCTGTGTTTACTAAATGGTCCTTCAAGAATAAAGCGGCCATAACATTAGTTACAATCCTTGTATTACTTTTAGGATGTGTTAGCTATTTCAAATTACCAATGGAGTTTTTACCACCTGCTGATCAACCGCAAATAACGATTATTGCACTGGGGCAAGGAATCGATTCTAATTCGATGGAGGAACAGGTCACAACGCCAATTGAAACCGCAGTGAGTTCTGTCAAAGGAAAGAAAGATTATTTCTCCACAACAGGTGATGGATTTACACAAATCGATATATTATTTGAATCAAAAACCAATATGAAAGATGCTAAGCAAGAAGTGCAAGAAGCTCTTGCTACGGTGACATTACCTAAGAATGTTCAGAAACCTTCAATCATTCAGCTTAATACATCCATGATCCCGATCGCAGATGTTTCTATTACTTTTAAGGATGGATTAACAAAAAGAAACAGCGAATTTGCTAAGAAAAAAATCATTCCAATGTATAAAGATATAAAAGGTATCGCAGATGTGCAAGCGTTTGGTACAGAAAGTTCATATGTTTCTATAAAAATAAATAATACGCTATTAGCAGAAAAACAATTATCACTTGAGAATATTATGACAGTACTCCAAGATCAAAACCTTTCTGCTTCTGTCGGGGAAAAAACGATTGACGACAAAGCCAGTAACATCAAAATCATTGGAAAATTGAATTCTTTGAAAGACATTAAACAACTGTCCATTGCTCCAGATGTCAAACTGGAGGATGTCGCAAAAGTAAGCATTAAAAAGCCAACTACTACTCTTACTCGTGTAAACGGTAAAGATGCGTTAATTCTTATTATGACGAAACAAAGTAATGCAAACGCAGTAAGTACAGGGAAAGAAATTGCCGAAGTAACAAAGAAAATGAACAAACAATACCATAATGTCCAGAGCGATGTTATTATGTCGACAGCCGATATGATTGAAGGTTCCGTAAATACGATGATGAAAGAAGTATTATTAGGCGCACTATTCGCGACCATAGTAATTGTTCTATTTCTAAGAAACCTACGTTCAACATTTATTACGATTGTCTCCATACCGCTTTCTCTAGCTTTTACACTGTTTCTGCTATGGATGTCAGGAGTGTCTTTAAACATTTTGACATTAGGTGGAGTAGCTGTAGCTGTTGGAAGACTTGTTGACGATAGTATCGTCGTAATAGAAAACATTTTCCGGAAAATGCAAAACGAAAAATTCTCAGTTAGTCTTGTTGTAGAAGCGACAAAAGAAGTAGGAACAGCTATATTAGCTTCTACACTAACAACTGTTGCCGTATTCTTACCAATAGGATTAGTTAGTGGCAGTTTACAAGACTTTTTAATGCCATTTGCCTTGACGATCACATATTCTTTACTCGCTTCATTAATTGTTGCAGTCACAGTTGTACCGTTGATGAGTTCATCCTTATTGAAAAATAGTAAACTTGCTGTGCATAAGCCTGCAGTACGTTTTTCTCGCTTATTAACATGGACACTAAATCACAAATGGGTTGTATATCTACTCTCTTTGTTATTATTTGCAGGTTCAATTGGGACTTATTTCGCAATGCCTAAGGGAGAGATTGATAAATCGACAGCTGATTTCATTCAGGCAACTTTAGAATATCCAAATGATACACCACTTGAAAAAGTAAAAGAAAATACACTTCGCCTTGAAGATTACATTCACTCTCAAGATGAAGTGGAATATGAATATACACAGCTTGGTAATACAGAAGATGCCGCGAGATTTGGAGGGGTTAATTCTCCAACGCTTGCAACCATCATGATCATGTTAAAGGATAGTAAAGATACAGAACAAATGCTTGAAAGACTAGAAAAACAAAAGAATGAGTATGTGGGTGCAGAACTAACAGTAGATACAGCTTCCTTTATGTCAGGGTCATCTTCACCAATTACGATTGATATTATGGGTGATGATTTAAATCAAATTGAAAAAACTGCAACTAATGTAAAAGAAAAAATCGAAGGAATAAAAGGTATTGATAAGGTAACAACCAATCAGGATGACAAAAAAATGGTCTATTCCTATAAAGTGAATGCTGCTGAAGGAAGCGCAACGCAAATTTCTCAGCAATTAGGTGTTTTTCTAAATCGAACGCCTATAGGAATGGCAACGATTGGTTCACAGCCAACTACCATTATGATAGAGCCTCTCCTGAACCCAAAAACGAAAGATGAATTAAACAAGATGTTAGTCGCTACACCTACAGGAATGGAGCCTTTATCCAAAGTAGCTACGCTAAAACAAGAAGAGAAGCCAACAAACATAATTCATAAAGATGGCAATTCATATGTACGTATTACCGCTAGTGTTGATCCTGAGCATCTATCAAAGGTCAATGAAGAGATTACTAAAACTATCTTTGGTAAGAAAGATGTTAAAGGAATGAAGATTCCATCTGGAGTAAACGTATATATTGGCGGTGCAAGTGCACAGCAGGCAGACGATTTCTCTGATTTATTTATCACTATGCTTGTATCAATCGGAATCGTATTCTTAATTATGGTTGTAACCTTTAAGACATTCCGTGCACCAATTGCAATATTATGTTCACTTCCATTAGCAGCAATTGGCGCGATTCTCGGCCTATTGATTAGTGGAATTACGGTAGATGTTACGGCACTACTTGGTGCCTTAATGCTAATTGGCATTGTAGTTACGAATGCGATTGTTTTGCTAGATCGAGTCAAACAAAATGAAAAAACAATGATTATTCGTGACGCACTAGTAGAAGCAGCAGCTACAAGAATGCGTCCAATTCTAATGACCGCTATGGCGACAGTCTGTGCTATGATTCCATTATTATTTAAAAAGGCTGAGTCAACTAGCTTAGTATCCAGCAGTCTTGCAATCGTCGTAATTGGCGGTTTAACAATGGCCACATTGCTGACACTTGTGGTTATTCCCGTTATATACGAGACACTTCACTTCCGTAAAGCAAAAAGGCAGCAAAGAGAACAAGCAAGCGAAATGAATAAATCTGTTTAACCTAACTAACGAGCCCTTCAATCTGTTGATTGAAGGGCTTGAATTGTGATATAGCATGTTCTAAAAATGGTATCTATTTAATTAGATTCTTGATATTTCTTAAATACACTTGTTTTGCATACAGATAAACAAGGTAATCACACATTTGTCGTGAATAGTTGCTTAGATTCAATACACGAACGTAGCGAGTCCATTGAGATAAATGATAGATTAAAAGGTTTTTCAGGAATATTTGTAGAATACCATCTTTATTAAACGAAAAAATTCACCATAGTTTAGAAATAGGAATTTTAGGAGGAGTTGAAAATATTAACAGGTATCCTATTATTTAGTCCGCTATATACATTATTAATTTGGCAATTCTTCAAACCTAAGGAAGCATTATTGAATGGACGAGCATTTTTATTTTTGGGATTTACATATACTATTGAAAAACAAAAACGTAAGAACTTTAAAGAGGGAGTAGATGTTACCAAGAAAGAAATTACACAGACAAAAGCTAGTTCTGTTCTAGGTATTATGCTTTTAAACATAATTTTAATTATTGCATACTTAGTAGCAGAGTATAAGTCTGGATATTAATGTAATTATTCACCCCATGAATGAAAGAAGGCGTATTCGACTTAAAATAGCCAATACGCTTCTTAATTAATAAAAACTAATATTAAAGTTAAATAGAGCCCAAAAATTAAAAGCAAAACAGTCACTTTATTGATTTTTGAACTGGTTAAGTTAGAAAGTCTTTGTCATAAATACTTGTGAAACAGGCGTCTTTTTAAATCCACTTTTCATTAATAAGGAAATCACTCGTCCGTTTCCTTTTAAGAAGTTATAAGTAGTACGATTTATTGGCTTATCATATTCTAAAGCATACGCAAGTAATGCATTTAGTACCTCTTCATCACCATTTTCAGATACTTGAAATAATGTAATACCTTCCGTTTCATTTCCAAATACATGTTTTTTCCGAATAAGACATGCCGCCTGTACATCTTCATCCTTTGTAATCATCACAACTTCTCCACCTATTTTAGGTGTGCTACTAGGATCTGTTTGCCAAGGTACAATAGACGGTAATAAACGTGAACCTATTGCATGTACAGCAGGAATTCTTTGAATTTCATAGCCATCTAAACTTGGTAATTGATTATCTAATGCCCCTTCTGCTGATAAAAAGAGCAAATCGTCAACTACTTTGTAACCACACTTCTCATATAACAATATGGCCGGTCTATTTTCAGAAAGTGCTTCTAATGTAGCTATAGAAACTTTGTTGTCTATTAAGACTTTCTCCGCCTCTTGCATCAAAGAAAAGCCCAACTTCTTCCCACGATATTCGGGCACAATACCGGTTCCACCATTCCAAGAAACCTTTTGACCACCCACTTCTCTAATCCCTTGCAGTACAAATCCCACAGGCTCAATACCATCATACGCAACGACTGAGAGTGATGGGGATAATCCTTCATTTCCAAACTTACTAATGAATGTTTCAAAAGATAAATTCATCGGTAATAAATATCCTTCAAACCCTCTATTAAATAATCCATGTGCTTCTTGAAAGCTTACTGACGACAATAATTTATAAGAAATGTTCATTGCTTACCTCCGCTTTTCATCATATTATTCGGACTGTAATTTCTGCAAATATATTAAGCTATTCTTTTTATTATATTGTCATTTGTTATTTTATACAATTCTAATATTACTGACTATTCTGTCCTCCTAATGTTAAAAAGCCTTGATTCCAAATTAGAATCAAGGCTACATTTTTACATTGCTTTTTTATTAGAAAATTGACTGTTATAAAGGTCAGCATAAAAACCGTCATCTTCTAACAGATCCTGATGTGTTCCTTGTTCAATCACTTTACCCTGATCCATGACTAGAATCAAGTCAGCATCTCTAATCGTGGATAGACGATGTGCAATAACAAAGCTAGTTCGCCCTTCCATTAAACGATTCATCGCTTGTTGGATCAGTAATTCTGTACGCGTATCAACACTAGAAGTTGCTTCGTCTAAAATCATGATCGGTGGATCCGCAAGTACGGCTCGAGCAATAGTTAAGAGCTGCTTTTGTCCTTGTGAAATGTTAGAAGCTTCTTCATTTAAAACTGTGTTATACCCATCTGGAAGTGTACGAATGAATTGATCTGCTCGAGCTGTTTTGGCAGCCGAAAATATTTCTTCATCTGTTGCATTTTCTTTCCCAAAAGCTAAATTCTCTTTAATTGTCCCATTAAAGAGCCAAGTGTCCTGGAGCACCATACCAAATGTTTTACGAAGGTTTTCGCGAGATATGTTACGTGTATCAATACCATCAATTTTGATGTTCCCGTCATTTAACTCATAGAATCTCATTAACAGATTGATCAGTGTCGTCTTACCAGCTCCAGTTGGACCTACAATTGCAACTGTTTGACCTGGGTGTACTTCAATATTCATGTCTTCTATTAAAAGTTCCTTGCCATATCCAAAACTAACATGCTCGAAAGTCACGGCTCCTTTCGCTTTTGTTAAACTAGATGATGTCACTTCTTTTACTTCCTCTTCTTCATCTAGCAGTTCAAAAACACGTTCCGCCGCGGCAATTGTTGATTGGATAATGTTTGCAATGTTCGCTGTTTGTGCAATTGGCTGTGTAAACTGGCGAGTGTACGTAATAAATGCTTGTATATCACCAATTGAAATCGCACGTTGTGTTACTAAAATACCACCCACAACACTAATGATAACGTAACTTAAATTCCCGATGAATGACATTAAAGGCATAATCATCCCTGAGATAAATTGTGCTTTACGACCTGCTTGATATAATTTTTCATTTACTTCATCGAACTCTGCGACCGCTTTTTTCTCATGACCAAATACTTTCACGACTTGGTGGCCTGTATACATTTCTTCAATATGACCATTTAACTGGCCAAGTGTTTTTTGTTGTTCTGCAAAATGTTTTTGAGACCTTTTCAAAATTGGTTTAATAACGAAAATTGAAAGTGGCAAACTTACAATTGATATTAATGTCAGCAACGGGCTGATTGTTAACATCATGATAATAATCCCAATTATTGTTACAATCGAAGTGATAAACTGAGTTACACTCTGCTGTAGCGTACTACCAATCGTATCAATATCATTTGTTACCCTACTTAAAGTTTCTCCATTTGCTCGTCCATCATAGTATTTCAATGGAAGCTTCTCTAGCTTTTCATTGATCTCTGTTCTTAAATCATAAACTGTTTTTTGAGCGACGCTAGACATAATATATTGTTGAATATACGAAAACAAACTACTAACAACATAAAGTCCTGCAAGTAACAGTAACAATTGTCCAATTGCATGGAAATCGATTTCTGCTCCTGGTACTCCTTTGAATTTGCTATATGCCCCTTCAAATAATTCAGTGATAGCATGACCCATTATCTTCGGACCTACAACCATGAAAACTGTACTCATTATTGCTGCTAAAAACACGATAATTAATCGATTACGATGTGGTTTTAAAAAGCTAAGTAAACGTCTAAACGTACCTTTAAAATCTTTCGCTTTTTGACCCGCCATCATCATATTACCGCCGTTCCCCATTGGACCGCCGCCTTGAGGTTGCGTTTTTCTGTGCTTACTCATGCGATTTCCTCCTCTGAGAGCTGTGATTTCACGATTTCACGATATACTTCATTTTCTTCAAGTAGCTCTTTATGTGTACCTATACCAGCTATTTCACCTTTATCTAAAACGATGATTCGATCAGCATCAACTACAGTACTAACCCTCTGAGCAACAAGTAGCATGGTCGCATCCTTCGTTTCTTCTTTTAATGCAGCACGTAAACTTGCATCTGTTTTATAATCAAGCGCTGAAAAGCTATCATCGAATATATAAATATCGGGTTTTCTTACTAACGCTCTTGCAATTGAAAGACGTTGTTTTTGACCACCAGATACATTTGAACCACCTTGAGAAATCTCAGATTCATAACCATTTTCCATTTTGCTAATAAAATCTTCTGCTTGAGCTATGCGCGCAGCATGTTCAATCTCTTCTAGCGTAGCATCTTCTTTACCAAAGCAAATATTTTCAGCGATCGTACCTGTAAAGAGTAGTGCTTTTTGCGGTACATAACCAATCTTAGAACGTACCTCTTCAATTGATGTCTCTTTTAGATCTACACCATTTACTCGAATCGTTCCACTAGTAACATCATAAAAACGGGGAATTAGATTCACAAGTGTTGACTTCCCAGCACCGGTACCCCCAATGATTGCAGTAATTTCACCTGACTTAGCACGGAAACTAATATTAGATAAAACAGGTTCTTCTGCTCCTGGATAAGTAAAAGAGACGTTGTCAAATTCAAGTGTTCCTCGCTCTTGGTCTACCGCTTTAGATCCTTCATTAAGTATTGTTGGTTTCTTATCTAACACTTCATTTATACGTTTAGCAGATACTGCAGCTCTTGGAATCATAACAAACATCATTGATGCCATAACAAGAGCGAACATGATTTGCATGACGTATTGAATAAAAGCCATCAAGTCCCCGATCTGCATACCACCATTATCGATACGAATTCCACCAAACCAAATGATACCAACAACTGTTAAATTCATTACAAGCATCATAACCGGCATTAAAAATGCCATTACTTTATTGACTTTGATAGAAACGTCCATTAAATCTTTATTTGCTTTCTGTAAACGAACTTTTTCTTGCTTTTCACGATTAAAAGCACGTATAACGCGTATCCCTGTTAAATTTTCTCGTAATACTAAATTCAAACGATCTAAACGTGTTTGCACTAATTTAAAAAGCGGTATTCCTTTTGTCATAATGAGAATAACTGCTCCCATTAGTACAGGGATTGTTGCTACGATAATAAGCGATAATTTTGCATCTTTTGATAAAGCCATTATTAATCCACCAACAAACATAATCGGTGCACTTACAACCATTCTTAGTAACATGATCACTACTTGCTGTACTTGAGTTATGTCATTTGTTGTACGTGTAATCAGTGATGCTGTTCCAACTTCATCAAAATCTTGCAGTGAAAATCCTTCAACATGATTAAACACTTTTCGGCGGACATCGCGACCGAAACCCATTGCCGCTTTTGATGAGTAATAGCTTGCAACAATCGATGCACACACACCGAATGCAGCCACTAAAAGCATTAATCCTCCGATTTTCAAAATATAATTCTTGTCACCTACTACTACTCCCTTATCAATGATGTCGGACATTAGAGTAGGTAAATACAGATCAGCCATGGATTGAACGAATACAAGTCCAACCACCGCTAGAACAATCCACTTATAAACTGTTAGGTTTTTTAGTAGTTTAAGCACTTTAATCATTCTCCTCTTTCTATAGCCTCTTCTAATAATGTAATTATTTGGCGCTGTGATGTTAGAAGATCATCGTATTGTTTTTCACTGAGTGACTCAGCCGCTGTCTCAAAAGCTTGGAGAATACTACTCTCTTGGCTTTGTATCTTGTTATAAAGTAATTGACCTTTATCACTAAGGGTCAGCAACATTTCTCTTCGGTTATCTGCTACAGGATTTCTATGAATCAATTCAGCCTGCACAAGTCCATCAACAGCTTGACTTAATGTACTTTTCGGAAAAAAAGTTACCTTCCCTAACTGTTTTTGAGTCATCTCTTCAAATGGTGCAAGCGTTATTAATAGAGCATATTGAGGAATCGTAAGATCATTTTCTAATGCCGTTCTTTGTACTATCCTCCTAATACAATGGTTCACATGCCAAAATGAATGTAATAGCTTTTCAGACCTTATAACAGCGTCCTTTTCAAGACTCAAATTCCCCCACTCCTTTCATTCCGAACAGTTCCATTACGAACAGTTCTTTATTAGCACAATTTAATTTACCTTTTTATTGCAGAACAATCAAGAGAAAAGCGTTGTATTTGGCAAACTAATTTCATTATTAAAACTGCAAAATAAAACCCAGCTAGAGGACCTTATTATATTGTCCATTAACCGGGTTATTTTACATATTCAAGTTCACTTTAATGTTTCAAATTCATCGCCGTCTTATAAAATGCTGCACTAGATAGTACAATCAACGCTACCAAAAGAAAGAGTTGATCTTGAAAATGCACTAACAGCCATCCGCCTATGACAGGTCCGATGAAACTTCCTAAGTTCTTGAATTGGGCAGCCCCTAAAAAGCTTGCTTTTTGTGTTTCGGGGGCAATTTCATCAATTAGGACATTCATTGTTGGGAATACGAAAATCTCTCCAATGGTAAAGAGTACCATCCCAATAACAAATAGGAGACTACTATTTGCCAAGCCAAATAAAGTTAATCCCCCAACAAAGAATCCAATACCCAATAATAGTGTGAATTTCGTAGAATATCGCTCCGAATAGATACTAATCGGTAATTGCAAAATAAGAACGACCGCAGCATTAAGTGCTATTAATAATGAGTAAAGTTTTACTCCATCCTCAACAGTCAATTCGACCAATTGAGGTAAGGTGGAATCGAACTGAGAGTATCCAAAGTTAATCAATATCGCACCTGCAACAAACAGCTGCATTTTTCGATTCGATAAAATAATGCGAAACATATGATGTATTTGAATTTGTGATGCTAGTTTTTGCTGTTTCATTTCATATCGCTTCAATACGATCATCAAAAAGATTCCATATACGCAGTACATAACTCCTGTAAACAAAAAAGGCACGCTTGGACTGGACAAGCTGGCAATATATACTCCAACAACAGGACCTATAACAGCAGCAATATTAATTGCTGTATATCGTAATGAAAAGAGACGTTTTCTTCTTTCTTGTGGTGTAAAATCAATCATTAATGCTTGTGTAGCCGGTTCAAAAAATGAACGACATAAACCATTGATAGCATTTAAGACTATGAATATAGCAACTATATTTGTCGTAGCGAATCCTATAAACACCGTACTCCATACAAAAACAGTGATTAATAGAATTCGTTTTCTACCAAATCTGTCAGTCAAATAACCGCCGATAAAGCCCCCTATAGTAGATAGTAATGGAGCAATCCCTATCGTTATACCTATAAGTAAAGGCCCTACTCCTAAATCTTTATGTAGATAAAGCGCTAAAAATGGCATAGCCATAAAACTTGCAATACGGGTAAATACGGTACCACCTAAAATGATCCATACTAATGGATGAAACTGTTGGAGGAATCTCAATTTTAAGCACTTCACTTTCAAATAATAAAATTTAAGACTTTTAAACAAATATAACACCCTACATATATGTATGAACAGAATTAAATTCTCACTACTTCAATTATTTTGATAAATCGAAGTATATGAGGCATATAGATATGTTGTTGTATTTATCATTAAAAAAAGCCCCTTATACTAGAAGAATAAGATGATCCTCTTTGTATAGGGGCATATATTATTTACAAACTAATACTTGTCTAGAAAAAGTACCTTTTCTTGCTTCACAGCGATCGATAATTTCAAAACCAGCTTCTTCGACCATATGGTCCATTGTATCAATCGTTACTATAACAACTTTTTTGGTGAATCGGCGAGCCTGCTTTACAATATCAAGCTGTTCTTCAATAGTAATATGAGTGAATAAATTGTATGGCATATCAATAATAGCAACATCATAATTGTCTTCAATCTCTGAAATTGGTCCAGTAGTTACATCGCCTTCTAGTCCGAAATGTGCGATATTCTTTCTTGAGCCAAGCACAACACGTCGATTAATATCTCGTCCAACGATATCAATTCCCATCGATAATGCTTCTACTAAAACTGTCCCAATACCGCAACATGGATCGATTGCACGAACCCCGTTAGGATGCGGAACTGCGATATTTGCAACTGCTCTTGCAACACGTGTATTTAGCGCTGTTGAGTACATATGCGGTTTTTGCTGGTGGTGAAGCCAAATAGGTTCACTGACTTCTAATTTACCAAAATACCATTTATTATCTATCATAACGACACCAAATACAGTTTCAGGTTGCTCTAAATCAGGTTCACCTTTAATACGTAAACCAATATTACGTTCGATTTCTCGTCGTTTTGAGTGGCCTACCTTTTTCATAGAACCAAGCTCAGAGTCATTCAAACAAACAACTTTAAATGTTGCATGATCTAAATCAAGTTGTTCAACTAAGTCGGCTATTTGTTCGAAGCTCTCACCTTCATATATTACTTCAAGGCGCTCTTTCATAAATGGACTTCTACTCGGATCTATTTCTATCGTACTTTTCAACACATTTGAATGGACGTCAAATCCAAAAAATGATCGCATCTCCATACGACACAAATCATACTCATCTCGATGTCCTGAATATGTGTAAATAAATTCTCTGTTACTCAATCATTTCCCATCCTTCACTGTGCTTCTTCAATCTCTTCAACTAATTTGAAGAAGAAGCGATAAATCATATGATAGATTTCTTCAAATGATTTCGCTTCACTAAAACCCTCTAGATAGTCTAATGGCACATTTACATCCCACAAACCATCTTCAGCGGAAAACATAACACTGTATTTCGTATTATCTCCTTGCAAATGTGTATTCAAATAAGTTTTTATAGCCTCGCCGAATTTCTTTTGTAATTTCAATCCAAATAAAGCAGTATAAGTTTCGAAAACATCATCGAATTCTAGCGCTACAGCGTCCATACGGATTAACTCAAAATTACTAGATTCCACATAAACAAATTCGTTTGCTTGTTCTTTCAAATACGAAATTGATTTCTGCAAGAAGGCAGAAGTTTCCGTAGAGATCAATTCTTCCGTCTCTTTATTACAGCGTTCAAGAGCATCTATGTGAAATGCCTTTTCAGTAACAGCTACCCCACTAGGAAGTAATTGATGTTTTTCTGCGAATTCCTTTTCAATATCAAACAATCCAATTTTTTTTTCACTTATATGATTTTCAATATAATGTTCAATTTGTTGTTTTAACAATTTAAGTCAGCTCCTTTACTTGAAAGAAATTGAATTTGATTCCTCTCATACCCTAGTATAGCCTAATTTGGACTGTTAAGCCTTTAATTTATAAGCAATCAGTTAAATCATGACATAAATTTTTGCTACTAGAACAATTATTTGTTTATAATATTAAAAGATTATAAGAAAGAACGATAGCAGTGCTAAGACAAGTGGAAAAAACCTATACAAGAAACTTGGGGTAGTATCAATGATCGAAATATAATGAAGACGCTATTTTAATGGCTTCTGTTGTATTACAAAAGGATAATTATCAAGAAGTACAGTATGTTAAACGACACTAAGTTTCGATTCAATCAAAAAAATATTCAAAGATATAGAAAGTGTTTATACAACCTATGAGAATATTAATAATGGATTTGAGCTTGAAGATACGCAAGATAAAATTCGATTATATTTTGTTGTAATATTTACTTGATTATGAGATTAGCAGTCTTACGTGAGTTAGTTGTATAATGTTCAAGTCTTGTTCTATGTTTCGGTGGAATCAAAAAAAACATTTCAAAAGCCTATTGACTTTTGAAACGTTTAATTTAATCTACAACTTTCCCTTTTCCATCGTAAAATACCACAAAATAACCTTCTGATAAAGCATCATCTAAAATCTCACTTGGTATGGTCCAAAATACGGTTTCTTTAGGTTCTACTTGAAAAAACGTCGAGAATCCTTTGTTTTCTAATTTCACTTTGACTACATTCGATTTATTATTAAAGAAACTACTACTGAAATCTTCACCGTCGAACGTTCTTTGATAGCTCGTTAACGTCACATTACTACCCCACTTCATTTTTTCATATACATAATGGCCATTCTTAAGACCAAATGATGCGAGAATATATTGATCGTCTGCTTTTGCTAGTGCTACTCTCTTATCTAGGTACGCAGCGGCTGTAACTAATTCTAATTTTTTTATATTTTTAATCGGTTCTCCTTTATCTGCATATATATCTAAAGCTTTAGATATGGATTGCAACATCATCGTTTCATCATCACCATACAGTTTTACTTCTTGATTATTATAAAGTCCGATCAATCCTAAAACTAAGAACACTAATGGTAGGAAAAAAATCCAATTTCTTCGTCTCCCACTTATAGTTAGAATAACTACAGCAACGAACAATAGCACAAATAATATAAATGAACCCAATGTAAGAATAGGAAGGCTTGCCACTTTTTCTGTAAACTTCTGTGGTTTTAACAAATCCGGTGGATAAACTGGTAGAGCTACATAATTAGCCAAAGTTTTTTTTAGTTCTTTACTATTAGATACCACATCTCGGAATGCTTGATTTTCTGAAAAGACCTTGTAAACTTCTGGAATTCCTTCTTCCCCTTTTACAACGTAAGCATTCATATATTGCAGCAATTCAATTAGAGAAGCTCTTTCACTTTTAGATAAATCAGGTGACTCGTAAAATAAGCTATTTCCAGTTTCAATTGCCCTCTGTAACAACCAATCATTTTGAACGAAAAATGTATTTCGTAGCTCATCAATCTTCTCGATTTTAGAATCGTTGGAAGCACTTAACTTTACTAATTCAGTAAATAGCGCAACTCTCTCCTCTACAGTTTTTGTCACTGTCTGATCAGCCTTTGTTGAAGAATTATTGCCATTCACTATAACTTCTTGTTGTTCTGTGGGCAAGTTGATTAATCTGAATGTCAACGTTATTAGTGCAACAGAAGTTAAAACCATCGCAATATATGGATATAAATTGTGTTTTTTCTTTCTTCTTATTTTTTCAATCGTTTCATGTTTCTTTTGTGTAGAAAAACGCCCTTCTCTATACCCGTTTTTCATCGTGTCACGAATCGGATCTACCATATAATTCTCCCCCTTCTTGCATTGTCTTACCTAGTAATTGCCTTCCTCTTTTTAATCTGGTTTTAACCGTATTGACGTTTAAATTAAGTGTGTCACTTACTTCTATTAAAGACATTTCTGCAAAATGATACAATACAATCGCATCTTTGTATTTAGTAGGTAAGTTTTCTATAGAATGTAAAAGCTTTTTTGAAGTATCTCGCTCCATTACAATGGACTCTGTTGTTTGCTTTGTTGCAATCCATTTACCAAAAAAGTCAGTAATGCGTACTTTTTGATATTTCCAGCTTGCTATGTAGTCATGGCTAACATTTACCGCAATTCGGTATAAATACGTTTTTAATGCTGCATCCTCTCGAAAATGCTCCATATTTTTGTAATATCGTATGAATGTTTCTTGTGCAGCATCTTCTGCTGCACCCCAATCACGCACGTATGTATAACAAAGCTGCACAAGATAATCGCCAGAATCATCCATCGCCTGTTGCAAGCGTTTTTCCTTTTCTTTATCATTCATTTCGCTTGCCTCCCTTAATTGTTTGTAGTTAGACTAGGTGATTATTGGAAAAGTTTCATTTCTTCAACAACTATTTTCATAAAAAAAGAACCGAAAAGATTCGATTCCTGTAGGATTAATATTGAGTTACTTTTCTCTTAGTTTACAGCATTCCTTATACTTATTTACATCCATTTGTTAAAATGAGTAGTAATCTTTAGAAATCACAAAAAGATTCAGTAATTAGAATTGCTTTAGGTAAAGCAACTGAGTAATAGGGAAAAGTTGATATTTGGTAGCTTTTAAATTATTTTAGGTGGTTTAAATTAAAATGAAAAATGAAAAAAACGATAAAAAGCATCACTATTTTAAATTAAATGCAGATGATATTTTAGAAATAGTTTGTCACCACTTAGCAGATCAAGAAGAGTTAGGTACTTACAGTTCTAAATTAACGTTTATTGATGAAGGAAATGATGAATTACGCATTGTTGCTGCATTTGGTGAGTTAGAAGATGAAAGCATTGATGAAATAGACTTATTCAAATCAGATAAAAAAATCGATTATAATGGAGATCATGCGAATATTCCAGAAGGGTCTATCTTAGATCCAACTAATCCAGAAACAAGAGAGAAAGTAAAAAAGATACTAGAGAAAATTGAAAATGAACTTAAATTTTAATTTAATCTTCGAATTACAATTAAGAATAATTCCTTCTATTTAGTACATTGATTTTCCAATGAGAATTCGTGTGATAATAAAGAACTTATCTATTTGAGATGAATTATTCCAAAGGAACAGCACCTCCAATTGTTAGACTTAGTCTACAATTGGAGGTGCTGTTCTCTTGTAACTGTAAACGAATGCTTTCTATACAATTATATTTTGATATAATTATATGTAAGATAAATTTAGAAATGGAGGTGATATTTTGGGTACAATAATTATGTATAGTCCTATCTTACTTTTAATATTGAGCTATTATTTTAAAATTTCATTTATAGAACACCTTCATGAAGGAAATAAACGAGAAGCTAGACAAGCAAAAATAGTAACGATTACCTGCTTCACACTAGGTATCATACCCTTAATTCTCATGTTAATGGATGCAAGCGGCTTGTATAATGGCTGATATATAAAAGGCACTTCTACAATATCGTAGAAGTGCCTTTTTTTTAAAATAGACGCTTTAAATTAGCCATCTCAATCGCGGCAACTGCTGAATCATAGCCTTTATTGCCTGATTTCGTACCTGAGCGTTCGATTGCTTGTTCAATATTTTCTGTTGTGACTATACCGAAAATGACGGGAACATTTGTATTTAACGAAACATTGGCAATTCCTTTTGCCGCTTCATTGCACACATAGTCATAATGCGTAGTGGAACCACGAATGACCGTCCCCAAACCTATTACAGCGTCATAGTCACCTTTCTCTACCATCTGTTTTGCTATAAAGGGTACTTCAAATGCACCAGGAACCCATGCAACATCAATATTATCTTCTGAAACGCCATGTCGTACTAAGCCGTCCATTGCGCCACCTAGTAATTTACTTGTGATAAACTCATTGAACCGACCTACTACAATACCAATTTTTAAATCTGTTCCAATTAATTGTGCTTCAAATACTTTTCCCATTTTAAGATCCCCTTTACGAAATAAGATGATTCATCTTTTCTTTTTTAGTTTCTAAATAAAACAAATTGCTCGCTACAGCTTCAATTTCAATTGGCAATCTTTCAACAACTTCAATACCGTATGCTTCTAGGTTTTGAACTTTATCCGGGTTGTTCGTTAACAAGCGGATTTTCGATATGCCTAAATTTTTTAGCATTTGAGCTGCTAATGCATAATCACGTGCATCTGCAGGAAAGCCCAACTTTACATTGGCTTCAACTGTATCAAAGCCCTGCTCTTGTAACTCATAAGTACGTAGTTTATTAATCAAACCGATACCTCTACCCTCTTGCTGCATATACAACACAACACCTGCCCCTTCAGCCTCGATGACTTTTAAGGCCTGTTCTAATTGAGGGCCGCAATCACATCTTTCCGAATGAAAAATATCACCAGTTAGACATGATGAGTGAACACGAACAATCGGAGCTTCTACAATGCTTACGTCCCCTTTTACTAGTGCCACATGTTCGAACTTATCAATGTCGTTTTCATAGCCAATCAAATTGAAATGGCCATAGCTAGTCGGAAGTTGCACATTAGCTGCTCTAGTGACAATCTCTTCTTGGATGTAACGATATTGAATTAAGCTTTCAATCGTAATGATTTTTAATTGATGTTTTTTGGCAAAGTCTATTAGCTCTTGTCCAGTTGACATTTTCCCGCTATCACCCATTATTTCACAGATAATGCCTGCTGGAATAGCGCCGCATGCTTTTGCCAAATCAACTGCCGCTTCTGTATGACCAGGTCTTTCTAATACGCCATTTCTTTTAGCAACTAACGGAAAAACATGACCCGGTCTTTTAAAATCAGCGGCTAATGCATTGGGATTCAATAAATGTTGAATCGTTTGCGAACGCTCAAATGCACTAATACCGGTTTTTGCATTAGAATGATCAATACTTACTGTAAATGCCGTTTGATGGTGATCCGTATTATTGGATACCATAGGATGTAAATTCAATTCTGTTGCGATTTCTTCTGTAATCGGTGTACAAATTAGACCTCTTGCATGTGTTGCCATAAAGTTAATATTTTCTGGCGTTGCATATTCTGCAAGTGCTACTAAATCCCCTTCATTTTCACGATTTTCATCATCAACGACAATTATCATTTTGCCTTCTTTTAAATCCTCTAACGCTTCTTTAATTGAGTGAAACATTGCTATACACCGCCCGTTTTAATATCCGTTTCTTTGTAAAAAATCCATTGTAATTGCTGAAGTACTATCGTTATTCTGTAATTGATGAATAATATATTTGCCTAGCATATCCGTTTCGATATTCACTTGTTGTCCGGTTTCCTTTAGTGCGAAAATCGTTTCTTGATACGTATGTGGAATAAGAGATACAGTCAGTTTTTCAGGCTGTTTGTCAAAAATCGTTAAGCTTGTTCCATCAATGGCTACGGAACCCCTTGATATACAAAAATGACTCAGTTCTCTAGAGATAGCGATGTCAATGTAAACTGCATTTGCTTGCTTTGTTTTTCTGACAATTGTCCCTGTCCCATCAACATGACCTGAAACGAAGTGACCGCCAAATCGCCCATTTGCAGCCATTGCTCTTTCTAAATTTACCAACTGCCCTACTTTTAAGGAGTGAATTGTTGTCGCTTTGACCGTTTCTGGCATGACATCTACACTGAATTCATGAGGAGTAAAATGCGAAACGGTAAGGCATACCCCGTTTACTGCTATACTATCGCCAATTTTCATATCCGACATGATGTCATGAGCTGCAATAATAAGCTTCATACTCTCTGCATCTTTTTTCAGCTCTGTTATTTTACCTTTTGCCTCAATAATCCCTGTGAACATACGCTATACCCCCACTCTCGAAATCACTTTAATCACATTACCAATTCGATCCACTTGCTGCAGTTTTAGTGGGATAGCCTCGGCCATGCTTTTTACGCCTAAATCTTCCAACATTCCAATTCCATCATGATCACCTACTATTTTTGGTGCTATGTAAGTAATCATTTCATTAACTAGACCTGAATTGACAAGGCTCGTAGTTAAACGCTGCCCCCCTTCCACATAAAGCGTGACGATATTTCGCCGTGCCAGCTCTTGAAGGACGTCCTGGATTGCGATTTTTTTTGTTTTTAGTTGAATGATTTGTACATTGGCTTGTACAAAGCTTGTGATTTGATTAGAAGTAACTTCACACCCAACAACTATCCATGTCTGCGTTTTTTGATCGGTGACAACCTTAGCATTTATAGGGGTTCTCAAATGCGTGTCCAAAATAATTCGAATTGGTTGCTTTTTACTTTCTGCTAATCGGTTTGTTAGTAATGGATCATCATTTAGCACCGTGCCAACTCCAACTAGGATTGCATCGGTTCGCGCTCTTTTGCGATGAACATCCTTCAGAACTTCTTTACCTGTGATATTTTCATTTCGACCATGAACTGTCGCAATCTTTCCATCTAATGTAATTGCTTGCTTTAACGTGACAAAAGGCAACCTCTGTTTCATAAAATACAAATAGGCTTTATTTAATTTCACAGCCTCGGCTTCACAAAGTCCTACTTCCACTTCAATGCCAGCATCCTTTAGCTTTGCTACACCAGTTCCAGCTACTAAGGGATTTGAATCGAGTGTTGCAATCACTACTTTTTTTATACCTGCATTCAAAATGGCCATCGTACACGGCGGTGTTTTACCAAAATGATTACAAGGTTCTAATGTGACATATATTGTGCTGCCAACAGCATTTTCTCCAGCCATGTTGAGTGCATGTACCTCCGCATGTGGAGAACCAGCTCTAAGATGCGCTCCAAAACCTACCACATCACCTTCTTTTACAATGACCGCTCCTACTACAGGATTGGGCGAAGTTTGACCTTCACCTATTGCTGCTAATTTCAATGCTAAATCCATAAAATACTCGTCATGCATAGAGAAAATCCTCCCTTTTTGAAAAATAAAAAACTCTCTAATTAAATTAGGGAGTTTGGGAGAATTTTAGATAAACGCATCGCTAAATAAACCTTATGAAAGACTATTTTTCAAAAGGAATTGCGTGTGATCTAGTTGTCCTTCTCCCATCCAGACTATACTGTCGGCTTTGGATTCGCACCAAATCCTGCTCTTATCAAGCTCACGGGCTTAGAAGCTTCACTTCATCACCGTCGATTGGGAATTTCACCCGACCCCGAAGGACATACATATTTAATTTTATCATTAAAAAAACTCCATAGATTTCTAAGGAGTTTGATAGGAGTTTTGTAAAATATCATAAGCAAATAAACCTATTAAAATACAAAATTTTTAATAAGACTTCGATATTCTTTACATCCTTCTCCCATCCAGACTATACTGTCGGCTTTGGATTCACACCAAATCCTGCTTTTATCAAGCTCACGGGCTTAGAAGCTTTTCTTCATCACCGTCGATTGGGAATTTCACCCGACCCCGAAGGATATTACATATGAAATTGACAACAATACAATATAGTTTTAGGGCATCCAAAAAACCCCATAGAACACTACGGAGTTTGATAGGAGACATAAATTATCAATGCTAAATAAACCTATTAAATCTATATAAATTTAATAAGACCTTGATATTCTTTACATCCTTCTCCCATCCAGACTATACTGTCGGCTTTGGATTCTCACCATATCCTGCCTAAAAAAGGCTCACGGGCTTAAAAGTTTTACTTTATCACCGTCGATTGGGAATTTCACCCGACCCCGAAGGATTATTATATTGTATGTAAATACCATAGCACTTTACTTATTTAAAAACTAGAGGTTTTTTTTATTTCCATAGAATTGATCGAAAGCAAACTCAAAAGAAATTAGTTATAAAAGCTTGATGTGCTGGGCTATATAGCCTTGTTACATGTCATGAAAAAAAGCATTTTTTTTATTCACCCATTCTAATTCACTGTATAGTTAGGGTAATAATACAAAAACCAAGGATGAAAACTATGGATATAAAAGTGATAAAACTCCATCTTCTCATTTCTAATTTCGGCCTCATAATGCTGTTTAAATTAATACATGCAGGAATATAAATAGCTGTAGCAATGATAGATATAATCAAAAAGACACCTAGTAAACCATCATCGTAAGCAGAGTCTACACTCAATCCGAAAGAATGCGAAGCGTACATTATAGTCATAAACCATAATACACCTATAAAAAACGATAAATAGCCGAGAAATAAGTTAACTATTACGGAAATAGACCGGTATCCTATTCTCATTATATCCTCCTTTTATTATTGAAATTATGCTTTAAAAACCTCATCACATTGTTTTCAGTCTTAGTGCACATACTATTGAAAATTTCCTTACCGCTATTTGAATTTCTTTGTATTCATAACATTAACTATTATATAGATTGTTCTAATATTTTATGTATAAGACACATATGATATCGAATATTTACAACGTTTCCCCTTAAATTACGCTCTCAATTTCCCTTTAGTATTCTGCGCATATTGCAAGAACATCCACTTTCATAACAGTAAAGTTATCTGCTCTCATACAAAAATTTAAACATGCAAAATAAAAAAGCACTACATAATAAAACAATTTAATATCGTTTCATATGTAGCACTCCTCTATCCAACTACTTATTCATTTATTCTTCTAGCATTATTTTTATTATTCGGTTTTTGTTTATCTTCATGATTATGTTGTTTATGTGCTTCATCATTTTGTCCAACCACATCAAAGTCATCTGGACTCAAATCAAACCCATAACCAAATTCTTCACGACCTAAGTTATTATTCTTTTTTGCTTTATTCTTTTCTTGATTGTTATTCGCCATTTATAATCACCTCCATCCACCTTAATTTGTTCATTTTCTATTGATTTATTCTTAGTATTTATTTAGTGAAATTGAATTGAACTTTTTAAAAGTATTAATTCGCAACGCGATAGAAACTGATCTTTATTCACAATTTATTTCCAATTCGTTATCAATAATCGATTTTTAATTATTTCTATATCGTTCCAGTTAGTGGTAAAGTTTTCTTTAAAAAAGGAGTGAGCAGAAAGAATAGTACTTGGAATGCAAATTTATATGATACGAAGCATCAATTTGTTTAAAATATGGTGAAGGATTAATTTCGTTTCTTAATCCACAAGCAAGAGAACAGATTTTAGATGTCGGTTGTGGTAAAGGTGATTTAACTGCACAAATTGCCAATTCAGGTGCAAAAGTCATTGGGATTGATCAATCTGCATCAATGAATGACAACAAGCAAAAAATTTGATCATATTTCCGTCCACGTCAAAAATGCACAACACCTTGGCTATTCAAAACAGTTTGATGCAGTTTTTTCAAACGCCGCATTGCTGGGTGAAACCTCAAGAAAAGGCCGTCGCAAGTATTTATGAAGCATTAAAAGACGGTGGTCGTTTTGTCGCTGAAATGGGTGGGCAAGGTAATTTCCCATCCAATGTGGAAGCAATTCAACAATCATTTAGTGAACTAAGTTATGAATACAAAGCAGAAAAGTTCCCGTGGTATTTTCCAAGCGTGGCCGAGTATGTTGCTTTACTTGATGAACATGGCTTTCACGTGCACTATGTAGAATTATCCAATCGTCTTACTGAATTATCTGGGGAAGTCGGTATTTTAAACTGACTGAATATATTTAGTGACAGTCTACTCGAGCATTTGAGCAAAATTGAAAAAGAAAATGTTATTAAACGAACTGAAGCACATTTAAAAATCACTTTGTATCAAGATCGAAAGTGGATTGCGGATTATTACCGTCTTCGTGTATTAGCTACAAAATAAAAAAGTCGCCCATTTGAAAATTGGGCGACTTTTTTTATTCCTCCTCTACTATCTGTAAAAAGAAGTGAAACTACAAATGAATATGGATGTTACACTACTAAAAGAAGCAACAATCATCCTAAATATACATTTCATTCAAAATAATAGAAAATAATTGTAACCTTTCTTATAGTTCAAACGATTAATATACGAATACATAATTGAGGAGGGAGAAATTTGATCGATAAAGAGAACTTGGAAGACAGTATTATTGATATATACAATCAACATTACTTAGATGTATATAGGTTTCTTATTTGTTTTTCAGGTAATCAAAATGATGCTGAGGATATGACGCAAGAGGTGTTTCTACGTGTCTTGAATAATTTACCTAGCCTTAACAGAATAAACAATTTAAAGACTTGGATATTTTCTATCGCAAAACATGTAGCTGTTGATCATTATCGAAAGAAAAGATTTGCCACTCTCTTTACAGAGGGATTCTTTTTGCAGCTTAAATCAAATGACACAGAACCTAATGAATCAGTCGAACAGTCCGAACTAAAAAAATCTGTTCACGTCGCTATCTCAAAACTAAAACCAAATTTTAGAACAGTCGTTATTCTAAGAGGTATAAACGAATTATCTATTAAAGAGACAGCTGAAATACTGCAATGTAGTGAGTCCAAAGTAAAAGTAGATTATCACCGGGCATTAAAAGAGCTCAAAAACAAATTAAATACTGATATAGAGGAGGTATTTATCAATGCAAAAGGATAAAGGTTTATTTGATTTAATAAAAAAAACGTATCCTCTTAACCCAAGAGCCGATTTTGTTTCAACTACTGAAGCTAAACTAAGACAAAATGCAAGAAAGCTAAATAGAAAAAAGGCTTATAAACGATTATCTATTGCCTCTAGTGGATTAATCATATGTGCTATAGCTATCTTTTCAATTTTATCCTTTAAAGGTACATCCGTAATAGATCACGCCCAATCTTCTATTGATAAAACGCAATCTGCATCTATAGTTAATAAACAAGAACCATCTATTTATATATATCATTCTCATAATTATGAATCCTTTTATTCAGAAATAGATGTTAAAGAACAAAATCGCTTTTATGATGAAATAAAAAATATTACATTAGTCGGTAAAAGGCTAAGTAAGAATTTAAATGCCACCAACATCAGGACTATTCAAGAATCCAGAGATATTACAAGTATTCTAAAAGATAGAGGACTAGCCCTTAATAAGACGTATACAGTTTCAAGAGAAGTTCTAGAAGATACGCTGAAAAAGAACAAAAATATTCAAATGGTATTTGATATACACAGGGATTCAGCTGATAGAGATGTTACAACAATTAATATAAAAGGAAAAGACTTTGCTAAAGTACAATTTGTCATTTCTAAATCAAATGTCAACTATAAAAAAAATTTAAAGTTCGCTAATCGTCTTCACAATAAAATAGAAAAAAAATACCCCGGTCTCTCAAGGGGTGTCGTTATTAAAAACAACCCAACGGAACAAAACACCTACAACCAAGACGTCTTGAGTAACATGGTACTATTACAAATTGGTGGAGTGGAAAATACACTACAAGAAGAGTATAGAACGACAGACATCTTTGCTGAAATTCTTAAAGAGCTAATCGATCATAAATAAGTGCCTATTTTCGATATACAAAACAGGGATAGTTAAAGTCAGATATACTCGCTTTATCAATCCCTCAATTTTTAAATCCCATAAATAGATTTGCATAATTCATAAAGATATTCTGGCTCCTCTGAGCTATATTTTGAGATAAAATACTTTTTAGACGTACAGTTATTGAGTATATTTGTCGCTAATAATGCTAGCCTGTTATCTTCTAACTCCTTTTTTACTACACTTTTCGGTAAAAATACTACACCTATTCCTTCTAGTATCTTTTGTTTGATAGCCTCAGTTTGATTCACCTTTATATTAGTAGTATGAGGAAAATGTTGTTGCAGCTGACGATTAACCTCATCCCAATAAGGAGCATATTCATGAGGCAATACTTTTTCCTGGCGTATTATTTCTACCATATCCATACTTTCTAAATGTTTTGGACCAACACAAACAATAAGCTCAACAATTAAACACTGACCTCAAAAAGTAGGATATACAGGCTCAATCTTTGACAAACCTACATGAGATTGTCCTGAGTGAATACTTTTTGCAATCTCATTGGATTTAACGATTTCTACACGCACACTTACATGTGACATTTGTTTAGAAAATTGTTTTAAAATAGATGGCAGCATAGAATCGGCAATTTAAGGTGCAACTGCTATCTTCAGCTCCCTCTCAAAGCCGTCTACATATTGCTGAAACCGATGGATCCCCGCCTCAAAAGTGTCAATAATTTCCTGGGCAATAGGAGACAACAGTTCGCCATTTTGATTTAAACGAATGGATTTATTTTGTCTAACAAACAACTGTATATGTAAGCTTTGAATATGCTTAGTCACAGCTGGCTGTGAAATAAATAGCTCTTCAGAAGCAAGACGTAAATTTTCATATTTTGCAGCTTTAATAAATGATTTCAACCATTGATTCTCCACGTTTTCCTCCTTTAAGTTAATTTATATTTTAAAATTAAATCAGCAGCTAAATGTTCATTCATAGTATTTAATCTCCCACCAGTACGTTCGCAGTTTTAGTAAACATTATTATTTAATTATAATACCAATTATTTCATAACAACTGATAAATTAATTCCGTAGATTATGAATATTGAATTATAAAAAGGGTGCTCACATATAAAATGTAAGCACCCTTCTCCAAGATTAAATTTGTTCTTTTTTCTCTAACACATTTATCCCAATACCCATGAAGATGATTGTCATGAACATTAATATACTAAATGGAAAAAGTAAATCAGTTATGGAACTACTATTAACTGTGACGCCATTTAATAAATCCATCCCATACTTTATCGGTGATATTTTTGATAATGCTAACATTATTTTCGATGTTACAATTTCAAGTGGCCAGTATGCTCCACCAAGCATGGCTAACGGAACTGCTAACACTGTCATAAAGGCATTAAATTTACCAGGTGTATTTGCAATTGCAGCTATGAATATGGAAAGTGATACGATACAAAGCACATATGGAATGACAACAATTAAGCTCTTCCAGTAGCCACCATAGAAATCGACGCCCACAGCGAAATAGAATATAGAAAGTACGAGGGTAATTTGCAAGTATCCAAGCAAGAAACTATAAGTTAAATTCGCTAGATAGGCTTTCCATTTTGGAATAGCTGACACCGTTATCCTTTCCCAAATCCTATCTCTACGTTCCATAACGATATGATTGACGCCACTTGCAATAGTATAAATAACCATGAATAATGTAAAACCAAATAAGCTATGCAGCTTCTGATCAAACTTTAACGCATTTTCATTTCCCAAGTTTTTATAGCCAATTTTAAAACTTGGATCATCTTGAATTTTCTCAATTTTACTTGTTATTTGCTCTTTTTGTTCATCTGGAGATGATTGAATAATCGCATGCTTTAATAATATTTGGCTATAAATCGTATTCAACTCATTGTGCAACATCGGAGCATTCATAAAATCTGGTGCTACAATTAATTTATAACCTTCATCTTTTAAAGAAATAGCCACATCAACTTTGCCATCTTTGACTTGCTTAATTGCTTTATCCTCTTGGTACATTGTGAAATCATATTGCGATAGTTTTTTTAACTCTTTCATCATTTCCGAATTCTGTTCGTTATTTAGTGTAGAAAATAAAGCAATAGGCTCCTTCGTTTCTTGACCAAGTCCCATAAAATAAGTAAATATACAAATGATGATAGTTGTTACAATATAAGCAGCTGGCTTTCTTCTAAATAATAAAAGTTTCGTTTTTAAAATATTCATCATGATATGCCACCTCTTCTAGGAAAGAGTACAATCGCTATAACTAGGAGAACTATACCTAACATACTTAAATTGAAGGCTTGCTCTTGAATATCAAGAAACGTGGCATTTTGCTGTAGTTTCAAATAAGCTTCAAGTGCTGCCCCATTTGGTGTCCATTTTCCAAGTGTAGTTAAAAATGATGATAACTCACTTACTGGTATGAAACTACCTCCTACTAAGGCAAGAATAGATACTATTGCATTTGAAAATATATTTGAAGCTCCTGCTGAATTATTTCTATAATTAATCGATGACAATAATGCTGCCAATGCCCCTATAATAATGGCCAGCAATAATGTAATAAGCACGTATAATCCTATTTGTTCAAATTGAATATCAAACATTAAATGAGAAACTGTAAACAAAATAGTCATTTGAATCAATGCCAATAAAATAGTTGAAACAATGATGCTACCTAAATAAGTTATTGGATGAATCCGTGCTAATACAATCCTGTCAAAAATATTCATATCTTTTTCTAAAAATGCCAAACCTGCTATAGTACTAGCCATATATAAGATGAACATGACACTCATACTAAACGTATAATATATTTTTGATGTGATACTCTTTTGGTTAGCTATTGTCTCAATATCCGACGCCACTACAATTTTAGGAATCGTTACTGCAGCATCTAAGTTACTAGAACTACTCAACTGTGTTAGTAAAGAATATTGTTGTTGGAAATAATCAAGCATGCTTTTAGTAATCGATGAAGTAATAGGCTGGTCTTCATCTAAAAAGACATTTAATGAAGGTTTACTTTCTGATAAAAAAACTGACGATAAATACTGTTCAGTGAAATTCTTAGGAACGTCGATAATTACGTCATAATCTCCACTTTTTCTTGCCTTTTTAAGTTCATTTGCATTTAGTTTTTTTACTGTTACAAATTTCTTCATTTCTTCATTTCCAGTTAATTGATCGAGCAACAACGTTACTGGAAGCATTTGTTTTATATTTCCCTTCAACTTTTCATCAATTGGCATGCTATCATTTGCCTTTTTTATAAAGGATTCGAGCTGCGCTTCTTCGTCATCATGTTGAATAACAGCTATATCCAAATCTAACATTTCACTATTCCCATCCATTATTGGTCCAAGAGCTACACTTAAAATTGTAATTAATACAACAGGCATTAACAGAAGAACCAACAACTCTAACGGATTTCTACTCAATATTTTTAATTGTTTTACGATAAGCGCAAAAAACATTAGCTCTCCTCCTAATTCCGTAATGCTCTACCTGTTAAGTGTAAAAATACATCTTCAAGACTCGGTTCCTCTATCTGAAAGCTATTTAACGCCACATGATGTTGATCACATAATGTTAAGATCATAGGTAGAAAGTTTGTATCTTTCGCTACTGTAAAAGTAATCTCCGCATCCTTAGCTAATATATTTGATAACATCGGATTCAAAGTTAAATCCTCAACAAGTAGTTTAGAAGGTTTCTCAAGTTTAAGACGCACGGTTTTCTCAGAAGACAGAATAGTTTTTATCTCCTCCTTTGTACCAGATGCAATAACCCTTCCCTTATCAATAATGTAAATACGATCACACAAAAATTCGACTTCTTCCATGTAATGACTTGTATAAATAATTGCTGTATTGGATCGTTCATTTAGTTTTTTCACTGTCTCTAAAATGTGATTTCGTGATTGAGGATCAATCCCTACAGTTGGTTCATCCATTATTAAATATTCAGGCTCATGTAATAGCGCCACACCAATATTTAAACGACGTTTCATACCACCTGAGTAATGTTTGACGAGTTTTTTATTTTCATCTTGTAGGCCAATTTCTTGTAATACAATTTCAATTCTCTCTTTCAATTTATCTTTTGGCATTTTATGAATACTGCCAAAGAAATGCAGATTTTCTCTAGCCGTTAAATCACTATATAAAGCTATTTCTTGTGGTACGACCCCCAGCACCTCACGCAAAGAACTTTGATCATTTATAACGCTTTTTTGGTGTAGTAATACATCACCCTTTGATGGTTTGATAAGCGTTGATATCATAGCAATAGCGGTCGATTTCCCCGCACCATTTGGACCAAGTAATCCTACAATCTCACCTGGTTCAATATATAAATTCACATGATCTACCACATTTACTTTTTTATAAGTTTTAGTTAAATCCACTACCTCTATCATAAATTACATCCCCTCTCTCCTTAATTACACTATAAATAAAATCATTCTGCTTGCCGACTAGCTAACGTCATCAATCGATATGACCTTAGTCACATAAAAAAGCGACGAAATCATCGCCGCTTCTTTCTTTACTCATACGAGATCATTTTTTACAGCATAAATAGCTAGCTGTGTACGATCTCTTAAATCAAGTTCCTGTAGAATATGTGTCATATAATTCTTAACCGTACCAATTGATAAAAACAATTCTTCTGATATTTCCTTATTAGTCTTGCCTTCACCTACAAGCCTCACTACATCAAGCTCTCGTTCAGTTAAAGTATGAACTGGTTGTGATGGCGATGATTTTTTTAATAATTTAGGCATTAACTTTGCTGCAACATCCTCATGTAAAACGAGCCCTCCTTCAAGGACACTATGAATAGCACTAATTAATTTATGAGGTTCAGCGGATTTCAACAAAAATCCATTAGCTCCGTCTTTTAATGTTTCGAACGCATATTCTTCATCGTCAAACGTCGTCAACACTAAAACTTTAATTTGTGGGAATCGATTGCGGATTCTTTTCGTTGCTTCTATCCCATTCATTTCTGGCATTCTGACATCCATCAATATGAGATCAATATGATGCTTTTCAAGTGCAGCCAGTGCTTCAACTCCATTACTTGCTTCAGCAACAATTTCGAGATCTGGCTCTTGCTCTACAATCATTTTCAGCCCATTGCGCACAATAGCCTGATCTTCAACAATCAAAATATGTATCATTCTCTATTCCCTCGCTTTTATCGGAAATGTACCTTCAATAATAAAATGATCTTCGGTTCTATTGACACGAAGTTCGCCTCCGATTTCTTCTACTCTCCCTATCATATTCGTTAGCCCGAACCCGAATTCAAAAGTTCTTAGTTTCAACACTTTATTTTTCACTATAAAATGAACCTGTTGTAATGAATTTTGTCTTAAGATTACTTCTACTTCTTTAGAATCACTATATTTCATCGCATTCGTCAAACTTTCTTGGAGTACGCGATAGAGAACAATACTTTGTTTATTGGAAATCGGTAAAGTTAACACACCTTTTTCAAACGTAAAGCGAATTTGTAAGTGACTCTCCATTTCAAGCTTTCGTATTAATTGAATAACAGATTGAATACCGCTTACTTCACTCGTTTTCAACTGTCGCACTGCATTTCTCGTTTCATCTAAACTATCTCTAGCCAATTCTTTTATGTCATTTATGCCTTTCAAATTATTCTCGATGGATAGAATCTCTAATTGCATTAACAAAGCTGTTAACTTATGTCCAACTGAATCATGGATATCTCTAGCCATTTTCGTACGTTCTTCTGCTCGAGCTAATTGTTCTTGCTCTACAAAAGAGCGCTTTAACGTTCGATATTCCCCTAGCAATCCTGTATAAAGATCCCCTTTTTCTTTAACGTCCCAAAAAAGTTGACTTACAAAATAAGAACTTATACAAATCGAGATAAATAACACAAAACTTAAAAAAGGAATGAAATTTAATAAAGATATTGCTGCACTAACGAAGACTAGCGAAATTATGTATAATGTGTGTTCCCGATGTTTTAATTGAAAAGCACCCTCCATTATAAAAAAAGCATGCATGGGCAATAGATAAACAACATCAATTGAAAGTGCCACTCCTATAGGGATTAATAACACCATAGTGAGATAATTAATGATAGGTATTTTACTAAGTGGGATTGTAAAATATAAACATAAAGTAGCTGTGGCTATAATGAATGCGTTTGTGACGGACCCACCATTCAACAAGATATGTAATATAAATAAGCCAATCGTAAAAAGCAACGCAATATAACGAACAATTAATACTTGCACTGCTACACCTCACTTTTATTATTAGTATTCACTCTATTAATTACTTCTATAGTTAAGACTTGAGTGTAGCAAAAAAGAACGAAACATTTTTCGGTACAAACTTATTAGTCTGTTACATGTAATAATAACAAAATATGGTAACAATAAAAATATCTTTTCTTTGCTTATGTCTAAAATCAGTTTTTATCGTTTGGTTATGCTAATATATCATCTAAGAGAAGGTGATTTTATTTCAGAACTATTTACTGAGAAACTAATATTCATTGCACTGTTTATCCTGATTATCCATTGTATCGAAACACTTGCATACGCTGTCCGATTATCCGGTGCAAGGGTTAAACTGCTTGCTTCTGCTTTATCCTTATTCAACTTGATGGTCATGGTATCAAGGCTTGCTAATATGATGCAGCAACCTTTTACTGGAAGCCTAATTGATAAAGCACCAAAAGAAAATACGCTAGAATTTGTCGAAAGTCAATTTAGGATCATTATTGCATCTTCCACAATAGGTACTATCATCGGGATTCTACTGCTCCCGACTTTTATCGCCATTTTTTCTAGAGCAATTATCCATTTAGCTGAAGAAAGAGGCTCGATTCCGTCGTTGATTAAAAAGGGCTTCACATTTGCATACATAAAACGCGGACTAAAGCATATTCACTTGCCAAAAATTTCTTATGTAAAGGATATACGATTAAAAGATATCCCAGTAAAATTATTTTTCATCAATATGGTCATCACAGCTATCTACACAATTGGCGTATTATCTGCTCTGTACGCGGGATTGCTCGCTCCAGAAAGAAAAGCAACAGCCATTATGGCCTCCGGTCTTATTAACGGGGTCGCTACTATCTTGCTTATCATCTTTATTGACCCAAGAATATCAATTCTTGCAGATGACGTCATTAACCAAAGAGGCAGTTATTCGAATCTTAAAGGTATGTCAATTATGATGATGACTTCCCGATTGTTCGGGACATTGCTAGCACAAGTCTTTTTCATTCCAGGAGCTCATTATGTAGCTTGGTTTACGAAATTTATTGTGTAAACTTTTAATCACTTATTTTAATCTACGCATTTCTATCGTACTTGAAAATTACCCTTAGGGGGGGCGATTATTAATTGTTCGCCACTCGAAATAAAAAGCGAATTCGATATATATTTCGAATTTGCTTTTTATTTTTAAACATAGTCAATAAATTTGCAGGGTCATACTGGAGTATAAATCAAGTAAAGAAAGCTAATCAAACTATTACGGTTTTACCGGTACACATATTTCGCAATATTGATTGTTAACCATATCCTCAGAGTATCTTTCCAAAATGGGCTTGTTATCAATTTGATATCCATTGCTTTGTAAATCAGTAAAAATAGTGGTATATGCTTTTTGAATGTCTTCTGCTGTATGTTTGACTTCGTAAATAAGGTATTTTCCACCAGCAAGCTCCCCTTCGCAAATTGAATCATCGATTTGATAATCCTCTGAAATCACCATACAAGCATCAAATCTACAGTTTTCAGGAAGTGTAGTCTCAGGGTTATCTTGTTGAATTGCCAGTATAATTGCCGAAAGATTTTTCTCTCTTGCCCATTTTTTCAACTTCTCCATAACATCAATATTTGCAGAACCATACGAACCAACACGTCGTACATAAGCCAAGCGATAGTTAGGGAGTGTTTCAACTTTAAACTTCATATATTCTTTCTTCCTTTCTTCTTTTGGATTTATTTGGTACATTCCGAATGTAACATGCTTAAAAAATATATACACTTCATTTTTTAAAAAGTAACAATCTTTTTTATGTACAGATTATTAAAACAAAAAAACAGCCATTACCATATGTGCTTGTACAATACCAACTCAAAAAATTAGACCATCTATCCTCTTATTTGAAGATAAATAGTCTACATTTTTTTACTAATTTTATTTATTTCACCATTAAGTTTTTGACTTTTAAAAATCCACTTACATGTTAAGCCAAAAAAGTATTAATATACTCTATCGCTTTTTTATCCTGTACATGAGCAAAATGATCACCCTTTAACATCTGAACTTTTACTTGATTGGATTTTATTTCTTCTACTTCTTTCTTTACTTTTCGTTGTGCAGCTGCTGGACTATTTTCTCGATTTCCGTAAAGAAGCAAACAAGGCATTTGAATTGTTTTTAGGATTTTAGGTGGATTGCTCCTATAAGCCGCTAACAACAAACTAATCCCCGATAAATTACTTGATCGTTGGTTTTCAATGGCTTCTCTAATAAAAGGACTATCTTCAAAATTAAACTTTTCAATAACTTTCTTAATTTCTTCCTCTGTTTTAGGCTTTGGTACTTGCTCATCATTCGATTCTTTCCCTAATAAACCTTGTCCAAATAACTTATGGCAAATACTTATAATGGGTAAAAAGTATCCAGTTTTACCGAACATTTTAACAGGGAAACGATTAACCCTTGCATATCCGATATCTAAAAGAATCAGTCGATCTACTTTCTTGGGATAATAGAATGCATATGCTAAACCAATAATGCCACCTAATGAGTGGCCGATGATAGCAACTTTATCCAAATTATTCTTTTCAACATAGCCATGAAGCCAGTCAGCCATATCCCTTTCTGTCACTACGCCTTCAATCCCAGTACTCTTCCCGATACCAGGAAGATCTATCATATGTGTAGTAAACTCCTTTTGTAATGCATCCGCTATAGGCATCCCCATCCCTCCAAACCATCCAGTACCAGGGAGAAAAATAGCAACCTTTTTACCTTTTCCACTTACAGTTGAATAATATTGTAGCATAATGTCCCCTACCTATATATATGTCAGATTTTCATTAACTACGCTTGATAAAAAAGCGCATTACCTATTTACTAATCAAATTTTTGATTTCTTTAAATTTTAGACTCAATTCACTCCACACATCAAATTTATTCCCATCTAAATCAGCAAAAACAAAGTTTCTTCCAGCATGTCCTCTATTTTCAATATTTCCAACTTGCATTTCTCTTCCCTTAAAGAAGTTATGTAATTCCTCCAAAGCACTGAACCCATCTACCTCAAATGTCATCGAAAAACGTTCATTGCCGTTACTATCGATGAAATTCGAACTTTGATTTCCTTCTGCTTTCACCAAGAAAAAGCTTTGATCTGCTAGATTAAGAATCACCTTCTCTTCGTCTTGATAGCTAAGTACAGCACCCAAATTATTGACATACCACTTTGCCGAAATTTCTACATTTGTTACTGGAATATAAGTAGTTCCAACCCGCATTAATTTATTATTCATTATCTAAACTCCCTTCAATTTGTACTTTATATAATTCTATTAATAAAGCTATTTCCCTCTTTCACCCAATTTTTATAAAATTCCACAAAAAAACAGCAGAAACAAATTCGTTTCTGCTGAATCTTTAACTTGCTATGTTATTTAGATAAAACGAGCAATATCTTCTAATGGTAAACGTGATGAGCCAAATGCTGGTGCTGCTGCTTTACCGATAGCAATTAATACGATTGGGAATTCATTCTCAGGTAATCCAAATCGCTCTGCAAATTTCACTTTATCAAACCCGCCCATTGTTACTGTATCGAAACCTTTTTCTTTTGCAATCAGCATCAATTGCATAGAAATCAAGCCTGCATCAAAAGTTGCGATACTTTGTCTTACTTCTAATGGTGCTGCTGGGTACATACGCATTGTATTGTTGATTGTGATGTTCTTCTGTTCTTCACCCATAAGTCCTTCTTCTACATTTTGTGTGTAGATTTTTTCTACGTTTTTATACATTTCAGCATCACCTAAAACGGCAATAACTGCTGAAGATGTTTCAATTTGTTCTTGATTGTTACCAATTGCGCGAAGTTCTTTTTTCGTTTCTTCATCTTGAATAACAAGGAATCTCCATGCTTGTAGGTTACTTGAAGAAGGTGCACTTGTCGCTTCTTTAATGATTTCTTCAAGTTGAGCTTGAGTCATTTTAAAAGTAGGATCGTATTTACGAACTGATTTTCTGTCTTCCATAATTGTATATAAACTTTTTCCTGTTGTAGTTGTCATTATATTTCCCCCTAAAACTTACTTAAGGTAAGTTGATGAATAAATCTTACCATTAGTAAGTTTATACGTCAATAAAAAAGTTTTATATGTTACAATAGAGGAAAATACATTCACATGCGGGAGGTTGTTTTATGACTCAACCGAATTGTACACATAAATGTAGTAGCTACCATCAAGCAATTGAATTTATCGGGAAACGCTGGATGGGGATGATTATTTATTCTCTGTTATCAGGTCCTAAACGGTATCACGAAATTCACACTTTAATTCCTGGAATTTCTGACCGCTTATTAACAGAACGCTTAAATGAATTAGTAGATGCTGGCTTAATCAATAAAAAGCTAATTGATTCTTCCATTAAAAAAGTAGAATATGAGTTAACACCAAATGGTTTGGCATTTAATGATGTCATTTTATCTATTCAGAAATGGATTGATCTATGTGATTTTGAAAAACAAACGAATGAATCAAAATAGTTATAGCGTATCTTACTATCTAAAAGTACGAAAAAAGCCATTCATCTAAGTTAGGACTAGATGAACGGCTTTTGTTTATTACAACTATAAATTTCTATATTGTTGGTTAGTATACACCAAACCCCTTACCCATCTATCGAACTCCGTTAGTTATCCTTGAGTTGCCACCAGTTAGTACCTTTACTTTATTATTGATTTGATTTGTTTTAGTTCTATTTAAAAATTTTTAATCTTTTTCTCATTTAAATAATCTTTATAGACTAAAAAAGCAACAACAATAAAACTTAGACTAACAATCCGGAAGATCATTTCTAAACTAATCCATTCTGCTAAAATACCTAATACAAATGCGCTAACTCCTACACCAACGTCAAAACTAGAAAAGAAAGTTGCGTTTGCTGCGCCACTTTTTTCTTCACTTACTTTTTGAACCGTCCATGTTTGTAAACATGGCATAACAGTTCCATAACCTGCGCCAAATAAAATCGCCGCTATAATCAGGCCAATATCATTTGATGCATAAGATAGCATAACAAGTGATAAAAACCCGAACATAGCTGACACAATGATAATAGACCACGGTCCTTTTTTGTCATACCATTTCCCAGTAAATGGACGTATTAAAGTTGCTACAGTTGCGTTGATAAGGAAGAATAGAAAAATATAATCTATCCCCTTCTGCTTTCCAAAAAGAACTAAGAATGTAATAACCGCTCCAAAACCAATTGTTGTAATAATTGTCAGTAACGCTGGAAACCACACTTCTCTTTCAAAAATCATATCCAAAAATCGAAATGGTTGCTTCTCACGCTTTATAGTCGTAGGAGGTGCTTTTACAAATTGAAGCGCAATTACTGCCAATAAACTAAGTACTACGGAGGAAAAAATTAAAATTTCAAAGGAAAAAGACTCATAGGTAAGGATACCGATACTCGGTGCAATGATAGCCCCTACTGTTGTAGAGATAGAAAAATACCCCATTCCTTCTCCTAACCTTGTCTTAGGAATTAAATCGACTACCATTGTACTATTGGCTGTGGTTGATACCCCCCACGCTGCACCATGGAAAATTCGTAACAATAGAAAAAGCCATACAAAATTAAGAAATGGATACAGCATTGTAATTATCATTAAAGCTGCACTTGCACCAATGGCTAAACTTTTCCGTTGGTTATCAATTAAATAGTACCCTACAAAAGGTCTGATCAGAACAGCACCTATCGTAAATAATGTTGTCACTAAACCTACTTGAATGGTAGATGCATTTATACTTAACAAATAAACTGGTAAAATAGGGAGCAACATTTCAAACCCTATAAAAACTAAAAAGTTGCTAATAAATAATAAAATAAATGGTTTATTAATGATTCTGTGATTTTTCATATAACTATTCCTCGCTTCTAAATTATTTTCTAAGTTAGAAGCGTTAGGATCACTGAAACGTTTTTCAATTGTCTAAGGTTTTTAGTCAATTGATTCACCCTCTCTATAACTCCTTAGTTATTTATCAAGTAAAAAGGGCATCTTATTTTGATTGCCTTGTTATTCAATAATAATAGGACCAATATAATTTTTTGATTATATCAAAATTCAACATTATATACAAAATACTTTGCTAACAACTCTATCGTCAATTTACATATATTTAGAAACAAGAATAATTAAGCTGTTTAATTTCGGAAGGCAAATCGTTAATAGTAGCCCACTATTCAAAATTATCGATTCGGAAATGGAACCAATGAATACCTACTACACTAGAAGATGAACAAATCCCTTCAAACTGTACACGATTGTTTTCATATAATATTGGTCCTATGACATATATTTCGTTACCTATTTGATTAGACAATCGTAGAACCTCAAACACCGATTTTTCTGGTTCATCAATCATGAGTGGGGTCTCACAATTCAACTCAAATAATGTTACACCTTTCCAATATGGTTGTAGAGATACACTTCAATTTCCCCAATTTCTTGTTTTACTCGATTGATTACCTTTTGAGCTTTTTCTTTTGACTTTGCATTAATATGCATACGCCATTTAATAGTCTTAAACATTTTTGTCTCCTTAATTAAATTTACTGTCCATTTCTACACAAAACGAATATCGAAATATTCATACCTAGATTAAATTCATTAATCCTAAATAATTCGAATATATTTGTATAGTTATTACAAAATGAGGAGGAAGATCCCATCCCTACATTTGTAACGCAATCGTTGGAGGAGATACGATTTTGGTCACGAATTATGAAAGAACACGCTTTCTTTTTAAGTCTTGGATTTACAGCTGATCAGACCGAACTAATTCAAGAAGCAAAGTCTTTTATTATAGTTTTTGAACGGATTGAAGAACAAATTAGTGGATATGATGAAAAAACAGATCCCGAAGTAATTAGGCAGTTAAACATTCAAGTATACCAACAAGTTTCTTATATTTGGGCATTTAAGCGAAAGGTACTAGGATTAATTTTAAGTTGCAAAATAATTTCTAACAACATCCCATTATTAGTTGACCATACTAGCCGTGAGGCATATTATTTTGCGAAGCGACTAAAAGAATTAAATGAAGGTATTCTGATACCATTACCTGAAGCCATAATTAAAGAAAATGTATTTTTCCTAAAAATTATGGCAGACCATTCAAAATTCATTGGCCACCTGTTGGACCCTTCTGAGAGAAAATTAGTGGATCAGGCACGTGATTTCAGTCATGATTTCGATCAACTGCTTTTCCAGGCACAAGATTTAGATCATATGCGCCCTCAATCAGAAACAATACCGCTCTTAGACCAATTTCTTGATCAAAATCGAGTATCTGTCGTAGCGTTACGTGATTTCAAGAAAACAGCTAGAGATTTAATTGAAGCTTGTAGAATAAAAAGTAATATTCCGCCTCTTCTTGCTGACCACGTATACCGTGAAGCAGATCATTTTCTACACATTATTGATGCATTCGATGCGCATCTTACAGCACAAAAAAAATCTTAACTACTCCGTATAATTAGAACTCTCATTTTCCCCAAAGTTGTCTATATATTGCACATAATTAATAGAGGAAATCCTATAAGTCAATTAGTGGATGCCTTTTAATTAATATGAAAAGTGAAATTCCCTGGTCTTCATAACCTTACTTATTATATCGGCCATTTTTTTAGCTTTATGCTGCTCATTATATATCAACGATTTAATTAAACAGAGACAAAAAATAAAAGAGCTGAGCGAAATGTAACTCTCAGTTCTTTTACAGACATCAAATTTTACTAATGAAGTAATAGCCCTATTGAGGTGTTTTAATATCCTTCTTCAACTAACCTTCCCTTTAGTTGAAGAAGAAAAAAGAGCCTTCTAAACAGCTCAAAGATTTTTCTACTAAAGCAACCGTTAGTTCAATAAGAGAGACAAAAAGAGCCTATAATCTTTTTTAAGCAACATGCTATCAGCATATCCGATTATTTGGAACGAGTTTTTACCTGTTTTTTTAATTGTATACAACTCATACACGTATAAATTAAGTGATCACTTACTTTTATTGACATATAACATTATATTTCATATACTAAAAGTGAGTGATTACTCACTATTTTTTGCCGCATTGAAAGGAGAAACAATGTCCAACCAATTGTTCGATATGATTCTCTCCCGAGGAGAAACAAAGAAAAGAACGGAAAAACAAAAAAAGATTATAGAAAATGCTATAAAACTGTTTGCTCAAAAAGGTTACGCAAACACTTCAACAGCTGAAATTGCAAAAGCTGCTGAAGTATCAGAAGGTACTATTTTTAAACATTACGGAACAAAAGATCAATTATTACTTTCAATAATTCTTCCGTTTATTAAAGATTTTTTCCCTACTATGGTTCATGAAGTTATAAAGGAAACATTCCTACCTAAAACAGTTACATTCGAGCAATTTTTAAAAAGATTGCTAAAAAATAGGGCTGAGTTTATTTTTGAAAATAGAGACATCTTTCTAGTTGTTATCAAAGAAATCATTTATAAAGATGAATTGAAAAACGAGGTATTTCCCTACTTCTTCGAAAAGGTTCCTCCCATTTTAGGTAAAGTAATTGATGAGTTTAAAGCTCGTGGTGAAATAGTAGATCTACCTCATGATCGAATTTTAAAGATGTTAGCCACTGTTATCGGTGGTTTCTTTGTCTCTCGATTTATTCTATTGGATAACTATAGACCTAACAATGAAGATATAGATGATATAGTTCGTGTCGCTGTTTATGGATTAAGTACTTGCTCTTCTGTTTAAGTTCCATTAATAAATTCTTAATAATGAAAGTATTTTAATTTTGGAAGGAGTTTTAATATGGCTATCATACAGATAGATAACTTGACGAAGGATTATGGCCATAATCGTGGAGTGTTCGATGTTTCATTTTCTGTTGAAAAAGGAGAAGTCTACGGATTTTTAGGACCAAATGGTGCCGGTAAAACCACTGCAATTCGTCACATTATGGGGTTCTCCCGCCCTCAAAAAGGACGCACTTTTGTTAATGGATTGGACAGTTGGAACAATGCCAGTGAGATTCAAAAAAATCTTGGTTATCTACCAGGGGAAATCGCCCTACCCGAATCGTTAACTGGAACACAGTTTATTAAAATGATGGCAGAATTACGTGGATTAAAAGATATGAATCATACTAATTATTTAATGGAAAAGTTCGAACTTGATCCATCAGGTCGTTTGAAACGGATGTCACTCGGTATGAAACGAAAGCTAGCCATTGTAACTGCTTTTATGCATGATCCTGATGTACTTATTCTTGATGAGCCGACAAGCGGCCTTGATCCTATCATGCAAGATATCTTTATTGAATTTATTAAAGAAGAAAAAGAAAAAGGGAAAACCATTCTACTATCGAGTCATATTTTTAACGAAATTGATGCTACTTGTGACAAGATATCTATCATTAAAGATGGTTACTTAATTTCCACTTTTGTAGCAGACGAACTACGGAATAACGAGGACAAAACATTTAAAATTGAATTCAATTCAATTGATGATTTCAATCAGTTTAATAAAAATATTCATATTTATAAAAAATTCGAAGTAATTTCTTTAAGTCCAAATAAAAATCAGGTGAAAATAAGTATAAACGACAAGCATATTAATGAATTTATTAATATCCTATCTAATTATAATATAAAATTTTTCTCAGAAATTAAATTCACACTAGAGGATTACTTTATGAAATTTTACGACCGTAAATCAACTATTGAGGGAGATGCCGAATAATATGTCGTTTATTGAAATTAAAAACATGACAAAGGATTATGGAAGTGAACGAGGTATTTTTGACATCAATCTCTCAATAGAGAAAGGCCAAGTATTTGGTTTTGTTGGCACAAATGGCTCTGGTAAAACAACGACAATACGTCATTTAATGGGGTTTTTAAAACCTCAAAGTGGTAGTGCTACTATAAATGAATTGGATTGTTGGCAAGATTCAGCGGAAGTAAAAAAATTAATTGGCTATTTACCAGGAGAAATCGCATTTCCTGATGCACCAACAGGGACAGAGTTTCTTAAAAGACAAGCTGACTTAATAGGTCTTAAAGATATGTCGTATATGAATACGATTATCGAAAAGCTACAACTAGACCCTACTGCAAATTTAAAAAGAATGTCTAAAGGAATGAAACAAAAAACTGCGATTGTTGCTGCTTTGATGGCTGACCCAAAGGTTCTCATTCTAGATGAGCCGACAACTGGTCTTGATCCTTTGATGAGAGCAGAATTTATATCGATATTAAATGAAGAAAGAAAAAAAGGGAAAACGATTTTCATGTCGAGTCATATGTTTGATGAAGTTGAACATATTTGTGACAAAGTTGCATTGATTAAAGATGGGAGAATCATTGCAGTAAAGTCAACTGCAGAAATCAAACATAACGAAGATAAAGTATATAAGATTGAATTTATTTCAAAAGAAGATTATCAACAATTTTTGTCAAAGGCATTTAACTTTATAGAAAAAATAGATAGTAAAAATCAAGTGATTATTAAGTTAAATGATTGTGAAATTAATATGTTTCTTAGAGTATTAAAAAGTTACAAGATTAAGTTTATTACCGAAATGAAGTACAGTCTTGAAGAATACTTTAAGAGCTTATTCTAAGGGAGGAGCCAATTTATGTTTAGCAAACCTATTTTTAAACAAACGTTAAAATCCAATTTAAAATTATGGCTGATATTCACATTCATTATGAGTGTTTTGAATGCTGTCTTGATCACTGTGTTTGAACCTAGTACCATTTCTGGTATGGCCGATATGGTAAAAGGCACTCCACTTGAACACATGCTACAAAATACCACTTTCCTTGGCATGCTTGCCCAAACGTTCTTTTCGTTGCACGGTGTCATTCTATCGTTAGTCTTTATCATTATGACTGCTAATAGTTTAGTCGCTTCACAGGTAGATAGAGGGTCTATGGCCTACCTACTATCTACACCAACTAAAAGAATCGTTGTTGTTAGAACACAAGCAGCATACTTAATTACTTCCATTATCGTTATGTTTGCCACTGTTACAATTGTTGGAGTTGCATCGATTCAAATTTTCCAAGGCGATATAGATGTGAGTATCTCAGATTATCTCCTACTTAATTTAGGATTATTCCTTTTAATGTTTGCTACTAGTGGTATTTCATTCTTATTTTCTTGTGTATTCAATTTATCCAAAAACTCTTTAGCTTTGGGTGCAGGAATCCCTCTTGCTTTCTTCTTGTTCCAACTGATGGCGCAAGTAAGTGAAAGCCTTGAAGGCATTAAATACATCTCACTAAATACCCTTTTTGACACAGATGCAATTTTAAAAGGTGATGGTTTTATGGTTCAATTTGTTATCCTTGCAGTGGTTGGAATTGTACTCTATGCAATAGGAATACGAATATTTCAACAAAAAGATTTACCATTATAATTAACAATCAAATGCAAAAAGGAACAGTTCATTTTATCGCTGTTTCTTTTTTTTATACATATTATGTCTATTAATTTTTGAATAAATATTTCAACAAAATATAACTTGTATTTATTAATAATCCATCTTTGCATATTGAAGAAAACTGCCCCGTTAGTTGAATAAAAAAAGAGCTCTCTAAACAGCTCAAAGATTAACTACTAAAGCACTCGTAAATTTGTGGGAAAAAATTACATTTTATAAAATAACAGACCACAACTTAGATATTAGACCGTACTTACGTAGAAAGTGACAATATCGTCACTTCTTTCTTTATTTGTAACCCTAACCGAAGGCTACTACTTTTTATTTCTTGTAAATTGTACGAAAGAAGAAAATAAGGAGGAATGCTACGATGAAAGCTATAAAGATAGCAATTGGAACCCTGATTGTTGCAGTCATAATAATATTGCTTATGTCTCTTTTGGTTAAGAACGAACTTGCAGATATGTTAAACCCTTTTATTCATCAAAAGGATGTTTTTGTAAAGATTGATCAACCTGGAAAAAAGATTGATCAGGAAACATACGAGTATGCCCTTGACGGAATTAATGTAGATGGCAAAAAAATAAAGATTACTTTCACTGCCAGTAAACAATTACGTGAGGGGGCATACTTAAAAGTTGATACAAAGAGAACTTATGTGAAAGCTTGGGAAGAAGTGCAGCTGAATAATATTCCCTCCGTTGTACGAGATAAGCTCAAGTAAGACTCATGGAAATTGGTCTTAGGGTATAGTATTTTACATATTTATTTAGTGGGACGTACCATGTGCAAAAAGCGAAGAGACTTACTGTGTTTCAATGACATTTATTGAACTAACCTGCCCCGTTAGTTGATGAAGAGAAAAGGTGGTATAAAAATTACTCTCGAAATTCAGTTACTGAAACCCCCGATGTTGTTACATTAAAGGTTATAGTAACTGGACCCTCTGGTGGATTAAAAGGACCTGTATAAGTATCATATTTTACTTTCACAATAAAGTCATATTGGGAATATCTACCAGATAATCGTTTTATCTCTAATATTTTTGCATTCCAAAGTGCATGACTTCGATTTGGATATTTCTTGTTAATCTCTTTACTTGCATACGGGTCTAATAGTGCTATTAAGACATCAGAAGAATCAGAATGCTTTTCTTCAGAGCGGACTTCATCTGTTTCAGCCGTACTTTTGTTCGATGACAACATCCCCGAAGCGAATATCGCTAACATGAAAATAAATATCAAAATATAGGGAGTTGATTTATTTTTCATATTTTATTACCACCTTATTTTATTAATTAAGGTAGTTTGTCCAGTTCGTAAAAATTATGAGTTAGTTTTTGGTAACTTGCTGCTTTAGTTAAAATAAGAGCCGTCTGAAGAGACCCGTAATCTTCAACTAAAGTACCCGTTACTTTAAGTACCATCCTTCACAAATCAATAATCTTAACAATCCTTTATAGTCCTTTTTCGCTAATCCATTTAATGAATAATAACACTACCAAAATTGCAATACAGCCCCACCAAATGCTTAATAATGATTCATTTAATGAACCTGGATGTTCACCCTCCAATTTATAAGAGGAAAATAAGCCTTGGGTTATAAGGATGAATCCGAAAAGTATAGTACTAAACAACCAATACCACCAACGTTTCATATTAACTCCCCCTAACATATCCTTCTTCTACTAAACTGCTCTATTACCCGATTGGTGCACACATTTTAAACATGGATCTTCAACTAAATTGCTCCGTTAGTTGAATAAAAAAAGAGTTGTCTGAACAGCTCAAAGATCTTCTACTAAAGCGCCAGATTGCGGAATATCATAAGTACATGTCTTTTTAAATGAGTTATTTGGAAATCGATTGTTTTCCGGAATTATCAAATCGAAAAATAGTCATTTGTCCATCAAATGTTTCCCCGTTTTTCTCAGTGTAAATTCCATTAGTGTAATTAGATATTGACTTCCTCCAAAATTTTAGTCCACCAATGTTTTTCTTTAGCTGGTTAGTAAACAACTCCCAATTCCCTTTAAATTGGTCAAATACTATATTTTCTGCTCTTTCAGCGATACCTTTTCCTCTTAATGATTGAATTAAAAAGAAATCATTTACAAAATACTCAATTCCTTTGTTACAATGTGGCGGGGTTGCTATTAAGATAAATCCCGCTGGTTTTCCATCTACTGAAATTACGTATAGAAATAAAATTCCGGGCTTTTCCCACCAAATATTTTGAACTTCATACTGGTCCTTTAATGTTCGAAAATCATCACTATCCTCGTATATCCCGTGAACATTCGGCATTCTATAATAATGTCCAGAAAGGTCATATAGGTACAAAGGATATAAGTTTTTTATTATATATGCTTCACTTTTATCTGTTAAATGAACATCAATTTTTATAGGCTTCTCCTTTTAATAAAGAAATAAAAACTTTTATGTAAGTTTTCGACAATCGAACAATTAATCCCTTTAATTTTTCATACTCTTCTTATTTCCTACACAATCTGGCCAGATTGTTGAACACAAGTTAAACAACCCTATTCAACTAAACTGTTCCTTTAATTGAATAAGAAAAAAGAGCTGTCTGAACAGCTCAATGATCTTCAAGTAAAGTACCCGTTAGCTTAATAAGACTTACCTTCAGTTCTTGACCTCCAGTACTAAATTGATGTTTTTAGTCAATTAATAATGCATGGAATACTGCTTCAATAACATCTTCCATTGGCTGTTCGCCACTTTTCACATATTTCGTTGACATCCCATACAATGTCCAGCTCATCATAATACTCTGTAAATCAACTTTCTCAAAAGGCCAATCAGGATACTTTTTCTTTAATAGCTCACGAAATACTCGCCCCAACTCTTCTTTAATAATCGTTTCGATCTTAGGTGTGAATGACTCATAACTTCTGGTACATTGGCTTGCTAACCCTTTTTGGAAACTAAGTAAACTAATGAAAATATCTTTTAATGAAGAAGATGTTATCGACTCATACGAGCTCACATTTTTTAAAACGCCTTTAATTACATCCTCACTTAATACTTTTTCGAGTAAATCATATTTGTCATAAAAGTGATAATAAAAAGTCGCACGATTAACTGTTGCACGAGTTGTAATATCTTTAATGGTAATATCTTTAAAATCCTTCTCTACAGCTAGCTGCATAAAGGCATCCATTATTAGTTGTCTTGTTCTTAATATTCGCGGATCCAATGTTTTCTCCATGTTTTCCCTCCCTACTTTTTCGACATTCGAGGCGAAATGTCGTATAAACGATTTTTCCTCTTATTTGTTGGTTGAGCAAATTTTATTTTGAATTTAAGATAATTATACGACAATCGTTGGATATACGAAACATGTTGGAGAATTGAAAAATGAATATCACAGTATTTGGTGCGAACGGACAGATTGGTCAGCATTTTATTCAGATTGCCCTACAAAATGGTGACAAAGTAAAAGCTTACGTACGACGTGAAGGTGCCCTAAAGCTAAAGTACGCCAATTTAGAAGTCATGGTTGGCAGCTTAACAGATGAACAGCAAGTGACAAAAGCAATTAAAGGGCAAGATGCGGTTGTGAGTACACTTGGTCCTGCTTTATCGATGAGTCGAAAGGTAGAGGCTTTGCCCATTACAAAAGCACATGAAATGATTTTGTACGCAATGGATCAACGGGGGGTAAAGTGTTTTACTACACTTGCAACACCAACGCTAAATTCAAGATTCGTTCAAAAGCAGCTCGTAACAGTAATACCAAGCATTATGGCGAAAACATTGTATCCAACTGGATTTGCGGAAATGAAAGTAATTAGCAAGCTGATACACCAAAGTCATGTCGATTGGACGGTTATACCCAAATGTAAAAACAGATGGCAATGGGTATACCATTTCGCTCGGGGATACAAAAGGAAAATTTAGTGTATCACGTAAAAATGTAGCGCAATGTATGTATGATGCAATTCGCAAGCAAGAATGGATAGGTAAAATGCCTATCGTCTTTAACAAATAAGGGGGAATACAAATGACAGTAGTAGCATGGATTTTACAAGGTATTTTAGTTTTAATGTTCCTGATGGCTGGTTTAGGAAAAACATTTGGTTCAAAAATGCACATCGAAGGATTTAAGAAATGGGGTTACCCGCAATGGTTCCGCGTAGTAACTGGTTTAATTGAATTAGGTGCGGCCATTTTATTAATTGTAGGTTTTTGGAATGATACATCCGCAATTATCGGCGCTGCGATTTTAGTAGCCGTAGGAATTGGTGGCGTGATTACACATATTCGCGTAAAAGATACAATGAAAGAAACAGCGACAATTTTGGTGCTTGGCATTTTAGCTCTTGTATTACTAATCATTCTATTATAAAAAGTGGGTGCAAATATGAAATTCGAATTTGGCGTTTATTCTTTAGGTGAACGTATTCCAGATGCAGAAGGCAACGTGCTCACTGCACAGGAGCGCATTGAAAACATTATCCAAATGGGAAAATGGGCAGATGAGGCAGGTCTTAATGTGTTTTGGTGTTGGTGAGCACCATCGTTTAGACTTCGTGACATCAAGTTACGCAATGCTCCTTGCAGCCATTGCGTTAGTTGAATAAGCATGTATAACAAAATCATCTTTGGTAAGGCTAAATCTGAGGTGATAAATGTGATTCGTAAAATATTATTTACATCAATCCCCATACTTTTCCTATTTAATCTATTTATAGTAAGTGCACAGAGCACAACAAATATTGAACTTCTTGATATTCAAAAACAGAAGATAATAACAATCCCAACAAATCCCGAAATACAATTAGAGACTAAAAAAATTATTGAAGGAATTGATAATATTGTTAAAAAAAATCAAACCTATTCCAGACAAAGGTTATATAGTTAAAATCCCCTTAACGCCATCTCTTCGAATAGAAAATAAATGGGTGAAAACTTTGATTGATGAAGTTATCATTATTATTCCCGAAGATGAAAAGCCTTATTTACTCATATTTGATGATGAAAGTAAGCCTCATTTTTTCACCATTAAAACAGAAATTGATACGTTACTAAAAACTTTAGATGTTTCCCTTTAAAAAAGGCCACTTATTGGTCTTTTTATTTTGTACTTCTTCAACTAACCTGCCACTTTAGTCGAAGAAGTAGAAGGGGTCAAGAATTACTTTTCGATATGTATTTATTTTCTCCTGGCAACTTCTTTATCTCTTTCCAAGCAGCAATTGCATCTTCTCGCTTTTTTCCTTTGTTTTCAGGATCAGTAAAGTAATCTCGTGTAAATTGATTATATTCAAATTGAGAACTAATTGTTGTGATGTATGAAGGGTCTTTCTTACGATCCTCTTCTTCATACCAGGCAGCAATTACTTCTTGATATGTCTTTCCTACATTTTCTTTAAAATAGTTTTGAATATGTGTGGAAAAATGAAATTTAGGAATTTGTGATTTAAAGAATGCCCTTACTGCCTGACTACAACGATGCTCTTCTGTAATAATTGTATTTAGGCTCAACTCCTTTGATTTGGAAGACTTTTGGTAAGAATTTTGTTTTCTCGATGGTTTAACGATTTTTCCTGTTTGAAGAAAGAAAGCAATTCTATCTGTGATTTCAACTTTAGAACCTGAAGTACTTATCCCATTTTCTCTACAAAAAACCTGTAGTTCTTCTTTTAACCAGTAAAAATTCCTGAAAACTTTTTCATTCAAATCCTTTGATAATACGGGTCGCATTTCATTCACCTCTTTTGTATTTAAATCCCATTATAGAATATTGGTTTCCAAATGTCCTTGCTAATATTTTTTTTAACTCTTCTTGTACTAAACTGCCCCGTTAGTTCAATAGCTCCAACAAAAAAGAACGTTAATCATTCTTGGATTAACGCACCCGTTAGTTGAATAACTTTAATTGTCTTAATGCTTCATTAACTGCCCAACTTTGATGTTCGTGGAATAAGTTTACTATTGCTTGGATTGGTTCAATCCATTTAAGGAAATTGTCTTCTTCTGTAGGTTCACTTATTTGCCTACCCGTGTCGCATAAATAAAAATACCCTTCGCTAAGGTAATATTTATATTCATTTGTAGAATAAAAGTATCTTCGGGCACACCCTACAAAATGACCCACCTCAATATCCATCCCCATTTCCTCAAGAGATTCTCTTTTTAAACACTCTTCGTGTGTCTCATTTTTTTCTATTCCCCCACCTGGAAGAAAATACTTACCATCACTTGTTTGAATAATTGCTATTTTATCTTTCTGACTATCGAACATTAAACAATAAACAGCAGGTCTCAATATGTATTCCTTACCATCTTCTTTTTCACCGAAAGTGATAATATCCACAATTACACCACTCCTTCCTTTTATTCACTTTTACATATTCTATCATTTCTACTTAAACTAAACTGTCCCTTTAGTTCAATAAAAAAAAGGCTCTACTCCTTTTTGAATTAAAGCATCCCGTTAGTTGAACAAGAAAAGTGAAGCTTATTCCACAATCGCGCTCGATTGTGGAAGATTAAGATTAGTTTTTCAATAAACCGTTTGTGTCAAGGAAAGAATGTCTTTTTCAATTCTCATTCAAAAATGGTTCAAAAACTTCTTTTAGTTTTATAAATAAGGGAAGTTTTTCTAACATGTCCTTTGGGAGACCGTTTTCCTCTTAGTATCCCTCGATGATTACTTTTGTAATACTTCTTCCATATTCAATGATGTTCCCACCACCGACAAATAAACCTCTATCGCACTAAATATTGGAACAGCTAAATCAAAAATATAAAAATTCTTCACACAATCTTGAAAATCAATCATTGACAGTTTTAAATCACACTAACTCCAACCACTCGACAGCCTCCCTATGTGTCGAGTGTATGTGTCAATATATTGGTGCTGGTCGGTTTAATATTAAATAGGCTCGATTCCCATTTAGTGGAATCGAGCCCCTTTTTTCTTATCATTCTTCAACTGTTGCTTTAATAAACTATAGCACCTGAATGTTTAATACCCTAGCTAACCATATAAGAATAGAAACTTGAAGATAACGAAACACTGTCATCACATTTGGAATTAGTGGATTGAAGATTGAATATTTCGTTTCTCACACTCGAAAGGTTCTTCGCATGAGAAAACTTCATGGAAAAATCCCTTATATGGTATACCTTCTTCGAGGCATTTTATGCTATATGACAACTCTTCATCGCACTCCAGCTCTTCACCGCTGTTCCGCATGACCTCGAATGCATCTATAATATTTTCCATGACAGTAATTTGGATAAATAAGGGCAGATTATTCAACATCGAATCTTCGATTTTGGTTTCAGATGTGTATCCCTCAAGTACTGTTTTAAAATAATCATCCATAAAGTCTTTTCGTTTACCGGCATCTGGTTCGAATTGTATCCAGCCCAATCCCAGCATCCAGGCATTCGCCAAGTCATACATATACCAACAGAAACAAGAGTTATCGAAATCAAATACAGTGATTTGTCCGGTATCAAAGTCAATCATATAATTACCATCATTGTAATCAAAATGTACCATACCGTATGACTCAGAGTTCTTGTCCAACCCTTCTAATGTTTTAAGAAGCCCTACCATCTTCTCCTTAAGCAGTGGTAACGTATCCGGTATCAGATTATCGATATACGCGGCATTGTATTTATCAAAGAAACTATATCGGCGATGAACAGGAGCATAGCCTTTCGACAATTGGTGCAGCTTCCCGAGAACTTTACCGCAGTTATAATAGTATTCCGTAATTGGAACTCCTTCGCGATACTGAAAATGATTTTCTACAAGCATTTTTCCCCTAGCTTTTTCAAACAGGCAGACAAAAAAGGTGTGATTATTATGAGTGATCTCTTCCAGTAGATTCCCCTTCCGAGAGCTAATCACATTCGAGACACTACCGCCATGCTCGAATAAATATTGAATATATTCAACTTCTCCCAGCAGATCCTCTCGGCTCCTGTCATTTAAAAAGGTGATTCTGAGTATTTTTGCACTAGCGCCCTCTTTCTCACAGTTATAAACGACATTCCGCCCTCCGTCATGAGCATTAATTAAACTTGTTTCATAGCCTTCCAACTCGTACAACTCTGAAACTAGTGGACTTAAATAAGCTTCGTATATTTTAGCAACTTCATTATGAGTCATATATCTTCTCCCTTAGCTCTATATTAGTTAAAAACACTATTAGTAATAATCTGAAGGATCTGCAACCTTCGTGCATAAGTTCTAAATTAATTAAATTCTGATTACAAAATTTTATAAGCTGATCTTTAAATATTCCAACATCCCCTTTTTCTATTGAAATAATTGACTACCTGGACTTTACTTACACTAAACAATCTATCCTTAACATTAACATAAATACCTATTTTTAACAAATTATGTTTTTAAACAATCTGGCCCGATTGTTGAACACAAGATAAACAACACTCTTCAACTAACCTGCCCCTTTAGTTTAAGTACATTTCTTCACAATCTTTATAGTGATATTAACATAAATATCCCATAAAAAATCATCGCACCTCTAAAAAATCTATAGAGGTGCGATGATTTTAATCAAACTTTTTACAAAACTACAACCGCTAATAGATTAACGAAAATATAAGCTAAGCGACATACTGAAGAAAAAATACCGGTATACTATACGCTAAGGATTTACCGAGATTCTGTGGGCAAAGTAGAAGCAATTCTTTTTGATCTATCGCTTCGTAAACAATATTGAAAAATGGAATAGTAATGATAGTATTGTTTTCAATTATGTTGAGATTCGTTGTAAAAAACTCTATCACTTTAAATTGACTGGTTGTTGTTGTGTAACACAGTGAATCATACCACCATCTTTATAAAGTTCCCTTACATCAATACCAATTACCTTACGATTAGGGTATAGTTTTTGGATTGTATCGTTTGCTATTTAGTCATTAGGGTCATTATAATTCGGAACTAATACAACTGTATTCCCAATATAAAAATTTACATATGAACCTTTGTATTCTAAATTCGTTCCATTATCTAAAATCACATTATTTTTACTGATTGGTAAATACACATACTGATAAGGCTTGTCGAAGGCATTCTTTGCATTCATTAATTTTTTAATATCCTTATGAGAAAGACCCCATTCTTCTAAATCATCTTTTTTCATTGTAATGATTGAAGACTTATCATGAAATCTTGCAAAACCATCAATATGAAAATCTGTAATGTCTAGGTTTGGCACTCCATCTAACCAAATAAAATTAATAGCACCAATATTTTCTTTCATATACTCCTCGATTTCTGATTCTGATAATTTAGGGTTTCGGTTTTTATTAGTAACAGCACTACGTGTCGATAAAAAAGTGCCATTACCATCTAGTTCAAATGCTCCACCTTCAAGTACTACACTATTTAGATTAATTCTTTCCATACCTAACTGCTTGCTAAGAACACTTGGTATTAATGCATCTTTTTTGTATCGCGTTTTCTTACCCCATCCATTAAATCCCCAATCCATGAGTTTCAAATTGTTTTCTTTATCGTATACAAAAATTGGTGCTGTATCTCTTGCCCATACATCGTCAGTAGGAACAATATAAAAATCAATTTTGTTCATATTTATGCCCTCATCATACAGAAGATCATTAATATAGTCCTTTTCATATTCATCATATGCGATAAGATGAACATTTTCTCCTTCACTAAGGGCAGCTGTCATCTCGATCCAAATTGGTTCAATCTTTTCTTCATAGCCTTTACCATATGTAAAGGAATGAGGCCATTGCAACCACGTACCTTCATGTTTGCTGCTTTCATCGGGCATTGTGTATTTACCTACGTGCTGTTTTTTCACGAATTGACTCCCCTCACCTTTACTTGGACTACACCCCCCATTATGATTCCAGCCGTTAATACAGCCCCTATGCAAAGTACAATTATCTTTTTCATATCCAAGATCTCCTTAAGTTGTGTTAGCTTTCTCTTGGAAGTAGAATAAGCTTTGACATAGTGTCAAAGTCAAGCAATTATTGCATTTCTTTTTTGATGACGGGAAGGCTAATTTGCGTCACATACTCCTCTACATGACAGTCACATTCTGAACCTTTCAAGTAGGTTTCATAAGGAAGACCATCCATGCAGTAGCCGTTGCTTTCTGTCCATTCTTCAAGTGCCAGATGTGCGTATCCGATATAGTCATAACTTCCGATATGCAAGGTAGTAGCAACAATCTTTTGGGGGAGTTTTTTTATTTGCCATTCCCTTGATATTTTTTCGTCATTCCTATGAATAATCGGAATCATTAATTCAATATCACAGTGGTCAGGGGTAAACTCTTCATCAAAAAAAATGACAGACGGAACACTAAGTAACTGAATAATACTCTCTTTTGCCTTATCGTAAAAGGAATCAAAGTACTTGTCCATGTCATCAATATTAATCTGTAATCTTTGACTTACGACTCTGATCTCGTTTCGCATTCCAAGCAATATATCATAGGATTTTCTTTCTCCTTGTATTAAATCCTCATTCTTTTCGATCATCTCATGCATTTCTGTAATGATCTGTCTATATCGACTCATCTCATTTGATATTTCATTTATTTTCGCGTGTATCATTCCGATAAACAATGTACTGTCTGACGACTGCAGGATCGTTCTAATTTCAGGCAGGGAAAATCTATATTCTTTCAATTTCTTAATTAGTAATGCCGTTTCTAATTGACTCTTCTCATAATATCTGTACCCGTTTGTTGTATCTACATGTACTGGTTTCAAAAGTTCTTCCTTGTCATAGTGTCGTAACATGCGAGCACTCATTTTGCAAAGTTGTGAAAATCTGCTGATTGTGTACATATTTCTCCTTTACTTAGTGTGATGTTTTTTGGGGCAAAATCGGAAGTATATCGTCTTGAGCTTATGATATCAATAGCCTTTCGCAAAAAGCAAGGTAAGCTTAGGAAGAGCCTAATCCTTCTTGTACTAAATCCCCCGTTAGTTGAAGAGGAAAAGTGAAGCTTATTCCACAATCGTGCCCCTTTAAGGCAAAACAAAAGATTATAAAAAGACATACTGTTGGTTGCTTCAAATAGTAATTGAGAATAAATCAAAGCATTGTACATCTTATGCAAGAGAATAGTAATTAGGCTTAGCGATACTTTCTTCCACTAACGATGCACATCGTTTCATTTTGTTTTTCAATGTTTAAACTTCGAACTGTTTCAAATGATGGTCAAGGTGCTTGTATATTCCTTTCCCCCATTGCTCAGAAGTAAGTTTTCCAAAAAAAGGATGAGGATGAGTTGTGCACTTCTCTGGTCCATTATTTTGGAATGTGATAATTTTTTGTTTAAGCTTTTCTTTTTCTGTGTCAAATTCTCTATCATCTGCAATCAAAATGATTGGAATAGTAGACATATTATGGGGCAATGTCTTGTCATTGTAAATAATTTGTTTTGCAAACCTCCCTACTAGTATCCCTAACCAACTCCTTGGTGGAAAAGAATTCCCCATTGCAATGTCTTGGAAAGATGAACAATGTGCTAGCATTTGGGCAACATCCATTTTTCCCCATTGTGATTGTGAATTTGGACTCAATTTGTCAATACGCTTTAAAATTTCTGCTGTATACATATGATTAAAAATATTCTTCATTAGTGCATATCCCCTTTAATTATTATGAGTCAAACTTCTTAACTTATTTGGCCCGATAGTTCAATAAGGAAAAGCGATCTCTCATATTGAAGAATCGCTCTGTTTACTGAATAGCACAGTTAATATTTGCTTTTAAACCTTATCTTCCTAAATGATTAAACCATTTAAAAAAGAATCAAAGTTAGAAGCGAGTTCAATAATCTGTTTATCTTCTAAATCAATAAAGATAACAGGTTGTTCTTCTTTTGTATTTCTGTAATCAAAAGCAACCCAGGAATGGCTATCTCCAGAAATCAGTACGATATTGTTAGGCAATCCCCTTTCTTCAATTAAATACGCGCTCTCTAAAATACCTTTTTCATCACCGATTCCAAAGATATGATCAATATTTATATGGTCATCTGCCCAAGATTTCGGGACCTCAGTAGGATAAGAGTCAAAATTAATATATCCTGCATTTTGTTCCTTAAGAACAGCTCATAGATCTTCTTACTAAAGTACCCCGTTAGGTCAATAACTATAAAAGATAGCACTTTTTGTTTTTGCTCTAATTCCAGCTCTTTTGTATCTTCCGAATATAAACAATTTGACCAATATGATATGCATTATGTGTCGTTACATTACCCAATACTTGCCACCAATTAGCTTCAAAGTACCCTTGAACATCGCTTTCTAGTTGTTCTTCCGTTAATATTTCTTGCCAATGTAAAAGAACATCTAAAAGTTGTTTTTGAAGTTCATAGAATGATTTTTTTTTTGAAATGGTAAATGTACTGTCATTACTTCCTACTGTTGAAACTGCATTAACACTAGCTTTTTTATACCTTGTTTGCCACGTTTCATTCCAATAAAGCAAATGCTGTACAATTTCGGCAATACTATTACTTTCTTCACTCACCTTCCAAAAAGCTTCTTCATCTGTCAAATTTTTAACAGATTCTGCAAATGGTACGTACCAACTTGGATCGTTTGCATTAGCTAACGACTGATCAGACAAAACATCTTTTGGGTGAAACATACCTGCCACACTCCTTCTTAAGGTTTATCAGAATTTTATGCCTTTAGTTATAGTTAATCATTCTCTTTAATATGGTTATTCCCCTTTTTTTATTACTCTTTCTTCACAATTTTTACAGTGATAGTAACATAAATATCCAAAAAAAATCATCTCACCTCTAGAAATCTATAGAGGTGAGATGATTTTAATCATACTTTAATACAAATTATCAATATTTATTATAAATGAACAAACTTGATTATAAAGCTACATCTGCCAATAGACTAGTAATTCAATCAGGTAGATATCTATCTAATAGCCACTCTACAAATTGTAACTCTTATAAACAACCTCTTACTAAGCTTTAGAAATATCAATAAATCCTTCTCCGAACACATCACGAACATCGTGTATAGCGATGAAAGCATTCGGATCAGTAGATTGAACAATCCGTTTCAACTTTATTACTTCTTGCTTACTAATAACAATATAAAGAATTTCCTTTGGGGTTTTTGTGTAATAACCATGCCCTGAGTATACGGTTACCCCTCTGTCCATTGATGTAGTCACCTGTTTGGCAATGTCATTCGGTTTATCAGAAATAATCGTAATGGCCTTCTTCGGATTCAAGCCTTCGATTACAAATTCCATTACTTTCGTTCCTACATATAGCATAATAATTGTCAACATCAGCTTTTCCGCACCAATGATAAAATAAGATGAAAAAGCAACTATTAAATCAAAAAA
>NZ_JBNNUK010000014.1:0-94524 GCF_050279675.1 Viridibacillus sp. NPDC093762 | reverse complement strand
ACACCCGTTCCCATGCCGAACACGGAAGTTAAGCTCTTTAGCGCCGATGGTAGTTGGGGGTTTCCCCCTGTGAGAGTAGGACGTTGCTAGGCACACTAAAGCACAGCTGATTTAATCAGTTGTGCTTTTTTGTTTTAAGAGAAATTCATTATTTAAGAAAGTTTGAGACTTACAACTTTTGAATATTACTATATAGAGTGTTAATGTAACTTCATTATTTAAACTATGAATGATAGATAGATTAAAGTGTTAGAAATGCTTGAATCATACAATATTAGCTGGATAAAGTAAAAAAATTATGTGAAAGTAATTTTTTTATGAAAAACTATTGCTAAAGCATAGATTAGCTGATATAATAAATCTTGTCTTAAAGAAATGGTCCGGTAGTTCAGTTGGTTAGAATGCCTGCCTGTCACGCAGGAGGTCGCGGGTTCGAGTCCCGTCCGGACCGCCATTTACTTTTAAATTCAAATGTAAACACAGCTAATGTAGCTGTGTTATTTTTTTATGTCTAAAAAATTTTTAACCCGTTCACTTTGAACATTTGTGATGCTTTAGGTAAACTATAGTTAATGTAAGTTTGAGAGGATAAGGTCGAATGACAATGGAGATATTGGTTAATTCATTAGAAGAAACAGAAAGTCTTGCTTTGAAACTGGCTGATTTGCTGGAAGCACAGGATACGATTACACTTGAAGGAGATCTTGGCGCAGGTAAGACAACTTTTACACAGTCTTTGGCTATGGGATTGGGAATTACACGTACAGTGAATAGTCCAACCTTTACAATTTTAAAGCAATATGAAGGTAGGTTGCCATTCAATCATTTAGATGTCTATCGACTAGCTGATAGCGATGAAGATTTAGGCTGGGATGAGTTGTTTTTCGGTGATGCTGTATCTGTAATAGAATGGGCTCATCTTATTGAACAAGATCTACCTGCTGAACGTCTAGGGATTGAAATCCATCGAATTGATGAGAATAAAAGACGATTTTTATTGAAACCAATCGGTAAGCGTTATGAACGATTGTGTGAGGAGTTAATGAAATGATTTGGTTAGGAATAGATACATCGAATTCTCCATTAGCTGTAGCCATTGTAAAAGATGGTCAAGTTGTAGCGGAGGAAGTAGCGAATATTAAATTAAATCATTCAATTGGGGCTATGCCAGCGATTGAGCGATTGTTTGAAAGAACAAAGATGAAACCAGCTGAAGTTGATGCAATTGCAGTTGGTGAGGGTCCTGGTTCTTATACAGGTGTGCGTATTGGTGTTACGATCGCTAAGACACTTGCTTGGACGCTGAAAAAACCACTAGTTGGTATTTCTAGCTTAAAGCTCTTATCAGCAAATGCAGCACTTTATAATGGAGTTGTATGCTCTATTATCGATGCGAGAAGACAAAATGTCTATGCAGGTGCTTATAATACGACGGCAGACCTAACGTCAGTAGTTGAGGATGGGCATTATAGTTTGCAAGGCTTACTTGAAAAATTAAAGGATTTAAATGAACCGGTAATGTTCGTTGGACATGATGTGGATTTATTTTGGGAATCAATTCAAGCCCAATTAGGAAATTATGCAGTACGTGCACCTTTTACATTGGATCTGCCTAGTGCTAGTCAGCTTATTCAATTGGCTTCACAACAAGAATTGCCTGATATTGAAGCAGTGCATTCATTTATACCTCAATATCGTCGTTTAGCTGAGGCTGAGGCAAATTGGATAAAAGAGCAGAAAGGTCAGTAATAGGTGAAACGATGATTACTTATCGAGAGATGACAGTGGCAGATGTACCAGCAGTGCATGCAATTGAAGTTGAAGTATTTCCATCACCGTGGACGATGGATTCTTTTTTTCATGAAATGACTACAAATACACAAGCTACCTATGTTGTTGCTGTGGACGGCACAGAGCAAATTATAGGGTTTTGTGGCATGTGGATTGTATTAGATGAAAGTCAGATTACAAATGTGGCAGTAACAGCTTCTGCTAGGGGTTTAGGAATAGGTGAAGGGCTAATGCGTGAAGCAATTCGTATCGCTCGTGAAAGGTCAGTTATCGTCATGAGTTTAGAAGTACGTGTTACAAATACAGTTGCCCAAAACCTTTATCGTAAACTTGGCTTTCAAGATGGAGGTATCCGTAAAGGATACTATACAGATAATCAAGAGGACGCTCTTGTCATGTGGGTGAATTTATAATGGAAAATCGATATATATTAGGAATCGAAAGTAGTTGCGATGAAACAGCAGCTTCTATTGTCAAAAATGGATGTGAAATAGTGTCAAATGTAGTGGCATCTCAAATTGAGAGTCATAAACGTTTTGGTGGTGTTGTACCAGAAATTGCTTCGAGACACCATGTAGAGCAAGTGACACTAGTAATTGAAGAGGCATTAGCGCAGGCTAATATGAAGCCAGAAGATTTAGATGCTGTAGCTGTAACGGAAGGTCCAGGATTAGTTGGTGCACTTTTAATTGGTATTAATGCAGCGAAGGCTTTTGCATTTGCTAATGGCCTCCCATTAATAGGCGTGCATCATATTGCAGGGCATATATATGCGAATGCTTTAATGCAGCCGATGGAATTTCCTTTACTTGCACTAGTCGTATCTGGCGGACATACAGAACTTGTTTTCATGAAGGAACATGGCTCATTTGAATTGATCGGAGAAACACGTGATGATGCTGCTGGTGAGGCTTATGATAAGGTAGCTCGCGTATTGAATATTCAATATCCAGGTGGTCCGCACATTGACCGTATGGCGCATGAGAGTGATGAAGCAGTTAAATTTCCTCGAGTTTGGCTGGAAGAGGATTCATATGATTTCAGTTTTAGTGGTTTAAAATCTGCAGTGATTAACTATAAGCATAATGCAGAGCAACGAGGTATCGAAGTGAATCCATTGCATGTTGCCAAAGGGTTCCAAGATAGTGTTGTAGAAGTATTAACAGCGAAAACATTACGAGCAGCGCGTCAGTTCAATGTGAAGCAAGTAATTGCAGCTGGAGGTGTTTCCGCTAATAAAGGTCTGCGTAAATCATTAGAAGAAACATTTGCTAATGAAGGTATTCCTTTTTATGTGCCGCCTCTTAAGCTATGTACAGATAATGCCGCGATGATTGCTGCTGCCGGTACATTTATGTTTGAAGCTGGAAAACGTAGCGATATGGGAATGAATGGACGCCCAGGTATGGAATTAATATCTTGGCATAAATAATATCACTTCTATTTACTAAAACTAAATTGTGTATGAGAAAAGATTACTTTCGTCAGAAAGTGATCTTTTTTTCATAAAATGGGAACACGGGATGAAAAATGCGAACATCCGTACTTATACACAATCTGTGGATAAGTTGTGGATAATATGTGCGTTTTCAATATATAGTATTGTCTTTTACACAACTAAATGTGTGTAAAATAAATTTATACTGTGAATAATGTGTATAACTATGTTAATATGCTGAAAATAAAGGGTTTATAATGTGTATAACCCCGTGGATAAAATACACTTAAAATTTCTTCTTGACCTATATATGGGACATGAATTGTTCTTATACGACAAAAACCGCGTGCTCATCGACACGCGGTTTTCTTTTAAAACATTTCAAGTTGTTCGTTCAGTTCAAGCCATTCCATTTCAGCTGTTTCATGCTTTTCCTTGGTTTCATCAAGCTGATGTTGAAGAGCTATTACTTTTTCGTGATCTGGGAAGATTTCTGGATCGCACAGTTGCTCTTCTATGAAACGGATTTGCTCTTCATAGTTTGCCATACTATCTTCAATCTCTCCAATTCGTCGACGAATTTGACGTTCTTTCTTTTTCGCTTCCTTATCGATTTTACCATTTGTAGTCACTTTCTCTGTAGCTTGCTCTTTTGGGAGAGGCATTGCGGCAAGTTTTTCAGCTGCTAATTCTTCAAGCTCTTTTTTCTTCTCTAAAAAATAATCATAATCACCTAAATATTCAAAGCTTCCATCAGCTGATAAATCAATAACTTTTGTAGCAATACGATTAATGAAATAACGGTCGTGCGAAACAAATAGTAATGTACCTGGATAATCGATGAGCGCATTTTCCAATATTTCTTTACTATCTAAGTCTAAATGGTTCGTCGGTTCATCTAGAATAAGGAAATTACATTTTTGAAGCATTAGTTTCGCGAGTGCAAGACGTGCTTTTTCCCCACCCGATAAATCTTGTACAATTTTACTAACGTCATCACCAGAGAATAGGAATCGACCTAGTACTGTGCGAATGTCTTTTTCGTTCATCAAAGGCCATTCATCCCAGAGCTCTTTTAAAACAGTTTTGTTGCTTGTAAGTTTTGCTTGCTCTTGGTCATAATAACCGATTTGAATATTCGTACCATAATGAATGTCTCCTGCAATCACAGGTTTGTCCTTCACAATCGTTTTTAGTAGTGTAGATTTACCAACACCATTTGGTCCAACAAGTGCGATGCGATCTTCGCGGAAAATACGCATATTAATATGTTGAGATACTAATTTCCCATCATAGCCTATCGCCACATCATTCACTGCCAGTACATCATTACCACTTTGTCGGTCGATGCCAAAGGTAAATGTTGCTGATTTCTCATCGCCATCAGGTGAATCCATCCAATCCGTTTTCTCTAGCACTTTACGTCGGCTTTGAGCCATTTTCGTTGTTGAAGCACGAGCAATATTTTTTTGGATAAAGACTTCTAATTTTGCTTTTTCATCTTGTTGCTTTTCGAATAGTTTCATATCACGTTCATAGTTTTTCGCCTTCTCATCTAAGTAGCAACTATAGTTACCTGTGAACTTTGTGACATGATGACGAGAAACTTCGTACACAATAGATACAACTTGGTCCAAGAAATAGCGGTCATGTGATACGATTAAAATAGCACCGTCATAATTTTTCAAATAGTTTTCAAGCCAGCTTAATGTTTCGATATCTAGATGGTTTGTCGGTTCATCCAAGATTAGCAAATCAGGCTTAGTTAAAAGAAGCTTTGCAAGGGCAAGACGCGTCCGCTGTCCACCAGAAAGGGCAGAAATATACTTATCATAGTCAGCTGGATAGAATTGCATACCATGCAAAACAGAGCGTGTATCGGCTTCGTATTGATAGCCACCTTGCTCTTTGAAGTCATGTTGTAACTGATCGTACTCAGCCATTACCTTAGCATAAGTTTCTGTATCCTCATACACAGCTGGGTCAGCCATTTTATGTTCTAAGTTTCGTAACTGCTGTTCTTGTTTTTTTATGGGTTCGAAAATAGTCATCATCTCTTCCCATATAGTTAGAGAAGATTCTAAACCAGCATGCTGTTCTAAATATCCTAGTCGAACATCTTTTGGCATAATGATATCACCAGAATCATATGAAAGCTGGCCCGCGATAATTTTCAGTAATGTAGATTTACCGGCGCCGTTACGGCCAACAAGTGCAACACGATCTCGATGCTGTACTTCTAGCTTAACACCACTTAAAATTTCGTCCGCAATGTAAGATTTATATAATTGATTGACTTGTAAAACAATCATTTTAGACACCTCAGTTCAATCTTAGTTTATCGGATTGCGCAGTAGGGTGCAATGAGATAACTTTACAGGAGAACAATCGTCATATAATATTGAAACGATTTCGGATTGATTGCAGGAGGAAACTGTGTGAAACACGAATCAACTAAAATTCCACAAGCTACGACGAAAAGGCTTCCTCTCTATTATCGATTTATTCAAAACTTCGCTAAAGCAGGGCAGGAACGTGTCTCATCAAAGGAATTAAGTGAAGCAATGAAAATTGAATCTGCGACCATTCGTAGAGACTTTTCTCATTTTGGAGCGCTTGGCAAAAAGGGCTACGGCTACGATGTCCAAAAAATGCTGGCGTTTTTTAGAAATATTTTAGACCAAGATGAGCGAATGAATGTAGCACTAATAGGGGTAGGGAATCTAGGAAATGCCTTTTTGAAATATAACTTTCAAAAGAATCATAATACAAAAATTGTCGTTGCGTTTGATACAAAAGCTCCACTAGAAGGTAAAATGATAAGTGGTATACCTGTTTATCATCCAGATGCATTAGAGGACAAGTTTGTTGAGTACGGAGCAGAGCTTCCTATCTTAACAGTACCATCACGTTCAGCTCAAATGATGACAGATCGTCTAGTGAAGATGAATGTCAGAGGTATATTAAACTTTACACCGATTAGAATATCAGTACCGGATTCAATCCGGGTGCATACAATTGATTTATCTATCGAGTTACAAACACTTATATATTTCATGCGAAATGATGAAGAATAACTTGAAATATTCACATTAATAAAATAGCATAATTTAGCGAAATGAGTTAAAATAATAGCATATTATGAGGAGGTGTCTGTAATGGGAATTGGCCCAGGGAGTGCTATTATCATTGGGATTGTAGCCCTACTTATTTTCGGACCGAAGAAATTACCTGAGCTTGGAAAAGCAATGGGTTCTACTCTCCGCGAATTCAAAAACGCTACTAAAGGTTTAGCTGATGACGAAGAGGAATCAAAAAAAGTCATCGAAACTAAAAAAGCAGAAGAAAAATAAGTTAGGATGTTAGTTGGATGAACAATAATGAACTAACGATTATCGAGCATATAGAAGAATTAAGAAAACGGTTATACATTGTTGCCGTTTTCTTTGTTATTAGTGTGGTTGGTAGCTTCTTTTTAGCTGAACCGTTAATACACTTTTTACAATTTAGTGATGAAGCCAAACAATTACAATTGCATTCATTTAAAGTAACAGATCCAGTTAAAGTCTATTTCCAAGTTATTTTCATTTTATCCGTTATCATAACATCACCTATTATTTTGTATCAGATTTGGTCATTCATCAGTCCAGGTTTATATGAAAAAGAACGTAGAGTAACATTGAGCTATATTCCTTACAGTGTATTACTTTTCTTAGGTGGGGTAGTATTTTCTTACGAAGTATTATTCCCTTATATTATTAAGTTTATGATGCAAATGTCTGTGCAATTAGATGTACAACAAACGATAGGAATCAATGAATATTTTCAATTTTTAATGCAAATCACCTTGCCATTCGGAGTAATATTCCAATTGCCAATAGTGATTTTATTCCTCACGCGTTTAGGTTTAATCACACCAATGATGTTGGCTAAAGTACGGAAATACGCTTACTTTATCTTACTAACCGTTGCTGCTATTATTACACCACCAGATATTATGTCTCATATGTTTGTAACATTACCACTGTGTATTTTATATGAGATTAGTATCCTTATTTCTCGCGCAGGCTACCGCAAGTACTTAAGAGCGGAACAGCAACGCCAGATTGAATATGCAAGAAACCCTTCGACTGATGAATAATCAGTTGAAGGGTTTTTTTTATGAGAAATATACATTATTTAAAATACATACAAAAAAACCTACTCAACAAAAGAGTAGGCTTGGCAATCTTACTGTCCTAAAAACTTCATAAGATCATCTTGATAAAGCTGAACTAATGTCACAAAGCCGTTTAACATCATATGAGCAATAATTGATGTAATAATACGTTGTGTCTTATGGTATAGAAATGCGAATATGAAACCGGAAATCGCATACAGTATGATGTGTGAAAAGTCGAAGTGGATAACAGCAAAGACAATTGCACTCACAGCAGCAGCGATGAAGAAATTAGTTTTTCGGAAAATTGAACCGAAAATAACACGACGGAAGATAAATTCCTCTAAAATCGGTCCAAACACTACAATTCCTATAATAGCTACTGGAGCCACATCTGCAATTTCAATTAAATTGGCTGTATTTTCTGAGCCAGTTTTTATGCCTAGGCCTTGTTCGATGAGAGCACCGACTGTTTGGCCAAAGAATACGAGGAAGAAGCCAATTATACCCCAGCCAATTGACATAGGAATGGAAGCTTTTTCACCTTTAAAAACTTGCCAAAAACCTTTGTCTCGCCTAACGAGAATGAGTGAAACGATTAGAGCAGTACCCATACTGATGAATATCCACCAACCTTGGGTCATGAGAATAGCTGTCTTTAAACTAAGGTCAGGATTCAATTTCTGTATGAGCTTGAGAAGCGGTTTCAAAAAAAGAATTGATGACAGTTGCATAATAATGTAGACAATCAAAACAAAAAACGCGGTTTTCTTAGATTTCAAATTTAAAATCCTCTCTTAAAAAAGGTGTCATCTCTATTGTAGAATACTCGCTTTCGAAAACAAAATAATTTATGCTTCTTACTTGCAAAAAAAGACGGAATTCTTTATTATAAGAATTGTGTTAGCACTCATGACTTAAGAGTGCTAATAAAATATAAATTCCACATTTCTAGGAGGTTGTTTCACTTGTTAAGACCATTAGGTGATCGCATTATTATCGAATTAGTCGAAGTAGAAGAAAAAACAGCATTCGGCATCGTTCTTCCAGACTCTGCAAAAGAGAAACCTCAGGAAGGTAACGTTATCGCAGTAGGTACTGGCTTCTTGACTGACAGTGGTACAACTGTTCCACTTAACGTAAAAGAAGGAGATCGCGTTATCTACTCTCAATACGCTGGTACAGAAGTAAAATATGAAGGTAAAGAATATTTAATTTTACGCGAAAGCGATATTTTGGCTATTATCGGCTAATAACTGAAACTAAAAACTATTCGGGGGGTACGCATCAATGGCAAAAGATATTAAATTTAGTGAAGAAGCACGTAGCTTAATGCTTCGTGGTGTAGATAAATTAGCAGACGCTGTTAAAGTAACATTAGGACCTAAAGGACGTAACGTAGTTCTAGAAAAAACTTTCGGTTCACCACTAATCACAAACGATGGTGTAACGATCGCAAAAGAAATCGAGTTAGAAGATCCATACGAAAACATGGGTGCAAAACTTGTATCTGAAGTAGCTTCTAAAACTAATGAAATCGCTGGTGACGGTACTACTACTGCAACAGTTCTTGCGCAAGCAATGATCCGTGAAGGATTGAAAAACGTTACAGCTGGTGCTAACCCAGTCGGCATTCGTAAAGGTATCGACAAAGCAGTTGCTACAGCTATTACTGAACTACAAACTATTTCTAAACCAGTTGAAAACAAAGAAGCTATCGCTCAAGTAGCAGCTATCTCTGCAGCTGACGAAGAAGTAGGCGAATTAATCGCAGAAGCTATGGAACGCGTTGGTAACGACGGCGTTATCACTATTGAAGAGTCAAAAGGCTTCACTACTGAACTTGATGTAGTAGAGGGTATGCAATTCGATCGTGGTTATGCATCTCATTACATGGTGACTGATACAGATAAAATGGAAGCTGTCCTAGACAACCCATATATCTTAATCACTGACAAGAAAATCGCTAATATCCAAGAAATCTTACCAGTACTTGAACAAGTTGTTCAACAAGGTAAACCACTTTTAATCATTGCTGAAGACGTAGAAGGCGAAGCACTTGCTACATTAGTAGTGAACAAACTACGTGGTACATTCAATGCAGTAGCAGTTAAAGCTCCTGGATTCGGTGACCGTCGTAAAGCTTTATTAGAAGATATCGCAATCCTAACTGGTGGACAAGTAATCACTGAAGATATCGGTTTAGATCTTAAACAAACTTCAATCGATATGCTTGGCCGCGCAGCGAAGGTTGTTGTAACTAAAGACCACACTACAGTAGTAGAAGGCGCTGGCGAAATCGGTTCTATCGAAGCTCGCGTAGGCCAAATTCGTGCACAATACGAAGAATCTACTTCTGAATTCGATAAAGAAAAACTACAAGAACGCCTTGCTAAATTAGCTGGTGGTGTAGCAGTAATCAAAGTTGGTGCTGCAACTGAAACAGAACTTAAAGAACGTAAACTACGCATTGAAGATGCTCTAAACTCAACTCGCGCAGCAGTACAAGAAGGTATTGTAGCTGGTGGTGGTGTTGCACTAGTAAGCATCTACAACAAAGTAGCAGAAGTTGCAGAAGCACACGAAGGCGACGTAGCAACTGGTGTTAAAATCGTTCTTCGTGCTCTTGAAGAACCAGTTCGTCAAATCGCTAACAACGCAGGTCTTGAAGGTTCAATCATCGTAGACCGCCTAAAACGCGAAGAAAAAGGTATTGGTTTCAACGCAGCAAATGGCGAATGGGTTAACATGATCGACGCTGGTATCGTAGACCCAACTAAAGTAACTCGTTCAGCACTACAAAATGCAGCATCTGTAGCGGCTCTATTCTTAACTACAGAAGCAGTTGTAGCAAACATTAAAGAAGCAGCAGCTCCTGCTATGCCTGATATGGGCGGCATGGGCGGCATGATGTAATAAGCCGCTGCAACCCTTGATATATAGGGGTTTGTATGTAAGGTGAAAGTGAAATGCTAACATTTTGCTAACATAAAGGATTTTAACGGAGGCTTCTCATAAGTTCATTGAACTTTTGGGAGGCTTCTTTTTTCATTTCTTTTGTCACGTGGAGATAGACATTCTTGGTGATTGGATCATCTGAATGGCCAAGACTATCCATGATTTGTTCGAGTGCGACACCTGCTTCTGCTAAAAACGAAGTGTGTGTCTGTCTCAATGAGGAAGGTGTTAAGTCAGGGTTTAATTTTGCGATTGCAAGAAGCCTAACCATCCTGAGTTGTACCATTTTAATGACAAGAGGATATCTGAGTTGTCTCTCTGTTTTAGCAAAGATAAAGTCTTGTTATTCGTATTTAAGCAATTCATCGTAGTGTTCACCTCGTGAGGTGATTTTTTTATTGGATATTTATGTTGATGTTACTATAAAGATTGTGTAGAAATGTACTTAAACTAACGGGGCAGGTTAATTGAACACTTTTATAACTAAAATGGTTCAAATGATGAAATATTTCGTTAGTTAAAGAACCATTATTCACTACTTGACGTTTGGCTTGTAAAAGGTTAATATGAAATTAACTTCACATGAAGTAAACTTCACACGAAGTAAACTTCACTCAAAGAGAATAAGTTGGTTAGGAGAGGTATATTTGAAAAATCTATTCATGCAGCGACTTTTAGTATCAATCTTACTAATAGTATTAGGGTTCATTCAAGTAATTCTTGATACATCAGTAGGATTTAATAATGGCTATATCATAGTATTGTTAGGTGGAATAATTTTGTTGTTCTCAACAATTTCTAACATTACATCCCGAAAGAATAAATCACTAGAAAAGGAATTAGCAAAGGAATATGACGAAAGAGATGCTTTAATTGATGGAAAAGTTGCTCGCTTTTCCTTGTATATCCTGATATCCGAAATTTTAATTCTTATGTTTTTAACTAATTTTGTGGTAATACCAACAAATACTGCATTATTTATTGTTTTAATATCTTTAATGATTATTGAATTTGGATCTAGAAAATATTATACTCATGTCCTTTAATCAGGAGGAATTTATGAAAAATAGAGTAAAAGAATTGCGAACAGAATATGGAATAACGCAACAAGAATTATCAGATAAAGTAAGTGTATCTTCTAGAACAATCATCTCATTAGAAAAACAAAAGTATAATCCATCTGTGCTACTTGCGTATAAAATAGCTTCAGTTTTTAATTTATCAATTGAAGAAACTTTTATTTTTGATGAGGATGACAGATAAAACATTTCATAAAGATGCACATATAAAATAAACAACGGAGGAATTTAAATGATGTATATTATAGGACTTATTTTTGGGGTAGTTTTAGTAGCTTGGGGTATTTATCGTATGAAAACAGATGATGGCTTATTTGGAAAAAATCGAAAAAACAAAAACTTATTCAATCTCCTGTTAATGGGAGAAGCTTCGGGAATAGGACAATTCTTGGGTGGAATTATTTTAATTATTGCAGTAATTATTGGTTTTTTTGTGAAGTAGTAAGAATTTCAATTTTTCACTGAAATATTGTGAACGAAATCAATTAAACAAAAGGGTTAGTTACTTAAATTTTTAAGTAACTAACCCTTTGTTATATTTTTCTTTTTTTGAATATTAAACCTATAGATCCTATAGAGGAGAGTTATTCAGCCAACGGTGCTTTAGTAAGAAGACCTTTGAGCTGTTCAGACAGATTTTTTTTTTATTCAACTAAAGGGGTAGGTTAGTTAAATAAGTAGTTTATTTTATCATTTAACAATGGAGATAGATGAACGAGGAAAAAGAAGTAATACAGTTTAATATTAGTTTCGGTAACCGTATCACAAGTGATAGTAAAGCTGAAGTTTGACCTTATAATAGAAGGTAATTGAAAATTATATGTTTACATATTGATGATTTATTATGTAATATGGACAAGCTTCACAGTAAAAGGAGTTGATAATGATGGTTCAATCAATCAAAATATTAGTTGTTGAAGATGACAATGATATAAATCAATTATTATGCCATATTGTTGAAAAAAGTGGATATGTTTCTCAGTCAGCTTTCTCAGGAACAGAAGCAATGATTTACTTGGAGAAGCAAGATTGGGATATGGTATTACTAGATCTAATGCTTCCTGGTATGAATGGAGATGAAATTCTGTCAAAAATAGCTGAACAAAGTAACATGCCTGTCCTTATTATTTCAGCGAAACTGGAGCAGCAAACTAAAATTGATGCTCTAAGATCGGGTGCGGATGACTATATTACGAAGCCGTTTGATATTGATGAAGTATCAGCGAGAATCGACTCCCATTTGAGAAGATATCGACGTATGCATGAAATTCCAACAAATAAAGAATTAATGCACAAAGATTTAATTATTAATACAGAAGCTAAAAAAGCAGTTGTTGATGGGAAAATGCTCGCTTTTACAGCTCGTGAATACGATATTTTAGTACTTCTTATGTCATCACCCAACAAAATTTTCACGAAAGAAAACTTGTTTGAAAGAGTTTGGAATGAACCATTTTATGGTGATGAGAATACCATTAATGTTCATATGAGCAATTTAAGAAGTAAGCTCTCTAAGGCTAGTCCCGGTGTTGAATATATCGAAACAATCTGGGGAATGGGCTACCGTCTTAAATCTTAAGGTTTTCTTTAGATTTAACTTAAGCTTCTCTTATGTTCTTCTTACTATACTAAGTATATCAAGTAAGGGAGGTAAGTATATGAAAGATTATGTACTTAAGACAAATCAATTATCAAAGCAATATAAACATCAAGTTGCTTTAAATAAAGTGAATCTATCGATTGAAAAAGGTTCTATTTACGGCTTTATTGGGCAAAATGGTGCTGGTAAATCCACGCTAACTCGTTTAGTGACTGGATTAGCAATGCCCACATCGGGTACGGTAGAACTGTTTGGAGAAACGGATGATAGGAAGTTAATTCAAGCTAGAAAGCGTATTGGTGCTACGATTGAGCAACCTGCAATATATCCTCATATGACAGCTGCTGAGAATTTAGAAGCACATAGACTTTTAAAAGGCGTCCCAGGTAAAGAATGTGTTCAAAAAACACTAGCACTTGTTGGTCTTCATGATACGGGGAAAAAGAAGGCAAAGAATTTTTCTTTAGGCATGAAACAAAGACTTATTCTTGCGATTGCTCTTTTAGGAGATCCAGAATTTTTAATTCTCGATGAGCCCATTAATGGATTAGACCCTATGGGAGTTGTAGAAATAAGAGAATTATTAAAAAAGCTCAATAGTGAAAAAGGTGTTACTATACTGATTTCAAGTCATATTTTAAGTGAACTTCATTTGTTAGCTACTCATTATGGCTTCATTCATAAGGGAGAATTGATTGAGCAAATGACACTTCATCAGCTAGAAGAAAAATGTCAGCAATATTTCCATATTAAAGTAGATAATACCGAAAAAGCTGCAACTATAATTGAAACTGTGCTTTCTACTAATGATTTCGAGGTTATGCCAGATGGTGTGATTAGACTATATAAGTATCTTGATCAACCAGCCAAAGTTTCTACAGCATTAGTTAACGCAGGGTTAATCATTGAACAGTTTAAGTCAATGGGTCAAGATTTAGAAAGTTACTTTACGAAGCTTATTGGAGGAGTTCAGCATGGATAATCTATTAAAATCAGAACTATTTAAATTAAAAAAGGATAGATCGTTTAGAAAATTGACATTGGCATTGATGATAATTGCTGTCCTTTTTCCTCTTATAGCGAGTATTAATGGAATAGAGCAATTAAGCGTTAACGAAGTATTTTTAACTATCATTGGTAGAAACAATTACGTGTTAAAATTAATCCCATGTCTTTTAGCTGGTTATTTTATCGCTAGCGAATATTCTTTGGGTACAATGAAAAGTATTGCATCTTCTGGCAATAGCAGAACTAGAATTTATATCTCCAAATTAATGGTATTTTCATTTGGAGCAATCATTTTTTCAGTAATATTACCAATTGGTATGACAGGAACTGGGGCTATTCTTTCTCAATTTAACGATATGCCTGATTTAAAATACTTTGCTCAAATAATTATTTTTACCATGTTATATGCAGCAGCATTTGCATCAATAATGATGTTATTTGCAACAATGTTTACGGATAGCGGAAAAACCATTGGCTTGCTAATCTTAATATTCCTTCTATTTGATGGTGTAATGTTCATGTTAGCTAGTAAGATCACTTTATTTGAATATATTTATAATTATTCGGTATTTAAGTTATCATATGACTTCATTAATATAAATGCTTTGAAAAGCATTGAAGTATTTAAATTAGCGATAGTCCCGATTGTAACTTATGTGATATTTGGATTACTAGGAGTATTTGCATTCCAAAAGAAAGAAATTAAATAAATAAAAAAAGAAAGGCGAGTGAAATGATGATCTATATAGTAATTATATCTGTTATAGCTGTATTTTTTATCCTCATTCGCTTTTACTTATTGAAACTGGAACTAAAACGAGTTACTCGACAATTAAATCAGTTAAACAATAAAGTAATCTCAAAGAAAATAGACCTAACATTTTATGATAAAGATCTTGAGAATTTAGCAAAAAATATTAATGACCAAATTGATTTAACGAATGAAGCAATTTTTGAGAAATTAAGAACTGAAAATGAAATGAAGCAGGCAATTGCAAATATTTCGCATGATATTCGTACGCCAATGACGTCTATTATAGGTTATATACAATTTTTAGAATCCGATGATATTGGTCCTGAGAAAAGGATAAAATACCAAGAGAACATTAAAAATGGAGCACTAAGATTAAAGGTTTTATTAGATGAGTTTTTTGAACTATCGACTATAGAATCAGCTGATTATCCATTAAAGAGGGAAAACATCAAATTAAATAAATTGTTAGTTGACGTGTTAATTGGTTTTTATGATGATTTCAATAAAGCACAGATAGAACCATCAATCCTTATTCCAGAGGATGAAATTTATATTTCAGGCGATTCATCGGCTGTTAAACGTGTAATTGAAAATTTAATTTCCAATACGATTAAACATTCGAGTGGCAATGTCACTATTCAACTTGTTAAAAATTCGTCATCGGTTCAACTTAATATAATGAATCCCGCCAAAGAATTAAAAGAACAAGATCTCCCTCTTCTTTTTGATCGCTTTTATAAAGTTGATCAAACGAGAACAAAAAGAAGTACAGGTTTAGGGTTATTTATTGCGAAAAGTTTAATGCTAAAAATGAATGGGAATTTATCAGCAGAATTAAAAGGAGAACAATTGCTGATGAAATGTGAATGGAAAAGTTTATTCCAAAACAACAGTCATACCGTTTAAAAAAATTATACAGTTACACCCCTTTAGATTATCTAAAGGGGTGTATTTATAGTGAAAAGGAAAAGAAATTTAAAGAAAACTGGATATTTATACTAAAAACACAGATAGCTATCGCTATAAAAGCGTTTGCACTGCGATGGAATGGATTCAATAGTTTAAGTTATCTAAAAATCATCTTTTTCAACTAAAGGGTGCTTTAGTAAAAGATCTTTGAGCTGTTTAGACAGCTCTTTTTTTATTCAACCAACGGGGCAGTTTACTTTAACAACAAATTAGAAAATAATGATACAATCAAACTATGATTAAAACTGGTAGGAAGTGGTAATGTGAATAAAAACACTAGGTATACATTTACTATTTCTGCTATTTTAGTAGCGGGTTATGCCATTGTTCAATATTTCATTATGGATGGATATCAAGCAGGGTTTGTTCAAATGAAGCTAATGTTTCTTTCTAAATTGAGTGTATTTTGGTACAGTATGCTATTTATACATATTGCAACGAGTGTAGTAGCATTAGTAATTGGTCCTTTTACATTATCCACAAATTTTAGAAAAAAGAATATCAAGCTTCACCGAAAGATAGGGAAAATATATATGATTGGCATTTTATTTGGAGGGATTTCAGGACTTTATTTAGCATTTCACGCTACAGGAGGATTTGCGGGAAAGCTTGGGTTTAGTTTTTTATCCGTATTATGGTTGTTTTCTGCGTTTCAAGCACTTGCCAAAGTTAAAGAAAAGAAAATTCATGATCATCAAAAGTGGATGATAAGAAACTATTCCTTAACCTTTGCAGCTGTCACGTTGAGAATTTGGCTACCTTTGTTTGTATTACTATTTGGATTAGAGAGTTTCGAATTTAGTTATGCTATTATCGCATGGTTAGCTTGGGTGCCAAATGTAATCATTGCAGAATTATTTATACAACGAAAACTTAATATGAGACAGCACCAGAAAAAAGAGGATTTACAACTTTACGAACTTTGATACAAGTCTTATGCTTTAGTGAAGACTATTTAGAGGTGGAAGATGATTTGCATGAAAAGTAATTACATCGTCCAGCTACACTAATCCAAGATGAACTCGATAATATATGTTGTTAGTTTTCTATACGAAATAAGATTGTTTTCTTCTTCGTCCCCATGGCAAGGTTGCTTTTTGTATATACAAGTTATTTACTACAAAGTAATAATTTTAGTAAGGGCTTACTCTATAGATCTACATATCTAAAGAGCAAGCATACTATAACTTTATAAAAAATAGGAGGGATATCCAGTGTCTAATGCTTACTTAGACTTATTAGCATACTTTGGAATTGGTGGTGCACATCCTGGTGGGTTTAATCTAACCCAATCAATATTAGAAGACGCAAATATTAAACCAAGTGAATCTGTATTAGATGTAGGTTGTGGTACAGGGCAGACATCAGCTTTCTTGGTGAAAAGATTTAATTGCCAAGTGACTGCAATAGATAAACATCCAATTATGATAGCAAAAGCAGTGGAACGATTTAAGAATGATTCATCCACAGTTAAGGTAGTCGAAGGGAACGCGGAATGTTTGAATTTTGAGGATGACTCCTTCGATTTCATTATTGCTGAATCTGTTATCGTGTTCACAGATATTGAAAAGACGTTACATGAACTTGCTAGGGTTTTGAAAAGAGAGGGCCGTTTGATCCTCCTTGAAATGACGGTTGAACATAACCTAACTGAAGAATTACAGAGAAAAGTATGCAATTTATATGGCATCAAAGAGATTTTAAGTGAAGAGGAGTGGCGGGCAAAGCTACATCAAGCTGGATTTACTCGTATTGAAATAATCGATACACCATCTGAACTTAGTCCAAGTGAAGTTGATGATATTAACCAATCGGATAACATAAAAAAAGAGCTCTTTGATTTATTGGAAGAGCATAACGAATTAATAACTCATTACCGTCATTTCATAGGTTATCGTGCTTTTAAATGCTACTTCTAACTTAACTTCTTTTTCGGAAGAAATGAAAGGGCCTTCTTTCAGTTACTCATCAATTGCAAATTTGGAACCGGCAATTATTTCGTCAGAGGATTTATAATATAACTCTCCTTTTTTAAAAGGCCCATGTTTTTCTTGATAGCTATCGACAATCTGAAAGCCTAGATGATAACCAATCCATTTTGGCAGTGGTCCTCTAGCTTTACCATATAAAAAAGGGTAATGATTATTTATGTCTTGAACATTTAAAGAAGGTATAAAACGTCGTTTCCATATAGCAGAAGCATCTTCAAATGAGTAGAGATTGACCCAAGGACCAAGCCATTTTTCACCATACAAATCTTTTACTGCATATTCTCCAAGTCCTTCAATGATGAGTGAATCTTTTAACGTAATTTTATTCGAAGCCAAATCTAAATGTTTTATTCGACAGACATGGTTATATTCGTGTGCTAATAAAGCCTTTAGCTCTGTTATTGGAAGATCTACAGATACGAATAAAAATAATGCCCCACTATAGGCCACACCGTTTTTACTTGGTGTTTGTTTTCTTGACTTCATATTCGCGTTTTTTATAGGGAAAATATAGATTGAAACTTTTGGACCTTTCCATAATCTCCTTAAATATTGATATTCCTGCTCAACAATTTGCCAAACTTTTTGATCTTCTAACTTCTTCACGGTGCTCTTTAAGTGGGTCCATTCATATGGCTCAAAAAGTCCATAATTCTGGAGTTCATATTGCCAGACTTCTGGATTGGCTTTAGGCTTTAATCCTTCGAGTGGTCCGCATAGTGTCTCACATTGTATGGAAGATGCTCCTTTACCCGACTGTTTTTCACATAGTTCAATAAACTCATAAAGCCAAGGTTGCGTTTTGATCACTGACATATATCTCATCCTTTTAGTTTTGATATCTTTTAGTATATGTATTGGAAGCCTCATTATTTTTAATAAATATAAATTGTTACTAATCTGTTTTTCATTAGACGATTGTCCATTGCGAGGATTTATTACCCCCATATACTAGCAGAGCATACTTGTATGTAAATAGTAGGGAGAGGGGGATTAAAATGAATCAAATATATAATCAATGTTGTAATTTTCATGGTAAAACAGTGAGAATTCATTGTCACGATGGTAGAGTCCATGTAGGTAGAATTACTAGAGTTGAAAGAGGTATGGTCTGGATTCAACCTGCTGGGGGTTTAGGCGGGTATGGTCAGGGATTCTTTGGAGGAGGCGGATCTAGACGTGGATTCAGACGTGGTTTTGGTTTTGGATTTGGTATAGCTCTTGGTGCAATTGCTGGGATCGCATTAGTTTCGGCATTTTTCTGGTAAAACATATTCTACCTTACTCAAAACAATTACACTATTTCACAAGTAGGGTATAACTTCCATTAATCAATCTCTTGCATATTAATAAGGGAAATGGGGCAAACACTTGCTTTGGCTGAAGAACAAAGCCATGAAATGGGGAATAAATTGAACTGCACTCAATTGTTAGATACAAACTGACAATTGAAGGTGCAGTTTTTTGTGCATAAGTACTTTCGTTGCAGGAACTAGGAAGTCTAGCGGGTAATTCAAAACCTCCAAAGATTTTCGTTCATTTGCACAAAAATAATAAATTCCTTTTTTGCTAATAAAAAAACGTGCAAGCAAATGCTGCACGTTTTCATCTTTATCTATCGTCTTCTTCCCAACATTCCGTATTTTTTAATCCCGGAATTGATTTTGCATAAAACGATGGGTTTTTCCCTTGTTTCCGTTGTTTAGTAAAGTCATCCAATACACGGAAAGCTACTTTTCCTAGTAAGAGAATGATGATGATATTTAACATCGCCATTAGTCCCATAAATAGATCAGCTAAGTTCCAAACAAGTGATACATGAGCAACAGAACCGAACATGACCATTCCTAGAACTACTAAACGGTAACCAGTTAACCATCCTTTATGTGCGTTCATAAATTCGATATTTGTTTCACCATAATAGTAATTTCCCACAATCGAACTAAATGCGAAGAAAATAATTGCAATTGCTATAAAGTATGGAGCCCAACTTCCTACATGTACAGCGAAGGAATTTTGAGTTAGGACGATTCCATCATCTGGTCCAGTTGAATATAGACCTGCCAAAATAATAATGAAAGCAGTAGCAGAACAAATAACAATTGTATCGAAGAATACGCCTAGGCTTTGAACGAGACCTTGTTTTGCAGGATGTGAAGTACTTGCAGTAGCAGCTGCATTTGGTACACTACCCATACCGGCTTCATTTGAAAATAAGCCTCGACGTACACCTTGCATAATCGCAGCCCCTATAGCTCCTCCAGCGGCTTCTTTTAAGCCGAATGCCTCAGATAGTATTAAGTTGAAGACTGAAGGGATTTCAGAAAAATTAGTCACGACAACGTAAAGAGCAATGAGTAGATAAAAGATGGCCATAACGGGTACAATTACTTGTGTAACTTTCACAATTCTATGTACGCCACCAAAAATAATCATAGCTGTTAACACAACTAATACGATCCCAATGATATAAGGCTCGATATTAAATGCTTCTCCAACTGAAGTAGCAATCGTATTGGACTGTACTGCATTGAAGATAAAACCAAAGCTTAAAGTTAAAAGAATACTAAAGACTACTGCCAGTTTACGTTGGCCTAGGGCTTTTTCCATGTAGTAAGCAGGACCACCACGGAAAGAGTTACCATCTCTTACTTTGTAAACCTGTGCAAGTGTACTCTCAATAAACGCGGTAGCCATTCCGATAATGGCGATAATCCACATCCAGAATATAGCTCCAGGTCCACCGACCCCAATAGCTAGTGCTACTCCTGTTATATTTCCTGTACCTACACGAGAAGCTGTACTAATAGTAAAAGCCTGAAACGCGGAAACGCCCTCGTCTTTTTCTTTTTTCTCCATTATTAAACGGAACATTTCGCCAAACATACGAAACTGTACAAATTTAGTTCCAATCGTAAAATACAAACCAGCACCTAGTAGTAATACGATTAATATATATGTCCATAAAACATTATTTGTTTCATCAACTATATTCCCGATCCATTCCATTTATCTGCCTCCTTTATTGCATACCTTTTAGTTTATAACATTTTTTAATAAACAATCAACTTAAAAAAGAAAATAAGTACGGTCAGCTTTTGACTTAATTTTTTTATTTGATGAATAATATTAAAGTCATAAGTAAAGTTAGGTTTATGTTGATTACAAAGTAATCTTTCGAGAGTTACTTAATCCATAGTTGCGATTTTCGCTAATTTATTTTGTCTTTCTTCATATTTAAATATGTTTAATTTTTATAGCATCATAATGTGTTTACTGTAATTTGATTTATCACCAATGCTATACTTTTAATAATTGTTTGATAGGTGGTGTTAGAAGTGAATATAAAGGAACATGTTTTAAAAAGGTTAGACGAACAACTTCAATTGCATGGACATCTCATTGGAGTAGCAGCAGGTTCCGGGATGACCGCTAAATATGCAGAAGTTGGAGGTGCCGATTTTATATTGGCTTTGAGTTCAGGGCGATTTCGTCAGATGGGAGTCAGCTCTCTAGGAGGCTTTTTAGCTTACGACAATAGCAATGATCTTGTTATGAGCTATGCATCGAAAGAGTTGATACCTGTTGTTAATAATATTCCCGTAATCTTTGGATTGCAGGCAACAGACCCTACAATCGAGTTGGCTGAAAAACTAAATGAAATAGAGAGAGCAGGATTTGCTGGTATTAATAATTTCCCGAGCGTGGGTTTAATAGATGGCCAATTTCGAGAAGCATTAGAGGAAAATGGGATGAGTTACGCACGTGAAGTGGATGCTATTGCGCTGGCGAATAAGAGAGGGCTATTTACTGTTGCATTTGTGTTTAATGCAGAACAGGCAGAGCAAATGATGGAAGCCGGGGCATCTGTTATTTGTGCACATTTGGGACTAACAGTGGGTGGTTCTCTGGGAGCAAAGAAGATTTTATCATTGCAGCATGCAAAGAATCTTGCTATGGAAATATTTGAACGTTGTGAACAATTTAATAAGCCGGTTATACATATGATATATGGTGGTCCCGTGAATAAACCAATAGATGTTCAATTTATGTATGATGGTACGACTATTATGGGTTATATTGGGGGCTCTTCTATAGAACGAATACCAACTGAACAAACAGTTACACAAATTACAAAGTCTTTTAAGAAATCGGATGACTTCCATTATGATGAGTTAATAGAGAAAATTATTGATGGGATGGGGAGTCAAAGAGACTATATTGAATTTGTGAAGAAATATATTCATCTTCATTATATGGATCAAATTCAGTTACGTGATATTGCCAAAATGTTGAGTTTATCAAGTTCATATTTAAGTACATTATTTAAATCTGAAGTAGGTATGGCTTTTACACAATATCTAATTGAATTTCGATTGAATAGAGCTGTTGATATATTAAAAAAACAGTCTTTACCATTAACGAATGTAGCTGAAATGGTAGGTTACCCAAACTATGCACAATTTAGCGTTATATTTAAAAAGCATAAAGGCGTTTCTCCAAAAGAATTTATAGAATCTAACATAAACAAAAGTTAATGAAATATAAACACATTCATTTTGACTGTATAAGTTGATATATTAATAACAAGAAATTTTGAAAGCGTTTTCTTTTTGTTGTTTATAGATTTATTAAAAGGGAGAGATGAACTTGAAAACAATCGCACTGACAGGTACCTTCGATACAAAAGGACAAGAGTTTCTATTTGTAAAAGAACTTATTGAATCTTTAGGAATGAATACATTGACGATTCATACGGGAGTATTTGAGCCACATTTTGTACCAGATGTGAATAATGACGAGGTTGTAGGTATTGTTGGTGAAGATATAATAGCAATTCAAGATAAAAAGGATCGAGCACATGCTACTTCTGTTTTATCAAAAGGCATGGAACAACTAATCCCAAAACTCTATGCTGAAGGTAAATTCGATGGCATTTTATCATTCGGTGGCACAGGTGGCACATCCATTGCGACACCAGGTATGCGCAAATTACCAATAGGTGTTCCAAAAGTGATGGTTTCAACTGTAGCTTCTGGTAATACTGAGCCATATGTGGGTACAAGTGATATCGTAATGATGCCATCTGTTGTAGATGTTGCAGGGATAAATGTCATTTCAACTCGTATTTTTACAAATGCTGTATTTGCGATTGTAGGGATGCTTCACTTTGAGCATGATTTGAAAGTTGAAAAGAAACCGCTAATAGCAGCTACCATGTTCGGTTTAACAACTCCTTGTGTGAATTTTGCTAAGAAATATATGGAGGATCGCGGATATGAAGTACTGATATTCCATGCTACAGGTGTAGGTGGCCGCACAATGGAACAGTTAATCGAAACAGGATTTATAGATGGTGTATTAGACTTCACTACTACTGAATGGGCAGATGAATTAGTTGGCGGTGTTTTAACTGCTGGACCCAATCGCTTAGAAGCAGCGGCAAAAAAAGGTATCCCACAAGTTGTTTCTTTAGGAGCTCTTGATATGGTGAACTTCGGAACATTTGATTCTGTTCCAGAAAAATTTGCAAGACGTAATTTCTACAAACATAACCCGACAGTTACATTAATGCGGACAAATGAAGAAGAAAATAACCAAATTGGTGAGGTAATTGCTGAAAAGTTAAATATGGCAAAAAAAGATACAGTATTAATGCTTCCGTTGAAAGGTTTATCGGGACTTGATGTAGAAGGACAGTCTTTCTATGGTCCTGAAGAGGACACTGCGTTATTTACTGCATTGCGTAACAACTTAGATAATCAAACAGTTGAAATTGTTGAAATGGATTTAGATATTAATGCACAAGCATTTGCAGAACAAGCAGCTGAGCGCTTAATAGCAATGATGAAAAAATAAAAAGGAGTGATTAACATGATTCAATTAAATAGAAAAGAAATTTTAGCGCGTTTTAATGAAGAAATTGCCAACGGAAACATCTTATTAGGAGTAGGGGCAGGTACAGGTATTACTGCGAAAAGTAGTGAGGCAGGCGGAGCTGATATGCTGATTGTATATAACTCAGGTCGTTACCGCATGGCTGGACGTGGGTCACTTGCAGGCCTGTTATCTTATGGAGATGCCAATCAAATCGTTGTAGAAATGGGTAATGAAGTATTACCAGTAGTCAAAGATACACCAGTATTAGCAGGAGTGAATGGTACTGACCCATTCCGTGTAATGGATGTCTTTTTAAAGCAATTAAAAGAACAAGGATTCAGCGGTGTTCAAAACTTCCCAACAGTTGGTTTAATCGATGGTGTATTCCGTCAAAACCTTGAAGAAACGGGAATGGGTTATGGACTTGAAGTAGAAATGATTCGTAAAGCACATGATTTAGATATGTTAACAACACCTTATGTGTTTGATGAAGAACAAGCGAAGCAAATGGCTGAAGCAGGTGCAGATATTTTAGTTGCTCACATGGGATTAACGACAAAAGGAACAATTGGTGCACATACTGCATTAACATTAGATGACTGTGTGGAACGAATCCAAAAAATTATTGAAGCAGGTCGTACTATCAATCCAGATATTTTAGTTATTTGCCATGGTGGACCAATCGCAGAACCAGCAGATGCTGAATATGTGATTAACAATGTGGACGGCATTTGTGGTTTCTTCGGTGCTTCAAGTATAGAGCGTTTTGCTGCAGAAAAAGGAATTAGAGAACAATCAGAAGCGTTCAAAAATATTCGTTCTTAATTTACTCTTGTTCAAAATGAAAATCTAAAGCAACCTTGCAGATACTTAGCAAGGTTGCTTTTACATATCATCTATTATTTCTGCATAATCCATTTTTCCGTGGAAAGACTATATTTACAGAAAGGATGAGTGTTTAGATGGAACAAAATAAATACGCACAACTTAACCATGAACAATTGAGAGAAATCAATGAAATGGAAGAGAAATTGGGTGTAACTCTGATTGCTTACGATACATCTGCAACTCAAACTAATAGGTCAACACCCTTTAACACTGCATCTTCTGAAATAAATCCGTCTTAGAATCTCTTTACTCATGGGCAGTGATTAGTAAGAGTATAAGCTGGAAATCAAAAGAAACTCCTCATCTTATGAAAAAGGTGAGGAGTTTCTCTTTTTATACAAACACTTATGGATTTGTTGACCATAAACCAGCTGATTTCAGAAGAACTCTTGGGTGCAATTTAAGTTGAGCAACCATAAAGTCTGCAATATCTTCCGGCTGCATTACTTTATCTGGATTGCCGTCAGTTAAATTCAGTTCGACTGCCATATCAGTAGCAACAGTGCTTGGTGTCAAAGTACTAACACGAATATTGTGTTTTCTTACTTCAAGCATTAATGATTCACTTAGAGCAATAACAGCAGCTTTTGAAGCACTGTAAGCACTAGTTACAGGTGCCCCTTTTTGACCAGCTGTTGAAGAGATATTAATGATATCACCAGTTTTGCGTTCAATCATTTCTGGAAGAACTGCACGTGTTATGTAATATACGCCCATGACATTAACTTGGATGATTTTCGCCCACTCTTCTGGATCAAGTTCAAGGAAGTTGCCAAATTTAGAAATACCAGCGCTGTTTACTAAAATATCGATAGCGCCAAGTTCCCCGCGGATTTTTTCAACTGCAGCATTTGCTTCATCGATATTCGATACATCCCCAGTTGCAAGGGCTACCTTCACACCGTATTCTTTTAGTTCAGCCGTGACATTTTCTAAATTTTCAAGAGTTCGACCAATTAAGCCAATGTTAATGCCTTCTTTTGCGAAAGCAATTGCTGTAGAACGGCCAATCCCACGTCCTCCACCAGTTATAAGTGCTGTTTTACCATTAATATTTTGCATCTATATCTCTCCTTACTATTTAAAAATTTGTACAAATTTTAATTTAGTATTCATATATGGTACCTTGACCGCATGAAAATGTATATTATTTTGCTTTGTAGCCGTTTTCTAACACACTGAAAATATAGTTATGCACTTCCGCTAAAGAATTATTCATTCTCTTTGTAATCATATGCTAGATTGTGAATTACTCTCTTTACAAACTCATCGATTTTACTGTCTAAGCGACACTTAGGGTATACGAGCTGAATCTTTCGAGTTAGCGTAATATCGTTCAATTCTTTTTTGAGTAAAGTTCCTGATTTTAGTTCTTCATCCATTAGAGCAACAGAGATAAAGGCTAACGTTTTGCCATAAGTTAACATCTTCTTAATGGTACTTACTGAATCTAGTTCAATTGTGTAGATAGATGGAGCGAAAGGTTCTAACCATTTTTCGATGAAATGATTAGTTGAACTTGAAGAAGTGTGTAATAATATTTTACTTTTAAGGACATCTGATTTTGAGATGTCCTTTTTTGTTGCAAGTTCGTGTGTGGGACTTAATGCAAGAACAAGTGAGTCTTCACCAATAGTTTCGTAAATGAGTGTTGGATCCTCTTGTTTTGTTTCCATTATAAGTCCGAAATCTAACTCTTGAAGTATTAATTTCTTTTCGATTTCAGGAGCTGTTTTTACTTCTAGAGAAATACGTATATCTGGATAAGCTGTGGAAATCTGATCAATGATATCAGGCATGAAAATATGAGCGGGAAGCCCGCTAGCACCTAGCCGAATTGAACCGAGATTACCCTCAATTATGTTTTCAAAGAATTGATTCATGTCTTTTTGTAGCTGTACAATTTGACGTGCATAGTGATAGAGTCCTTCACCCGCCTCAGTTAAACGATAACCCCCAGCATTTGTACGGAATAATCGTACACCATATTCCTCTTCTATTGAACGAATATGAAAGGAAACAGTAGGTGCAGTAATGCCTAGCTCTTTAGCGACAGGAGCTAGCTTTTTTAAATTCACGAGCAAGCAGAATGCCTGTAATTTGAGATTATGCATTTTATCCTCCTAAAGTAAATTAGATAAACTCTTGCATTAGTTTTAGTATATTAGAGTTTTTTTAACGAATTGTTAATACTAGGTTAATATTTCCTAAATATCTGGACCTTATAGTGGTTATAGACGAGGAGGGCATTATGAAAATCTCGATTACGAATATAGAAAAGAAGTATGGGAAATCTCAAGCACTCTGGCCGATTAACGTAGAACTAAACAGTAAATTTGTAACAATTTTAGGTCAATCGGGTTGTGGGAAGACGACGTTATTGAAAATACTAGCTGGTTTAGAGAAGCCAACAAATGGTGAAATCAGATTTGACGAAACAGTTATCTATTCTTCAGATCTTCGAAAGAATGTTAGACCAAATAAGCGTAATATCGCAATGGTCTTTCAAGATTTTGCACTTTGGCCACATATGACTATTTTTCAGAACATTGCTTTTGCATTAAAGGGGCTATTGCCCAAGTCAGAAATTAAGGAACGAGTAGATCATGTTATGCGATTGGTGAAAATGGAGGGATTTGAGAAACGTAAGCCCGGCGAATTATCAGGTGGACAGCAGCAACGTGTGGCACTTGCTAGGGCTCTTGCAACAAATCCAAAGTTAATCCTATTTGATGAACCTTTATCAGCTTTAGATGCAGTTCTTCGAGAGAAGATGCAAGAAGAGATTATGCATATTATTCATGAACTAGATTGCCAAGCTATCTTTGTCACACATGATCAAACAGAGGCTATGACAATGTCTGATCAAATTATCGTGATGGAGGCAGGGAGAATTGAACAGGTAGGTTCACCACAAGAAATCTATCATTCTCCAGCTACACCTTATGTGGCTGATTTTATCGGAAAAGTAAATTGGGTAGATAAAGGTAGCCGTATTGTTCGTCCCGAAGGAGTTTCAAGACATTCACAATTAGGAACTATAGCAAAACAAGCAAAAATAGTAAAAAGTACTTTTATTGGAGATCGATATTTAGTTCAAGCAGAAGTTGAAGGCAATCAATGGAGCTTTTACGAAAGCGCTCCACTCGAAAAGGGAAAACAGCTTAAAGTTTTTATAGATGAAAAACAAATTTATAAACTGGAGGGATTACATTGAAGAAACGTAGTTTAAAAATGATAGCAACAGTTGGAACACTTTTGACATTAGCATTAGCAGGGTGCGGAAATAACGACACAACAGCAAATAATGGCGAATCAAGTGCACAGTCGAAAGAAAACAAAACATTAACAGTTTATTCTGCAGGGCCAGATGGTTTAGCAGCAAATGTTCAACAGGCATTTGAAGAAAAAACAGGAATGAAGGTAGAGATGTTCCAAGGAACAACAGGGAAAATTTTATCTCGCTTAGAAGCAGAGAAAACAAATCCTGTTGCAGATGTTGTCGTATTAGCTTCAATAGCTTCAATGGATGGGATGAAAGAAGCCAATCAACTTCAAAGTTATAAAGACGCTGAAAATGCAGATAAAATCAATAGCGATTGGTCGGACGCAGAAGGCTATTACTATGGCTACAGTGCATCAGCCTTAGGAATTGCTTACAATACGAAAAATGCAAAAACAGCTCCGAGCGAATGGTCTGATTTAGCGAAAGCTGAATGGAAAGATAAAATCAATATTCCAGATCCAAGTCTGTCAGGTTCAGCTGTTGATTTTATCTATGGATATACGGAAGCAGAAAAAACTGGTTGGGACATTATTCAATCATGGAAAACAAATGGTTTACAAGTAAATGGTGCAAATAAGGAAGCGTTAGATTCAGTTATAACTGGAGATAAAGATGCAACAATTTCTGGAGTAGATTACATGGCTTATAAAGCAAAAGCAGATGGGGAGCCTGTAGAAATTGTTTACCCGAAAAGTGGAACAGTTGTCAGCCCACGAGCAGTTGGAATTATGAAAGATGCTAAAAATGTAGATGGAGCTCAAGCATACGTTAATTTTTTACTTTCAGATGAAGGTCAAAAGCTAGTAACAGATGCTTATTTACTTCCGGGGAACAAAGAAATTCCAGTGAAGGATCGTGCAGCATTGGATGAAATCCCTCAACTAACTGTGAATTGGAAAGGTGCAGAGACAAAGCAAATCGATATTTTAACGAAATTTAATGAGATTTTCCAATAATAATTTAAGAGCTGAGACATGTTTCTCAGCTCTTGTTTTTAAAGGAAGGAATGAAAGCTCGATGATTATGGAAGGTAGACGAACTTTTGGAGCATTACTAGCCATTGTTGGGACGTTTGCTATCGCGCCATTATTAGCAATTCTATATTATACATTTGTTGATGGCGGACAATTAGATTTTTCGCAGATTAGTAGAATGTTTGAAAATGATAGAATGTGGCATACGTTAGGTAACTCTTTATTATTAGGTGTTTTAGTAATTTTGGGTACTACGATTATAGCTTTACCAATGGCGTTAATTCGTACGAAAACTAGCCTAATCACATTTGATTGGTTAGATATTATTCTAACGATTCCCTTTATGACACCTCCTTATATTGGGTCAATGGGCTGGATATTGTTTATGCAGAATAATGGTTTTTTGCAACAATTAATGCCCAGTGCATCATGGATGTCAGATTATTTCTTCTCTCTGTTTGGAATGGTGATGGTGATGAGCTTGCACCTATTTCCTTTCCTATATTTAATGCTGAGAAATACACTGCTAAGAATTAATGGCTCCTTTCTAGATGCTGCGTTGATATTCGGACGAAACCCGTGGAGAAACTGGGCTAAAATTGTTTTACCATTACTAGTTTCGAGTTACGTACTAGGCATATTATTAATTTTCATAAAAACCTTGGCTGAATTCGGTACACCTGCAACTTTCGGTAGCAGAATTGGCTTTCAAGTTTTTACTACAGAGATCCATTCCTATTTATCAAGATGGCCTGTAGATATTAGTATGGCCACATCACTTTCGTTATTTTTACTTTCTGTTTGTTTAATCATCTGGTACTTCCAAAATCTAATTGGACGAAAAAATACATATAGCGTGTTATCTGGTAAGACGGAAGCTATTCGTGAAATGAAAGATAAGTGGTATATAAAGCTATGCGCATGGCTATATGTAGGAATTGTATTACTGTTTTCAATTGGAATTCCTTACTTCTCAATTATTGTGACATCACTACAAAAGGTACGTGGGGATGGCCTCAGTGCAGGGAATTTTAGTTTGGCTTCTTATCAGGCAGTATTTACAAGTGGTAGTGCAGGATTATCGGCATTTCTGAACAGTATCGTATTTTCATTTATCACAGCTAGTGTTACTGCTGTAATAGGATTATTCATTGCACTTTATATTAAAAAAGGCGAAACAAAAAAACAGCAAGTATTGGATTTCTTTAGCCTTATGCCAAATATTATTCCGGGAATTGTATTTGTAGTAGGTTTGATCATGTTCTGGAACTCACCTTTACTACCGGCTACGATATATAATACGAAAGCAATGGTAGTAGTGACTTATTGTGTACTATTCTTACCGTACTCAGTTCAATATACTAAATCTTCTTTATCTCAATTAGATCAATCCATTTTCCAATCAGCTGCTATTTTTGGACGGAGTAGTTGGGACGTGTATCGTCACATCTTTATCCCATTATTAATGCAAGGAATTCTAGCCGGGATGATGATGACCTTTATTATTTCAATGCGTGAACTTGTAGCTGGATTACTTATTTTGCCACCATCAGTAGAGACAGGTGCAACGTTTATTTACAGCCAGTTTGAACAAGGAAATGTTGGTTTGGGAATGGCAGTTGCTGTTATTACAGTAACTATGACTGTCATCTTCATGTTCTTATTAAATTGGTTACAAAAAAGAGGAGGACATGCGGGTGCTGAAGGTTGAAATTTTAGGGGGAGTTGGCGAGTACGGTCGTAATTGTTTTTTTATAGAAAATGCGGGGCATGCTATTTTGCTCGACTGTGGCATTATGAATAACGCTGAAAAAACGCCTCCTAATTTAACAAAAGATCATGTAGAAAAACTCGATGCTGTATTTATCTCACATTCGCATATTGATCATTCAGGGGCATTGCCGATGCTTGAAAGATGGGACTATAAAGGCGAAATCTTTATGAGTAAAATGACAGCTAGACACTTAAAGCGATCATTTAAAAATACAAAGATTTTTCAACCAGCAACGATTGAGAAGTGGTTGAGAGTTAGTGATTATCTTGAATTTCAGTGGGGCTATAGCGGCCATATAGTAGGGAGTGTTTGGTACAAGATTAGATTTTTTAAGGAGGTGATATTTTTCTCAGGGGACTATGTCATGGATTCCTATTTGTTAAATGCCACTTTACCACAAGAAGATGGAACCAAGTATGATTTAGCTTTAATAGATAGTGGGCATATTGAGAAACAGATTAATAATTTGGAAGTATTACAACAGATTAAGAACTATATCAACGAACAACCAAGTCACCCTATTATTTTCCCGTCTTCTTTTTCAGGTAAAACAGCAGATATTGCCACGTATCTTTTTCAACATACAGAAAGAGAAGTGAACATTGATAAAGAATATTTTTCTTTTTTTGAGGATTACTATAATTCATCAGAAAATATTCGTACACCTAGATATGAAGAAATCTTGAAACCATTTAAGATGGACTGTTTTAGAGAGAGAGTAGAGAGTGAAAATGCAATCTATTTTGTTCCAGAGGTTAATGAGTGGAAAATTGAGGAATTACTACACATATATCCAACTGCAATAGTAATTTTTACAGGTTACACGAAAAAAGATGGATATTTAAAGATACTAGCCAGAAATGAAGCTCAATCGAAACAGTTTTTTTATAAAACACATTTAGACTATCTAGATACATTAGAGCTTTCAAAAACAATCAATGCTACTGATACTATATATTTTCATAGTCGTTTAACAAATATGAAAACTACTTCTACAAAATTAGTAGAAAAAAGGAGGAAATAATATAATGAAAAGTGTAAAGAAAATAGCACTACAGTTATTTATGGCTACTCTTGTTCTTCTGTGTATTAGCGGATTCGGTTCCGCTCAGGTGAGTGCAGCGATTAATCCCGGAAATGAAATTAAATATAATATCAAACCTGATATTTTTATAGAATCTAAGATAATGGATGTCTTTTCAGCAACGAAAAAGGATGAAGTGAAAATTTACTATTTCGATACAGTAAATAAAGCGTTCTTAGGAGCGGACTATAACCATCGTTTACGTGTATATAAAGATAGTAATAAGATAGATATTACTTACAAAAAAAGATTCTTAAACACGCCACTTGATGAAGCAATTGCGATAACACAAGATCATGGTTTCACTGGGAACGAGTCTAATTATAAATTTGAATTAGATATTAAGGGTGGAAAGAAGAATTTTGCGGTAAGCAGAAAAGAGTCATTAAAAGAAACAGCAAAAGTTTCTTTTAACGATGTTAATACTGAAGCAGCAAAAAAACTAATTTTAGATAATGCACCGAAAAAAATTCAAAATTGGGATTCTGAAAGTTGGTACAATAATACATTAGAGCAGTCAGTTGTTTATGGGCCCGCAAAAGCTACAACATATAAGGGCAATTATGCAGGTTACGAGGCAGATATAGAAGTTTGGAATTATCAAGGTGATATTATGGTTGAACTATCAACAAAAGAAGATAATGCTTCAAAAGCTACTGCTATTGAAAAATTATGGCATGATAAGTTAGAAGTTGAGGGTTATCTTAGTGAAGATCAACGTGGGAAAACTGCATTTGTAATGGAGAAGTAAATGCTGTGATTATTAAATGAGTTAGAGCATACAAAAAGGATATAGACTCTTTTCTTTAAAAGAGCTCCATATCCTTTTTAGTTTGCACTAAACACTCATCGAATACATTTATTTGTTTACTGAAGTGTATGACGGACTGATAGCTTAACTACATTCTCATACGATTCAAACAAAATTCTAAATCCTTCTGTATATGTTCTTTCATTAAACGCTCTGCCTCATCACCTTTATGTTGAAGGATAGGGATATAGATGTCATTATGCTCTTCTATTAAAAGAGGGCGTTTATGATAGACAACAGTTTTTTTGGAAAAGGTAAATGATGGACTGCAAGCGGTCAATGATATCAATCATCATTGGATTGTTCGTTGCACCTACGATAATTTGGTGAAATGCATAATTTGCTGTCATGACTTCTTCTGTAGTTCCTGTGCGGCCAATTTCTACACAAGATTTAAGTTTTTCAAGTGCTTCTTCAGTCATATAGCTGGCACTCATGGTAACCATTATTTCTCTTGTTGGACTAGCTGGGGTACTTCTAATTAATTTGTTCATATAATAAAAGGTTTTAAAAATATCGATATTCTATTGATGAAAAAAATATTTATCCAAGGCACTAACTAAGTTAACTTAGTTAGTGCCTTTTTTACGTAGGTTTCGAAGAAGGTGCTGCAACGTATTCATTTCACTCGACTCTTTAATTGCTTTAATTGCGTCACGATAATAATGCTAATGATGACTAGTAAAAACCATGAGCTAATTTTGCCTATTGAAACCAGGGACCAAGTTTGTTCTTGATTTGGGTACTGCCATGCGCCGAAGAATGTCATGATATTTTCAGCAATCCAGATAAAGAAACCAACTAATAAAAATGATAAAATCATTGGCATTTTAAAGACTTTTTCGTTCAATTTATATGTTACTGTTGTACGGAAAAAGATAACTAATAACAATACTTTTAAGACCCAACGTAAATCGTATATATAATGATGAGAAAAAAAATTCATATAAATAAGAATGCTAATACTGTAGACGAAAAATGGCTTTGGCCAGTTGTAAATATGTAAATCTAAACGCCTCCAACTTTGACAAATATAACTTGCTACACTGGCATACATAAAGCCACTATAAAGTGGAACACCAAAAATTTTACTATATGCTTCTTCCGGATATGACCAAGACCCCATATGTACTTTGAATAATTCAAGTCCAAGCCCAATGACATGAAACAAGCAGATGACTTTGAATTCATCCCATGTTTCTAATTTTGAAAGAAGCATAAAAACTTGTGCAGCTAGACAAATGATTAATATAAAATCATAGCGTGGTAAATAGGGAATTCTCAATAAATTTGATAAGGCAAGTGTAGCGAAGATAATGACTGGGAAAATGCATGATATTGCCTGTAAGTATGTGAATTTTAATAATCTTTCCATATAATCACCCTAAAATTGGACGAAATTACATAGGGTTTGGTTCGTATTGATGAATTTATATAGAAGGGCGCATGCAAATTCATTTGAATGCACCATTTAACTATTTATGCATATGATTTAAAGAATGAGTGTATCGTTACAAGGAGGTCATTATGCATTGGGTTACCATTTTACTTATGGGGGTTGCAGCTAATTTAGACAACTTAGGCATTGGTCTAGCTTATGGGGTTAAACAAACAAAAATCCCTATGATTTCAAACGTCACTATAGCGTTTGTGGCGATGGTCATAACGTATATAGCGGTAATTGCGGGTTCTGAGGTGACCAGATATATTTCGACCCATAATGCTAGCCTTATAGGGAGCTTTTTGTTGTGTGGAATTGGGCTATGGACTCTATTGTCCACAAGGTTCAAAAATCAGGAGTCTTTGAAAAATCCTGAAACAATGGATAGAGATATGAATCGAATTATTTCTGTTAGAGAATCGGTGCCGCTAGGGTTGGCTTTATCTGCAAACTGCCTTGCAGGAGGGATAGGGATTGGTGCCAATGGTATTTCAGCAATATGGACAGTTATATCAATTGGTTTATTTTCACTAATTACGATTGGAGTAGGTAACCATTTTGGCTCTTTATTGACCAATACCTTTATCAGCAAATATTCCACGGTGCTTTCAGGATTATTGCTAATCTGTATTGGGATATTTGAGATGTTCATTTGAATACAAGAACGTCCTAAATCTAATTGGATTTAGGGCGATTTTTTATGAGTTTATTTTAATGCTAAATGTAGTTGACGAATACAATTTAAATAAAAGAACTACAAGTCCATTAAATAGAGTAAGAGAATTAATAATAAAATAGTTCCAGTGATTATATAATGTCGCCAATTATTCTTGCCATAAAGAGCTAGACCATTAAGTATTCTTGATACAACAATTAGGAATCCAGTTGCAACTAACCAGGTGAAGGATAAGGTGCTAAATAAGGTTGCAATGCCTAACGCTAAAAAGAAGAAGTGACTTATTGCGAAAAAAGTCAGCGAAATCTTTTTAGAAATACTTATTGTTATATTCTGTTTTAAATTTCCAATAATTAAGGCAACCAACCCAATGATGCATACCATAGAATATAATATTATTATTAAACTACTAACCATTTTCATCCATCCTTTCATATTTATTAAAGGATAGAATATGGGGTTAACCCCACGTCAACCAATTACTTTGTTAGGGGCTGAAGCAATGAAAATTAGTGAATTCATAAAACAGGTGAATACAACAAAGGATACAATCCGCCACTATGAGGAATTGGATTTAGTGAAACCGAAATGGATTAATGGAATGAGGGATTATTCAATAAAAGATATTAATGATTTTCATGCAATTAAGGAAATGCAGTTAATTGGATTTACTTTAAAGGATGTACAAGAAATATTCGATTTAAAGAGAACTGATGGATGCGGGTCAAAAAAGTTAATCCAAGGGCTATTAAATAGCCTTGATCAAGAATTAGAATCCGTACTAAAAGAAGAACAAGAACTTCAATATAAAAAAAATAAAATTACAACAATGATGTTGGAATTAAATCAGTTAATATAATCCCTGTAGAGCATTTTGTAGCGTAGGAGAAAAGTTTTGCAAAATAAAAATGATTTTAATAGTAACAGATTTCAATCATATTCTAATCTCACAATGAGGAGTTGGCAAAATGGAGTTTGGAGTATATACCTTTGCTGATTTAGGAGTCGATCCTCAAACAGGAAAGTTAGGCAATGCAAAGAATCGTTTGCAAGAGGTATTAAAAGCTGCGAAACTTGCGGATGAAGTTGGACTTCAAGTATTTGGAGTAGGTGAGCATCATCGACTGGATTATGTAATTTCTTCAGTGCCAGTAGTATTAAGTGCAATTTCTCAGCAGACAAAAAATATTCAGTTAACAAGTGCAACGACAGTTCTCAGTACTGTAGATCCAGTTCGATTATATGAAGATTTTGCAACGTTAGATTTATTATCGAATGGTCGTGCGGAAATTATGGCAGGACGTGGAGCTTTAATAGATTCATTTCAATTGTTTGGTTACAATCTTGAGCAATATAACGAATTATTTGAAGAGCACCTTGAATTGTTTTTGAAGTTAAATAGCGAAGCGACTATTACATGGAAAGGAAATCACCGTCCCGCCTTATCAAATGCAGAGATTTCCCCACGAGCGACAAATCTCATTCCTGTATGGGTTGGTGTGGGAGGTACACCAGCAAGTGCGAAAAGAGCTGGGCGTTATGGGGTAGGGATGGCAATTGTTATGCTGGGAGATGATCCAAAATGTTTTGTACCTTTAGTAGAGGATTACAGAACAGCTTTTAATGCAGCTGGACATACGAAAGAACAGTGTCAATTAGCTATAACAGGTCATGGTTATTTTACTGAAGATGGAAAGCAAGCGAGAGAGACATTTTATACTTACTTTAATAATTATTGGACATATGTTAACAAACAACGTAATATGTTTTTTCACTTAGATCGTGAAGATTATGATCAAATGACATCCCCAGAGGGCTCATTGTTTATTGGAGAACCAGATGAAATTGTTGAGAAGATATTAAAACAGCATGAATTACTAGGTCATTCTCGCTTTTTAGCACAGCTAGACATCGGTGGGCTACCTTACAAAGAAGTAGCTAAGTCAATTGAATTACTAGGGACTAAAATAATGCCAGTGGTTAATAAGTATATATAAATCTCAAAAGGGCTGTTCCAGCATTATGTGGAGGCAGTCTTTTGGGTTTAATTTATGTTGAATGCATTATTAAAAATAGTTTTCATTAGATAGGGGAAGTAATAATAAGAAGTAGAAGCACTAAATTTAGTAGACATGCTATAATAACTAACAAAGAGTCGGCGATTTAAAAGCTGATGCGAAGGGTATGTTAGCGGTGAATCCGATCTTAAAGTTATTAGGAATTATTATATTTCTTTTTATTATTTTGAAATTTGGCATGTCAATTATGAAATTGTTCGTTACACTTTTATTTTATAAGTATTTTATTATTATCTTCATCATTGCAGGGATTACATTTTTTATCTATAAAACATCGCCATTTAAACAGAAAAATAAATAATAAGACAAAAAAGAAAACGCCTCTGATTAAAAAGGCGTTTCTTTTTCATTTTAATTGTTAAAATAATTTATCAAACCATTTGTAATTCCGTTTGCGGCAGAATTACGGAAAGTAGCCGTTTTTAAAGTTTGTACTTCTTGTAGATTCGTGATGAAACCTAATTCAACAAGGACTCCGATTTGTGGATTTTCTCTTAGTACATATAAATTTTGATATTTGTGTCCACGATTAACCATGTTCGGTAGAGAGTTGCTCATTCCTTGTTTGATATACGAGGCAAGAGTACTGTCTTTACCTTTTGTATATAGGACGCTGAAACCACGAGCTGAAGCTGTAGCAGAATCATGATGAAGACTTATAAAAGCATCAGGCTTCATCATATTTGAAAAGGCAACACGGTCATATAATGTTGGGAAAATATCCGTAGTTCGTGTCATTTTCACTGTAGCGCCTGCAGCTTGCAATTTTGATCGTAAAGCTAATGCAGCTTGAAGATTTAAATCTTTTTCTAGTACGCCGTTAGATACAGCACCAGAATCTGATCCTCCATGACCTGCATCAACTACAATAATTTTACCACTTAAAGAGCCACCTGATGAATTTGTCCCATCATTTGATACTGGTTTTGTAGGTTTAGATTTTGTGATTTTACCGTAGCTACCAGAAACCCAACCTGTTTTACCTGTAGCGTATGTAATTTTAATCCAGTTATTGCTTGATTTATCCAAAATCTTAAATGAACTGCCATATTTAACAGCACTCAATTTTGTTGCAGTTGCGGAAGCGCTTTTACGCACGTTTAAAGAATCAGCTGTAATAGTAAAGTATTTTCCTATATCAGTTGAAGGTACTACTGTCCCTGTATTTGAATTACCATTTGATGAAGTGGTTGTTGGCTTTGTTTTTGTGATTTTACCATAGCCATTACTTGCAGAAACCCAACCTGTTTTGCCTGTAGCGTATGTAATTTTAACCCAATTATTACTAGACTGAGCAAGAATTTTATATGAGCTATTTTTTTTAATTACCGCTAATTTTGTGGAACTAGCTGAAGAACTTTTTCGAACATTTAATGAATCAACTTTTACGGTAAAATATTTACCAACATTAGCAGTTGAAGTTGCTGCTGGTTTTACTGTTGAACCATTGGAACTGCCAGTAGATGTGTTTTTATTAGTCGTAATAGAAACATACGATTTACTAACCCATCCTGTATACTTACTCGTTTTGATTTGTACCCAGTCGTTTTTTTCAGCGATGACTGTTCCTGATGTTCCTTTAGATAACTTACCAAGACTTTTATACGAAGTACCAGCTCCGCTACGAATGTTTAAATTACTTACAGTAGCGACGGCTTTTTTCGTAGTACTTGACGTTGCTGTCGTTGAGACATTCTCAACATACTTAGAAGAAACCCAACCTGTTGTATTGATCGATTTCACTTTTGTCCAAGAACCCTTTGTAGAAATCTTTGTTACCTTATTGCCCTTTTTTAAAACTTTCACAACTTTGTAGTTTGTACTTGGACCTGATCGCATATTGAGTGATTCAGCATTCACTTTCATAGTGACGGTTGATGCAGCGTTTGCTTGTTTTGCACCGACAAAGGAAGGAATGATTAATATGCTACATAGGAGAAGTAAAAACATGAATTTGAATCTAGTATTTTTCATTCTATACCTCCTCATTCGCTATATTAATGCTTATTTAGTAAAAAAGGCGTATTTTAAATGAATCGTGAGAATTTTATATTATTTGTTACTTAAATGTAATAGTTTTTTAATAAAATTAATCTATATATAACTGTTAAAACATTTTCAAATATGATATGTGAAAATGAATCTATATAACCAATTTATTATATTTAAGTGACTAAAGTATTGTTAGTAAGATGGTATTTTTGGTGAGTAAATAGAATCATTTGATTTAAATATTTTTTATGAAAATGTCTATTTTTCTGAAATGATGTAGAAGGTTTGAGAGGCTTTCTGAGGTATTTAAGGCACCTGGAAAAATATATGAAAATAGTTTGGTAGTAGAGGTATTAAGGTATCGTATCTGGGCTTATAAAATCAAAGTGTAGTGCATGGGAAAAAGAGAGATATGTTCAACAAGAGTCAATATCGCGGTTGTACTTTAACACGAAAAGGAAATAGTTTAATAATAGGGTATAAGCAAAAGTACAATGAATCTATGGAATTGCTAGTGAAATATGGAAACTGTAATGGGTTTTTAGACTATATATAATTGTGAATTGAGATTTAACATGTAGATTACATACGTTACTTTTTACCATACTACATTACAGATGAATTCACACTATATTATTATTGGTAAGTTATTCCGGGTTTGGACTGTATACATATTATGATTTAAAAAAACATACAAAAACGAGCTCTAAAACTATAAAAAGCTGCCTTTTATATTTACTTTGATGTACTTCGAGAAGGTAGTTTTTTATTGGGTTTAATTTGAAAATAAATAGGAGAAAGTACTTTTTGAAATTAAGTAGTTATATTTATGAATAAATAGAGAATTTGCTATAAAATGCTAGGAGTAGTATAGAAGTAACAAGATTTAACTAATAAATAATTATATTTTTTGCGAAAAAAACTATATTTTAAAAACTATTCTTTTGATTAAATCGTCAAATATAAATAGAAGACAGTAGTGCGTATTTAGGGGGAAGTATAATGTCAAAGCCAGTGAAAGATAATCGCAGATATATAAGTGGTTTGGACGGACTAAGGGCTTTGTCAGTGTTGGCGGTCATCTTGTATCATCTACATTTTAAGTCAGTAGACGGTGGATTTTTAGGTGTAACCATTTTCTTTGTTTTGTCAGGTTATCTAATAACAGATTTACTAGTAAATGAATGGGAAAAAACAGGTAGAATTGATCTGAAAGGATTCTGGATTCGGCGATTTAGAAGGTTAATCCCAGCATTATTTATCATGTTGATCCTAGTTGGTACATGGATTACTCTTTTCCAGAGAACGTTTTTAGTAGGGCTACGTTCAGAAATTGTAGCGGCAGCATTATATGTTAGCAACTGGTTTTACATAGCACAAGATCATTCGTATTTTACATCGTTTGCTCCGCCATCCCCGTTGCAACATATGTGGTCACTTGCAGTAGAGGAACAATTCTACATATTATGGCCAATTATTATGATGCTTGGTTTGAAGGTAGTTAAGAATAGAGGAACTCTGGCAATAGGTATTTTCATAGGGGCACTTGTATCTGCTATTTTAATGTTAGTAATGTATGAACCAGGTGTGGATCCTAGTCGCGTTTATTATGGCACAGATACTCGAGCATTTTCAGTTTTAATAGGAGCAGCATTGGCATTTGTATGGCCAAGTAGAAAGCTTGCTAAAAATGTCACGGATGATGCAAAAAAAATTCTTAACATTGTAGGAATCATTAGTTTTGCTTTATTAGTATTGATGATGATGACGATGGATGAGACAGGTTCATTCTTGTATATGGGCGGTATGTTGTTGGCTTCCCTTGTGACTGCTATTTTAATTGCAGTTATAGTGCATCAGGCAAGTTTTATAGGAAATCTATTTAGTTTTAAACCTCTTATTTGGATAGGGGTACGCTCTTACGGAATATATATTTGGCATTTCCCAATTGTTGTTTTAATGGGAGCAGGGGTTGGATATGAGGATGTTAGCTTTATCAAAGTGATAGTCATTATTGGCTTAACATTACTATTTGCTGGTTTATCTTGGAGATATGTGGAGGACCCGATACGCAGAGGTCAATGGCGAATATGGCTAAAAAATTTTCAATCGAAAGAATGGTCATGGTCTTGGTCTCAGTGGAAATTACCTTATCGTATTGGATCAGCAATAGGTGGCTGTGTACTGATTATTTTCATTCTAGGGATGATTTTCACGCCAACTAAGCAGTCTGCGAGTGAACAATTGGAAGAACATTTAATAGCAGAACAAAAAAAACTCGAAAAAGTACAACAAGAACAGAATATAGAAGTAAAGAAAGCTAATGAAGAGAAAATGAAACAAGAGGAAGGAGAGCGACGCGAAGAAGCGAAGGCGAAAGCTGAAGCAGCAAAAGAACAAGTTGAAGCTTTAGAAAAGGAAAAGGAAAAGGCTAAAAAGGAACAAAAAATACCAAACGATATAACAGTTAGCGCCATTGGTGATTCGGTTATGTTAAGTGCTGCTACGGAGTTACAGAAGGAAATACCACAAATTATTGTTGACGCAAAAATAGGACGTCAAGTATATGATGCTTCAAAAGTAGTGACGGACTTAAAAAATCAAGGCAAATTAGGACAAGTTGTTGTAATAGGTCTTGGCTCTAATGGTGATTTTAGTACAACACAATTAGACACATTATTAAAAGCAATCGGCAAGGACCGTACAATTTACTTGATAAATACAAGGTTGCCAAGGGATTGGCAAGACGGGGTAAATAAAAAATTAAGTGAAGCTGCAAGAAAAAATAGTAATGTAATATTAGTAGATTGGTATAGTGAAACAAATAATGATAAAGACATTTTCTATCCTGATATGATTCATCCAAATGAAAAGGGTGGGGAATTTTATGCCACAATTGTTCGCGAAGCTATAGCGCAATCTATGAATGATAAGTGAATATTAACAAATGAAAAAACTGCATATCAAAATTATTAAAAAGCCTCCAAAAGTTGAAGTTCTAACTTTTGGAGGCTTTTTGCAAAAATAGATGTAAATATTCAATACTAGTACGTTGAGTTATAAACTACACATGTTTTTGAATCAATCCATTATTTGTTGAGAGGTGTTTTACTTTTTGCTTTATCTTCTTTATTACTTAATGAATGGACATGCTCAATAACAGCCTCCTTAGGATCGAGAATTGCAGTCAATCCATTTTTATTATTCATTTCATCACATTTATTAATCCAAAAATCAGCATTTTCAATGCCAACTTTTCTAGGATCAAAAATCGGATCCAAACCAGCTTTTTTCTGACTATCATAGTCTTTCAATACTTTTAAGGCGGGTTTAGAAAGTAACAAAATAGCGGCTAAATTAAGCCAAGCCATACTTCCGATACCTAAATCACCTAATGCCCAAATGAAGGAAACGGATTCTACACTTCCAATATAGACCATACTTAATAATCCAATTTTCAACACAAAATTTAGCCAACGGAATTTTGTGTGTTTGTCTAAATATACTAATGTTGTTTCAGCGATATAGTAATAGGCCATTAAAGTCGTGAAAGCAAAGAAGAATATTGCAATTGATATGAATATGCCTCCGAACCCTGGTAATACGGCCTCTACAGCCGATTGTGTATAAATAGGGCCTGCATCGATTCCTTTCATATTATCAACAATTGGTGCCTTACCTTCAGGTGTTACGCTATACATACCTGAAATTAATATCATAAAGGCAGTTGCTGTACAGACGACAATTGTATCAATATATACAGAAAATGCTTGTACAAGGCCTTGCTTAGCAGGGTGAGATACTTCAGCTGCTGCAGAACTATAAGTTGCCTCACCAACACCTGCTACGTTTGAGAATACCGCTCTACGGACACCCCATGAAATGGCCGCTCCTACAATACCACCAAATGCTTCATGTGCACCAAATGCACTTGAGATGATAAGAGAGAACATAGCTGGAATTTCTGAAAAGTTAGCAAATAATACAATAAGTGTCACTGCTACATAGCCGATAGCCATAAAAGGAACTGCTTTATCAGCAACTGTTGCAATACGTTTCACACCACCGAAAATGATAAATCCTAAAAGCACTACGATAATAAGACCAGAAACATCTTTATTGATACCGAAAACGTTTTCAAAACCTGATGCAATACTGTTTGATTGAACACCTGGCAGTAAGATACCATAAGATATTGTCACAACAATAGCGACTAATATAGCAAACCATTTTATCTTTAATCCTTTTTCAATAAAGTAAGGTGTCCCTCCGCGATATTGAGTACCTATTTTACTTTTATAAACTTGAGCAAGTGTAGATTCGATAAAAGCACTGGCACCCCCGAGTAAAGCCATAACCCACATCCAGAATACTGCACCTGGTCCACCAAACGCGATTGCTGTAGCTACTCCTGCGATATTTCCAATACCAACTCTTCCTGATAAAGCTAGACAGAAGGCTTGGAAAGAAGATATTCCATGGTCAGAATTTTTACCTTCAAATAGTAGCATGATCATTTCTTTGAAGTATCTAAACTGTACAAACTTTGTCATAACCGTAAAAAATAAACCTGCTCCTAAAGCAAAAACAACTAGTCCTGTACTCCATACCTGATCTACTAACCAAGTTACGATAGTCTCCATCTTGACTCCCCCTCATGATTGCAAATAGAATTTATAACAATAATTAATTGATAAACCTTCAATGATTGCATAATTCAGTGGCGTATATGATCGAAGCATCATGCTGTATAACCCTAAATAGTTATTTGGTGAACTAGATATTTCTTAGTAATAAAATAGATAAAGGAATAAAGTGCTTATTCAAAATTGCCTCCTTTGTAAAAATAAGTTCAGTTGACATAGGATAGTAGTGGTTAAGATTTACTGATGTAATATATTCACGCTCCTTTCTTAATCAAAATGAATAATTCTTACTTGAGATATAGTTAATGCAATTTTTGTGCCAAGATTTTTTGGGATTACTTTGAAAATGAAAAAATACCTCAAAATAAAAAAGAGCCACTCCATTAGTTAAGCTAAACTTGAATGGAGGAGCTCTTTTTCTTTTAATTTTTTACTAGGTTTATATCCTGATGATGTTTTATCCAGTATTGCTGTAATTTTTGCTTTCCAATGTTGATATCCGGGTGGAATTGAATAAATGCATTTTCTCTAGTTGAGTTCAATTGTTTAAGTGCATCTTGTATCTCTTGTTCTAGTTTGCCATTATTATTTCTATTGGCAATTGTTAAACCCGCTAAATGTCCTTGTTTAATAGCAATTTTAGCACCTTCAATCCCTGTGATATTGCCAGCTACGTAAAGGCCATCTAGAGTTGTTTCCATCGTCTCATTATGTAGGGGAACATAGCCACCAAGTTCTTCAATCCAATGGAATGGACAGCCTGCTAAAGCGGCTAATTCTGCTAATGGATATAAGCCACCAGCGATGCAGACGAAATCAGCACTAATTTTTGTTTCTGTCCCAGGGATTATTTCACCTGATGGACTAATATCTGCTAGGACAACACCTTCTACAGAATCATTACCATAAATTTCAATAACAGCTTTGCGAAGCATAATTGGAATATCCCACATTTTCATACCTTTTTTAGGATAGAAGGTGATTCCCATTTTTTTTAGAAAATCATTTTTCATTAATTTACTTCCCATTTTTACTAATTGGGAAGGAGCCATATGTGCCACATTTAATAAGGAGTTCATAACGGCTAGAGGATTCCCAGTTTCCTCTGTTACCTTTGTTAGCTTAGGCAAGGCAATACATGCAACTTCTATATTTGCTATTTTTAATTCCATTGCAATCGCAGAAGAAAGTACATTAACACCTACAATCACGCCTTTATTCCCTGGTTTAACACGATGAACATTTGTCATGACTTGAGCAGCGCCTACAGACATTACACCTGGTAGCGTCCACCCAGGTATAGGGATTGGCGATTCAGCAGCACCTGTCGCTAATAATAAATTTGGTGTTGTATAGGTATGTTCATTAGTATATACAACCCACTGGTCATCAATTTTTTCAATATTAGAGACTGGAGTACTTAATTTAAAATCAACACCTAATGTTAGTGCGCTATTGTAGAGGTTTGCGGATTCCTTGACGCCATTCCACCAGCCACCTGTTGGTTCTTCGTATAATTGACCAAGTAATCTACCACCTGCTTTCATATATTCATCAATGACAGTTACTTTTAATCCTTGTTGTGCCATGGAGATAGCTCCAGATAAGCCTGCTGGCCCTGCACCGATTACGATAGCATTATTCATTATTAGCCCTCCAATCACGAACGGGTGTTGGTAATTTGCCACCACTTATGATGTCCATATTCTCCTCTAATGGTGTTAAACATGCACGGACGCCTTGTTGGCCGTTAACATGTACTCTGCATTCGAAACAATGTCCAATATTGCAGTAAATACCTCTTGGTGTCCCGCTCTCCTCATGATAACGGATTGTACGAATACCGTTTGCCAATAAAGCAGCAGCAATAGATTCTCCTAATAAACCTGTTAGTGTTTCACCGTTATAAGTAAATGAAATTGTATTTAAGTCATTTAATCGCCCTAATACCGGGTGATCTATAATACGCATTGTCATTCATTTACACCTCCTAAGTCACCAAAGTGAATTGGACGAATGGGTGGCTGATATTTTAAGGAAACTTGTTTCTCGTTTCTCGGTTGAACTTTATTAGCTATACTGTCGACTAAATTACGGCATGTTCTACCTCCACAGTAGCCCATACCAGCTCTAGTGCGAAGCTTTAGTTCGCGGGCTGTGCAATCGTAAGTTGTTGCTGTCTCGACTAATTGCCCGTAAGTTACTTCTTCACATCTACAAATTATCATGTTATTTTCTGACAATACGCTCACCACTTTCAAAAATGTTTGCAATCTATTCTTAAAATAAATGCAAGAACTATGCCAAAAGCCAACTGTAGTTATTTTATGCCTAATTTATTTAGACGGTTGTAAAGTGTAGCGCGGGTGATACCAAGGTTTTTTGCACATGTATTTTTATTCCCTTCGGCTTTATGTAACTCTTTAAGTAATATATCTTTTTCGTATTCTTGTAATTGGAGATTCAAGGGGAGGGAATCGTATTGTTTCAAAGAATCGCTCTCTTCTTTTTTATTATTGGTAAGGGAGGGAGCGTGAGCGTGTAACTCGATTGGTAAGTCCTCAGATTTTATTATTCCGTTATCAGAGAATACAACAAGTCTTTCAACAACGTTTTTTAGTTCACGAATATTCCCTGGCCATGAGTAGTTCATTAGATTTTGTAGTATGTCTTGAGAAATACCGTGAACAGGGCGGTTATACTTAATAGAAATTTCATATAAGAAATAATGGGTTAATTCGATAATGTCGCTGATTCTTTCACGTAGAGCAGGAATTTTAATATTGACTACGTTTAAGCGATAATATAAATCTTCTCTAAACTTTCCTTCTTTTATAAGCTCCATAAGATCACGGTTAGTAGCTGCAACAACATGAAAATCAACTTCAATTTCCTTAGTTCCCCCAACAGGATAGAATTTCTTTTCTTGCAGAAGCCGTAAGATTTTAACCTGCATATCGAGTGGCATTTCACCGATTTCATCTAAAAACAATGTTCCGCCCTTTGCAAGTTCCACTTTTCCTTTTTTCCCTTTTTGATCTGCTCCAGAAAATGCTCCTTTTTCATAACCAAAGATTTCACTTTCAAATAGTCCTGGTGGAATGGCACCACAGTTAATAGCTATAAACGGAGCTTTATCATCTTCTCTAATAGTGTGAATGGCTTTAGCAAATAACTCTTTTCCAACACCGCTTTCACCATTTATCAAAATATTGGCATGTGTTGTAGCAGCCTTTTTTACTCTCTCTAATGTCTTTTTTAGTGTTGGGCTATTTCCTTTTATGTAAGTGAAGGGATTATCAGCGTTTTTTACTTTTCTTACTTCTTCTTCTAGAGAGAATAATTTTTCTGATGTCTCGTAAAGCTCATTATTTAAACGAATTTGATTTGTAATATTCGTTTCTGAGACAACTGCTCCAATAATAGTATCTTGCCAAATTACTGGATTTGAATTAATTCGTACAACTAAATCTTCTCGTGGCTGATGCTGAGCATGTTGAATAGATGTCCCTTTTTGCAATGAATTTAGAATTTCGAGGTGTTCAGCCTGGAAAAAATCAGTGATAGGTCGACCTAATACATCACGTTCCTTTAACGTAAATAACTCCTCTGCACCTTTTGTCCAATATAATATGTTCTGATTTTCATCAATAACTGTGCAAGATTCATCAATGGTATTTAAAATCGTATCAAAAAATATATTAGCTTTTATGTGCTCTGTAAATAAATTAGAAAGCAATAGAGTGCTAGTAGTATAGCCGATAATGTCACCATCCATAGTAAATAAAAAAGGCTTATTATGCTCACAAGCATTAAGAATAGTTGGCATCGGAGTATCAAAAGAAAAGATATCGCAAAAAATCTGTGCATCATCAAATTTAATAAATATTTCCCCAGTATCATTACGATAAAAAGTTTGTTCTGATGAATTATTTTGTAATGAAGAAGTTAAAAGTTCTTTTGAATCAAGTATTGAAAAGTTTTTTGATAAGAGCTTAAGAAGTAATTTTTGTTCATTATTCATAAATATCCCCTACCTCAATTGTTAAATAAATTAGAATTGTCTAATTTATTTTACACAATATAAGAAAAAATAGAAAGTTAATCCAACTATTCTGAAAATATCTCTAAAAATTGGTTGTTTTATATTTATAGTGACTGTACTTTAGCAATCAATTTATATTTTATAAGCTGAACGCTAAATAGATAATTCAATAAAACAGATATTGAGAGGTTTTTAATACTAATTAATTTATCTAATTTTATTAAATAAGTGAGATCTTCTGGGCAAAATTAAAAGTTGGCACGGTTCCTGCATTATATATTGTTGACGAAAAGAAAAAGGAGGAGACATAGTGAGTGCTATACAACATAGAGATATTGTTGTGATAGGTGGGGGGATCATTGGTGCAGCAATCGCGTATTATGGCTCTAAAGCAGGTCTAGATATAACAGTACTTGAAAAAAATGAACTGGCTAGTGGAACATCTTCAAGATGCGACGGCAACATTTTAGCAATAGATAAAGATCCGGGTTTTGATAGCCAAATGTCTTTAAAAAGCCAGGAACTTGTTCATAAATTGAGTAATGAATTAGAAATACCTTTTGAATATAGGAATCCTGGTAGTATTTTAGTTTGTGAAAATGATGCTGAAATGGAAGCAGCAAATCAATGGGTGAAAAGGCAACAAGAAGCTGGTCTAGATTTCAAAATGTTAGATCGACAAGATTTACGTAACGAATCAAAGTATTTTGCAGATGATTTATATGGGGGGCTAGAGTGTGCAACTGACTCAACTGTAAACCCATATATGCTGACGTTTTCTATGTTCCATAGTGCAGAAAAGCAAGGTACAAGAATTCATAAAAATATTGAAGTAAAGCATATAAAGAAAGATCCTGATGGTCACTTTACAATCGAAACGTCTAATGGCATCTTTTCAGCAAATAAAGTAGTTAATGCATGCGGAGTTTGGGCTCCAAAAATTGGTGAAATGTTAGATTTACATATCCCCATTTTACCAAGGAAAGGTCAGCTTATTGTGGCATCTCGTCAAGAGCCGGTTGGTCTGCGTAAAGTGATGGAATTTGGTTATTTAATATCGAAATTCGGTGGAGAAAGACAGGTGGATAAAGCGACTGAACAATATGGTGTTGCTTTAGTTTTTGAACCAACAGAGAGTCAAAATTTTTTAATTGGTAGTAGCCGTCAATTTGCTGGATTTGATACAAGAGTAGACCATGAAGTAACGAAGTATATAGCAAAGAGGGCAGTTCGTTTTTATCCTAAAATGGCTGATATGACAGTAATTCGAACTTATGCAGGATTACGCCCATGGACAGAGGATCATTTACCTATAATTTCTGAAGTTGAACATATTCCTGGATTTTATATTGCAGCAGGACATGAGGGTGATGGTATTAGTTTAGCAGCTGTGACTGGAAAATTAATTGAAGAAATGCTTACTGAAAAAGTTACTTCTGTTCCAATTGAACCTTTAAGATTACAACGTTTTAGGGAAAGGATGTTGACCTAATGAATCTGCAAAGATTATTTACAACCGTTGATACTCATACAGGAGGGAATCCAACACGAACATTAGTTAGTGGGTTACCACCTTTAAAAGGTAAAACTATGTCTGAAAAAATGCTCTACATGCAACAAAACTATGATTGGATTAGAAAATTTTTGATGAATGAACCCCGTGGACACGATGTGATGTCCGGTGCTTTTATTACAGATCCTTGTCATCCAGATGCAGATGTTGGCGTAATTTATGTAGAAACAGGCGGTTATTTACCAATGTGTGGACACGATACAATTGGTCTGTGTACAGCATTGATTGAAACGGGAATGGTGCCGGTTGTAGAACCGTATACAAATATTAAAGTAGATACACCTGCAGGATTAGTAGATGTACAAGTGATGGTAGAAAAAGGCATAGCAAAAGAAGTAACTTTTGCTAATGTTCCAGCATTTTTATTGAAGTCTATTGAAATTGATGTGGCGGATATTGGGGAAGTGAAATGTGACATTGCTTATGGTGGGAATTTTTATGGAATTATAGATGCTCGATCATTGGATCTACCATTAGTTGAAAACAATGCATCTACCATTATCGACAAAGGTATTCAAATTCGTAACGCTATAAATGAGCGTGAAGAAATTGTGCATCCTGAATTTCCGTTTATTCGTGGTCTAACACATATTGAATTTTTTACAGATCCGGTTCATCCAACGGCAGATGTGAAAAATACAGTAATTGTTCCTCCAGGGGGAATTGATCGTTCACCTTGTGGAACAGGGACTTCTGCAAAACTGGCTACATTGTTTAGTAAAGGTGAAATTGGCATAGATGAGCTCTTTGTACATGAAAGTATTGTGGGGACTCTATTTAAAGCGAGAGTATTAGAAAAAACGAAAGTTAAACAATTAGATGCAGTGATTACTGAAGTAACTGGTTCGGCTTGGCTTATGGGCATGCACCGCTTCTTTTATAATGAACGTGATCCTTTAAAAGAAGGGTTCCTACTTATTCCACCTATGGAACATGAAACAGAGAAAGAAGGTGTCTAAATGAAGTTTGAGAAAATGTTTAGCACGATTGATGCGCATGTTGCGGGCGAAGCATACCGTATCGTAATTCAATCACCAATCACCTTTGCAGAAAATAACATTAAAATGAATCACGAAAAACTACAATCACAATTTGAAAACACTAAAAATCTGCTGCTAAAAGAACCTAGAGGCCATCGAGGTATGCACGGATGCATCGTTCTACCTTCGGTTGTAGCAGATTTTAGCCTACTATTCTTTACTCATGAAGGAGTAAGTAATTTTAAATTCGAGTCTTTAATTGCGACTTTAACAGGACTATTAGAAACAGGGAATCTACAACAAAAATCTTCACATCTTTATACCATTGAAACAGTGAACGGGATTTTTGAGTTACATGCTGAAATAGATGATGGTGAAGTTATTGCTGTAACACTTCGTCACTCAAGTGATTTAATAGTTGAGAATTCTCAGGATACGCCTCTAATAGTAATAGATGAAGAGAGACAGTATGCATTATTCGAGAAGGTAAATGAAGCTCAAGAAATTACTTTGGAGAATTTAGCTTCACTTAGTAAATGGGGCAAGGAAAAAATTCGTAACTTAGTGGAAAAAGGTATAAATGTTACGGGTGTCATTTTAATAGAGCCAGATGCTGAAGACATTTCTCAAGTACGCTCAGTAACATTTGAGAGTGATGGTTATATTTTACGCTCACCAGGTATCGATAGTACTCTTGCGATTGCAAAAGTTTATCAGAAAGAAGTATTACAAAACTCAAGTATTTTTAATAGTACATTTATAGTGCAAAAGGATTCAAGTGAAGCGCTTTATACTATTTCAACAGAAGCTTTTGTGACAGGTATACATCAGTTTATATTCGATCAGGAAGATCCGTTAGAAAACGGTTTTATATTAGCTTAAACAAATTTGAGGAGGAAATAACATGACAAAATTAGAAGGCGTTTTTCCAGTATTAATCACACCTATGTTCGACAATGGTGAAGTGAATTGGGAAGGATTCAAAAATAATATTGAGTATTTTGTTGCACAAAATGTAGGTGGTATAACGATTAATGGTAGTACTGGAGAATTTGTTAGTTTAACAAAAGAAGAACGATTTAAAGCTGTAGAAATCGCTGTTGCACAAGTAAATGGTCGTATACCCTTAATTGTTGGTACAGCAGCAGAAACGACTGCTGATGCAATTGAGTTTACAAAACAAGCTGAAGAAGCAGGTGCTGATGCAGCATTATTAATCAATTCATACTATGCTCATCCAAAAGAAAATGAAATCTATGAGCATTTCAAAGAAGTCGCAGAATCTGTGAAATTACCAATCATGATTTATAATAATCCGTTCACATCTGGCGTAAATATTAGCCAAGAAACGATTTTACAAGTCGGTCGTGACGTAGAGAATATTACACATATTAAAGAATCAAGTGGTGAAATCCGTAAAGTACGTGATATTACACGCCAAGGTAAAGGCTTTATCAAAACATTCTGTGGTGCAGATGATTTAGTATTAGAATCATTTCTAGTTGGAGCGACAGGATGGATTTCAGTAGCAGGTAATATCGCGCCAAAATTAGCGGTAGAACTATATGAGAGTGTGCAAAATGGCGATTTAGATAATGCTTGGTCAGTATATGATCGCTTATTACCATTATGTAACTTCCTAGAGGGTTCAGGAAAGTATGTGCAAATCGTTAAACGAGCAATGGAGATTAAAGGATTAGCGGGTGGTCCGGCACGTAAGCCACGCTTACCATTGACAGAGGAAGAGGATGCACAATTAAAAGAACTTATTAAAAGCGTAGAAACTGTACAACAATAATTCTGTCAAAAAATTTTTAGAATCTATCGTAAAAAAGTAAATGGTCCTCTCTTGATGAATAATTTAAATAGAGGGCCGTTTTCAATGAATATACTTATGAAGGGAGCATGAAGAATGACAACAATTAGTTATGATTTAAAAGAAAAAGTACAAGAATTTTTAAAAGAAGCTACAGGGTTATATATTAATGGTGAATATGTACCATCAATTAATGGATCAAAGTTTGACGTTATTGATCCGGCAACAGAAGAGGTTATTACACAAGTAAGTAAAGCTCAATTAGAAGATATTGATGTAGCAGTATCTGCGGCTCGCAAAGCTTTTGACGAAGGTGCATGGACGAAATTAGAAGCAGCAGAGAGATCACGTCTTATGTACAAATTTGCAGATTTGTTAGAGGAACATCGTGAGGAACTTGCACAGATAGAATCGCTTGATAATGGTAAACCGTATGAGGTGGCTTTGTCCGATGATATTGATGGTACAATTCAGCATTTCAGATATTATGCAGGATGGGCAACAAAAAGTTTAGGTAATACCGTTCCAGTATCTCCTGATTACGTCACTTATACGGTTCACGAGCCAGTAGGTGTTGTAGGGCAGATAATTCCATGGAATTTCCCGTTAGCGATGGCCGCTTGGAAACTTGGAGCTGCACTGGCAGTAGGTTGTACGGTTGTTATTAAGCCAGCTTCAGAAACGCCATTGTCTTTATTATACGCGGCTAAATTATTTAAAGAAGCTGGCTTTCCAGATGGTGTTGTTAATGTTGTTCCTGGCTCAGGGCGAGACGCAGGGGGAGCAATTGTAGCACATCCTCTTGTTGATAGAGTGGCGTTTACAGGATCTACTGCGACGGGTAAAAAAGTAATGGAAACAGCTGCACAGCAAATTAAAGGTGTGACATTAGAACTTGGTGGTAAATCACCAAGCATCATTTTAGAAGATGCTAATTTGGAAGAAGCTATTGAAGGTGTCTTCAATGGGATTATGTACAACCACGGTCAAAACTGTAGTGCGTGTTCACGCTTATTTATTCACCGCAAACATCATGATTATGTTGTTGGGGAATTAGTGAAACGAGCTAATAACTTAAAACTAGGGAGTGGTTTAGAGCCTTCAACAGAGATGGGCCCATTAGTATCTGCAAAACAGCAAAATACTGTTTTAGGCTATATTGAAAAAGGAAAAGCAGAAGGTGCAAAATTAGTTGCAGGTGGTGGCAAGCCATTTGATAAAGGTTATTTTGTAGAACCTACTATTTTTGTTGATGTTGAAGATCATATGACCATTGCTCGTGAGGAGATTTTTGGACCAGTACTTGCTGTATTTGTATTTGATACAGTTGATGAGGTTATTCGACGTGCAAATGATAGTGACTATGGTTTAGCTGCTAGTGTGTGGACTGAGAATATTAAAACAGGTCATTATATCGCCAATCGTTTACAATCTGGGACAGTATGGATTAATGATTTTGGTCTTGAATGGGAAACAATGCCGTTTGGAGGATATAAAAAATCCGGTGTTGGTAGAGAAATGGGCGGAGAATATGGTCTAGCAAACTACACTGAGGTTAAGAGTGTATTTGTGAATATTAAACGTTCATAACAAATCGACTTTTAAATCAAATGCTTTAAGACATCGTAAAAATAAGATTAACATTTCAATATTAGTATTAAAGAAAATGCTCGATATCCTATTTAGGGTATCGAGCATTTTGTAGTTGAAGTTATAGCTCCTTACGCTTACTAGCAGAAGGAATCCTCATTTCCTCCCGGTATTTATTGATAGTTCTCCTAGAGATTGTGATGCCATATTCGGAGTTGAAATATTCTGCCATTTTTTGATCGGAATAAGGTTTTATTTTATTTTCTTCAGCAATGAGCTGTTGCAAAAGAGTCTTTACTTTTTCTTGTGAAATCGTATGGCCATCTTTTGTTTCGAGTTTGGATGTAAATAAGTTTTTAAGTTCAAATGTACCAATTGGTGTTTGAACAAATTTATTGGTTGTTGCTCGACTTACGGTTGATTCATGCATTTCTATAGCTTCTGCTACTTCTTTTAAAGTAAGTGGTTGTAAAGCAGAAAAACCTTTAAGGAAAAATTCCTGTTGCTTTCCTATAAGTACCTGCATGATTTTAATAATTGTATTACGACGCTGTTCGATACTGTTAATGAGCCAATTATAGTTTTTATAATGCTCATTAATGTATTTTTTTTCATTACGATTTGTAACTGGTAAGTTCATGTAAAAACTATTTAAATGGATATTTGGTAGGTAGGTATCATTTAAATGGAATAGTAATTGATGATTATGTTCTTCCACAATAATATCTGGACGCAAATATTCCGTTGTTTCATGACTCATAACAGCACAGGGTTTCGGATTCAAAGTTTTAATCAAATCATTACATTCTTTTATTTCTGCAAGTGAAATACGCATTTTATTGGCGATAACTTGCCATTTTTTCTCTGCTAATAAATTTAAATGTTCATTAATAAGTATAGTAAGTTGTTGGTGTTCAGGATATCGATCACGAGCTTGTAAGGTTAGACATTCTTCTAATGTACGGGCACCAATACCAGAAGGACCGATTTGTTGTAATAGTTGTATTCCTTCAGTAATTTCTTTTGTTTCAGAAGTGGTATGTATGTGATCCGTTTGGAAGTAGCCTTGATCATCTAAATTATAAATAATGTATTTTAACTGTTTTTGTATGAAGTCATCATTGAAATTAAGTTTTACTGATTTATATAAATAATCTCTAAAATCCATTTCAGCCTTATATGTAAAATCTGTAGTTTCTTTTCTTGAGTGATTTGAAAAAGTGTACATAGGTAACTTCTCGACGTATTGAGCATCTGCTTTTTCTTGAAGTTCAATTAAAGGGTTCTCTAATTCTTGTTGCCGGATAAATTGTTCTAAATCATCATTAGAGTATTGAAGTAACTCGATTGACTGTCTAAGTTGAACTGTCATTAACATTTTCAATTCCTGGCGTTGTTGAATTACAAGTTCCATATAATCCCCCTCTAAACTAATTCAACCATTATTTAATTATTGTAGCACATGTTCCATTTCTTCAAAAATAAGTATTGCTATGAAAATATATTATAGAAGAATTCGCTCGGATTTAAAATTTCGATATTTTTCTATTTAAAGTAAATAAAATTGTTGTTAATGTAGTTATTTACTAATGATAGATTATTTTGAATTTAAAATCAAAATATGTCGTGTTGTGTTGGTAGAAACTCGAATTGGCATGAAGATTGCATATATTAATTTATGAAAATGATAAATTTCAATTTAAAGAGAGATGGGGGGTATTTTATGTTTCGTTATATTATGAGTAGGATTGGTTATATGTTTGTTACATTGTTTATCATTATTTTATTATCGTTTGTATTAATGCAGACGTTACCTGGGTCACCTTTTAATGATGAAAAATTGCCACCTACACAAAAAGAATTATTATACGAAAAGTATGGATTAGATAAGCCGGTAGCCGAACAGTTTGTAATTTACTTGAAAAATTTATCACAAGGGGATTTAGGTGTTTCCTTTACCTTTGATAATCGTCCAGTAACGAAGATTATTAGTGAACGTATTGGCGCTTCAGTCGTTTTAGGGATACAAGCGATTCTATTAGGGACGATGATAGGTTTATTATTAGGTATTTTAGCTGCATTAAGGCATAACTCATTTTGGGATTATGGTGCCATGTTAATAGCAGTATTGGGTATTTCAATTCCGTCTTTTGTATTTGCAGGTTTTTTACAATATTGGGTAGGGGTCAAACTAGAGTGGTTACCAATTGCCTTTTGGGGAGGATTTGAATATTCAATTTTGCCAACATTTGCGCTGTCCGTAAGTGTTGTTGCAACAATTGCTAGATTTACACGTATCGAAATGTTAGAAGTCTTAGGACAAGAGTATATTATAACTGCAAAATCAAAAGGGCTATCCAGTTTCGAAATCATAGGTAAGCATGGAATAAGAAACGCACTTATTCCTATTATTACAATTATCGGTCCACTTATTGTTAATACTATTACGGGTTCACTTGTTATTGAGAAGATATTTAGTATACCAGGATTGGGCGAACAATTTGTTAATTCAATCATTACGAATGACTACCAACTGATTATGGGAACCACTATTTTTTATGCTGTTCTTTTCGTAGTAGTTGTATTAATTGTAGATATTTTATACGGCTTTATTGATCCGCGTATTAGAGTAGCGGGGGGGAACCGATAATGGTAATAAAACATGATGAAAATTTAAAAGTGAAAAAGTATACACCTGATTTATTTGAACCATCCAATCAAGATGCAATAAAAAGAGAACAAATCATGAGACCTGAGCAATCCTTTTGGCAGGATGCCTGGCATAGGCTGATAAAAAATAAAGCCGCTGTCTTAGGTTTACTGATTATTGTAGGTGTCATTTTATTGGCGATATTTGGACCTTATATGAACAGTCATGGTTATGACGAACAAGATTTAACCCGCACTAATTTGCCACCGAAGATTCCGGTGCTAGAGAATATTTCATTCTTAGGAGTTGATGGCAAGGACATTCGTAATGTCGATCAATATACTTCTAAAAACGTTGATGAGTTCTTTTGGTTTGGTACAGATGAATTGGGACGTGATTTATGGACGAGAGTTTGGCAAGGGACTAGGATTTCGTTATATATTGCTTTTTTAGCAGCGACTATAGATTTAATTATTGGTGTGGCATATGGAGCAGTGTCGTCATTTTATGGAGGAAGACTCGATACATTGATGCAGCGTATTATTGAAGTTCTAGTCGGAATTCCTGGTTTAATTGTCAATATATTATTGATTTTAATATTAAAGCCAGGGATTCTTTCTATTACATTAGCAATGGTTATTGTAGGTTGGATAGGAATGGCCCGGATTGTTCGAGCACAAATACTAAAGCTGAAAGGCCAAGAATATGTATTAGCTTCTAAAACTTTAGGCGCGAGCAACCAGCGTTTAATATGGAAACATTTGATACCAAATACATTTGGTCCGATTATTGTGGTTACAACTTTCACTATTCCAGGTGCTATTTTTACAGAGGCTTTATTAAGCTTTATTGGCTTAGGATTACAGCCGCCCGTGGCCTCTTTAGGAACCATTGTGAATGATTCTTTTAAATTATTGAGCATGTATCCACATGGAATGATCGTATCGTCAATCATTATTAGTTTAATCATGATTAGCTTTAATTTATTAGGTGATGGTTTACGGGATGCGTTTGACCCTAAAATGAGAAAATAAGGGGGATGAAACATGGATAATATACTTCAAGTGAAAAATCTTCATGTATCTTTTGATACATATGCAGGAGAAGTACAAGCTGTACGAGGTGTTTCTTTTGATTTGAAGGCTGGTGAAACACTAGCGATTGTAGGTGAATCAGGTTCGGGGAAATCTGTAACATCAAAAAGTTTGGTGCGATTAAATCCCCCTGATTCTACTAGGGTAAAGAACGGTGAAATCCTGTTTGAAGGAAAAAATATCTTGAATATTACTGAGCAAGAAATGCGTAAAATACGTGGCGCAGATATTGCAATGATTTTTCAAGATCCGATGACTGCATTAAATCCAACGATGACGATTGGAAAACAGATTGCGGAGAGTATCCGAAAACATACTAATATGGGCGGTTCCAAGGTTAAAGAGCGAGTAATTGAGCTCCTTCAAATGGTCGGAATAAAAGATGCTGAAATTCGTTTAAAGCAATATCCACATCAATTTTCTGGAGGGATGCGACAACGTATTGTCATTGCAATGGCGTTAGCATGTGAACCTAAGATTATTATTGCGGATGAACCGACAACCGCATTAGATGTTTCAATTCAAGCGCAAATACTGGAACTTTTAAAACATATACAACAGCAAATGGGTTTATCTATTGTATTTATCACACATGATTTGGGTGTTGTAGCAAAAATGGCTGATCGTGTTGCAGTTATGTATGCAGGAAAGATTATTGAAATTGGCTTAGTAGATGAGGTTTTTTATAAAACAACACATCCGTATACGAAGGGATTACTGGCGGCCATGCCTAGACCAAATATGATGTCAGATGAACTCTATTCAATCCCAGGCTCTCCGCCAGATTTACTAAATCTACCTCAAGGTGATGCATTTGCAGAGCGCAATAAGCAGGCGTTGAAAATAGATTTTATAGAAGAACCTCCTCTATTTCAGATATCAGATACGCATTTTGCTGCGACATGGCTATTGCATGAACTTGCACCAAAAACAGAGCCATTGGAAAATAAATCTGTAGATACAATCCCTAGTAATCATGTACTGGAAAAGGATCGTATTACAAAGGAAAATCTGATTTTAGTTAAAGGATTAAAGCAGTATTTTAAATTGGATAAGCATAATACTGTAAAAGCAGTCGATGATATCAGTTTTAATATATATAAGGGCGAAATTTTTGGTTTAGTAGGTGAGTCAGGCTGCGGAAAATCAACGACAGGTCGCTCTCTCATTAAACTAAATGATATGACAGAGGGAGAAGTAATAATAGATGGTAAGGATATTAGAAAAGTGAAGTCTAAGGAGGAGTTACTGGAGTTTAATCGTAAAGTTCAAATGATTTTCCAGGATCCTTATTCTTCTCTCAATCCGAGGATGAAAGTCGGTGACATAATTGCAGAAGGGCTTGATATTCATCAGCTAAATTTAGGGCAGCGCCAAGAAAAAGTACATGAATTACTTGAAACTGTCGGCCTAAATAAAGAGCATGCTAATCGCTACCCTCATGAATTTAGTGGTGGTCAGCGCCAACGTATTGGTATTGCAAGAGCTCTAGCGGTGGAACCAGACTTTATCATTGCGGATGAACCAATTTCTGCACTAGATGTTTCAATTCAAGCGCAAATAGTAAATCTGCTAAAGAAGTTACAAAAAGAAAAAGGTCTAACTTATTTGTTTATTGCTCACGATTTATCAATGGTGAAATATATTAGTGATCGAATTGGCGTAATGTATAGAGGGAAAATTGTAGAGATGGCTAGAAGTGAAGAATTATATGAAAATCCAATACATCCCTATACAAAATCATTACTATCGGCATTACCACTGCCAGATCCATCGTTAGAAAGAAAGCGTAAACGAATCATCTTTGATGATAAATCTCATGAAGGTAGAAATCGAGATAATGAGATGCTAAGAGAAGTTAGAGAAGGGCATTTTGTGATGTGCACCGAACAAGAATATGAAGAGTATAACAAAAATGTTGAGGTGGTGGTTCATTAATGTCTTTTAAAGATGTTTATAGAATTGTAATTTGTATGTTGATTTCTATTGTTTTATCAGTCGTATTTATCTATGTCTTTGGACAAACAAATGTATTTCTGAGTATATTAAACAATTTGTTTATCATAGCATCTATATTGTTAATAATCGGTGGAGGGTTTTTTGTTCTTCAAGGGGGATTCTTCAATGGTATTACTTATAGTTTTAAACGATTTTTTAGTCGAACAACTAGATTAGGAGAGTATGCTACAGCAATTGACGGAGGTGTTGAATATACTTCAGTTTTTTCAAGTGATTACACGTATCCCATATTAATAGCAGGGGGTATTCAATCTATACTCGTATTGTTAATTTCAGTTGTTTATTTTTAAAAAAGAGATGTGAGCAATTTGCTCACATCTCTTTTATTGTATTTCCTATTATGATTGTATTCTCTATGCGAAATGGCTTCGTTAGTTAATCACTCTCTATTTTTCGATGTAGGCCCATTTATAACTTATATCTGCAGAGAATGGATGCTCATAAAGGTTTTTTACATAAGGTTTCGTCAAGCGGCTAATACCTATTTGGTAAGTTGGTGCGAATGCGACATCATCTAGCATTAACTTCTCAGCTTGTTGCATTAATTCCCAACGTTTTTTAGTGTCGACAGTTACTTTCGCTTCTTTGATTAGTTTATCAACGCTACTATTACTGTAGTTAGATTGATTGTATGGTGCACCTGTCTCAAATAAATCGATATACGTCATAGGATCTTGGTAGTCAGGTCCCCAGCCCCCAAAGTCTAAGTCAAAATCGACTTTAGCTTCTAAAGCTAATTTTTGTTTGTTAGGTTGCATATTAATAGTTAGTTCAATACCTTTTAAGTTTTTTTCAAGTTGATTTTTAATGTATTCGACTGCGCTTTTAGTTTGTGCAGTATCGTAACTTAGTAATTCTAGAGTCACTTTGTCAGTACCTAATTCTTTTAAGCCTTTCGCCCAATATTCTTGAGCCTTTTTAATATCAGTTTTGTTCATATCACCATTGCCGTCACGGAAGTCTTTACCATCAGGGCCTGAAGATAAACCTTTTGGTACTAGGAAATAGGCAGCTATAGAACCGTTTTTCATAATGACATTTGCCATAGCTTCTTTATCCCAACCCATATCGATAGCTTTACGGATATTTTGATTAGATAGATATTTATTTTTGTGATTAATACGTAAAAAGTATGTGTTAGGTTTTAAGAAAGTTGAGAATTCTGGGCTATCTTTGTGTTGATCAACAAATTCACTTGATAAAGTAGCTGTATCAATTTCATTTGCCTCGTATAGGTTCATAGCAGTTGCCGTATCCTTAACGATTTTTTGGTTAATTGTAGTTAGTTTTACAGTATCTTTATCCCAATATTTTTCATTCTTTTTAAATGTCCAACCTTGACCTTGTTTCCATGATTCCAATACAAAGGGACCATTGTATATCATTTTGTCAGTTTCAAGTGCATACTGGTCACCTTGTGCTTCCGTAAATTCCTCGTTTTGAGGGAAGAATGGTGCGTAAGTTGTTAAGCTTAAGAAATATGGAATTGGTCTTTCTAGTTCGATTTCTAAAGTATAGTCATCTACTGCTTTAATTCCAAGCTGATCAATTTTACCATACAGCGGGTCGTTTTTATCTTGAATTTTCACAGCATTTTTAATGTCTAGCATTAGGTAAGAATAGACAGCTTGTGTTTCGGGATTAATAGCCTTCGACCAAGCGTAAATAAAGTCGTGTGCAGTTACTGGAGCATCATTACTCCAAACAGCATCTTTTCGAAGTTTGAAAGTATAAGTCTTACCGTCTTCGGATATCTCATATGACTCAGCGATACCTGGAACTGCTTCGTTTTCAGGCCCAATGCGATACAAGCCTTCATAAACAGAGTTCATAGCAGTTACTGCTAGCGAATCTAAGCTACCGAGAGAACTCATCGTTGTTAAATCCCCTGACGCAGATAGATTTAATACTTGTTCAGTAGTTGAACTGTTAGGATCACTAGCCTTTTCACCATCCCCTTTAGTAGTCTCATCCTTACCGTAGCAGCCTGTTAATATAATCATAAAAGAAAATAATAACATGAAAGAAAACAATAATTTCTTCTTCATAAAATAAGCCCCCCTATTTTAAAATCTCAACAAACGAAAGGAATCTTATCTTCCTTCTGAATGTGAGTCGTAGTAATAGTATGCAATATTCGTGCCTATATTTTTAATTAGGCACGAATTTAGTGGAAGACTGGCATAATACTTGCAACATGTTAAATATTAAATTATTGGAGGGTTAAAAATGGGGAAATTAGAAAAGCTAAGAGCCGTATTAGAAGAGCAAGGGTTGGAAAGTTTAATTGTGACAAATGATCAAAATCGACGTTACTTAACAGGGTTTACAGGGAGTGCAGGAACTGTGTTGGTAACAAAAAACAAAGCATTTTTATTTGTAGATTTCCGCTATGTTCAACAAGCACAAGATCAAACAACGGACTTTACTGTGCAAGAAATTGACCGCGCTGTTATGTATGAAGTAATTTCTAATACATTACAGGAAGAAAATATTAGCAGAGTTGGATTTGAGGAAAAAAATATTACGTATTACTCACATGCATTGTTTGCTAAGCATATTCAAGCAGAGCTTGTACCCGTTACAGGTGCAGTTGAAAAATTACGTATGATTAAATTGCCTGAAGAAATTGAAAAGATTAAAATAGCGACAAGTATTTCAGATGCGGCATTTACACATATATTGGATTATATAAAACCAGGCATATCAGAGATTGATATTGCCAACGAACTAGAGTTTTACATGCGAAAAAAAGGAGCTACTTCGTCTGCTTTTGATATGATTATAGCTTCAGGGCATCGATCAGCATTACCACATGGTGTCGCTAGTAATAAGTTAATAGAAGAAGGGGATATCATAACGCTTGATTTTGGGGCGTACTATGATGGCTATCGTTCAGACATGACACGCACAATTGCTATTGGACAACCAACAATAGAAATGAAAGAAATCTATAATATTGTTCATGGCGCACTAGAAAATGCACTGGCTCATATGAAGGCAGGCATTACTGGCAAAGAAGCTGATGCTTTGACTAGACAATATATAGAAGAAAAAGGATTCGGAAAACAATATGGGCATGGTTCTGGACATGGGATAGGGTTAGATATTCATGAGGACATTTTCATGTCTACAGTTTCGGAAGATGTATTACAAGAAGGAATGGTGTTGACTGTTGAACCTGGTATTTATTTACCTAATATAGGTGGAGTTCGTATTGAAGATGATGTTTTAATTAAAAAGGATGGAATAGAAATTTTGACTTCTTCTCCAAAAGAGTTAATCATTTTATCTATGTCTATAAAGTAAGACAGTTGTCAAAAGATCTATACAGTACAAAAAAGAACGACTGATATTGTCAGTCGTTCTTTCTTTTATGATTTTCTATTATGTTATTCGATCACTTCATACAATGAAATGCTCTCAATATAATTTACAAATCTTCGCAGCTCTTTTTCTTCTGCTCGTTCAATTTCACCAGCTTCGTACATTTTTTGAATTTCCATACGTTCAGTTTCGATTAAAAGAGCCCGTAATTCTTCTTTTATTTCATCTCGGTGTTCGGAATTTTGAATGACGGATTGTTTCATCCTATCCATGATTTTGCGATATTCGTAAATAATTGAATTTGCAAGATCAGGATTTTCTTCCAATTCAGCATGTTGTTCTAAAGCATTAATACCTGCACCTAAAGCATGCATACGTAACTCTTTCTTTTGGCGGAAATATTCATTGCGTTTATCTTTATTTAAACTATATCTTTTTCGAGTAGTTCGCCAGTGAAGTAATATTCTATAGAGGATGGCGATTACTTTAGGACGATTTGGATTACTAATACTTTTTTCACGTTCTTTAAAAGCAGCTTGGCAGGCAGAGTAAATATCAGGGTCTAAGTTTTGTTCTTTTTGAGTCTTTTCTATATACTCCTTTTCTGCTTTTAAGCCTAGTAAACGCAGGCTCTTTATCTGTTGCTTGCGTTCTTTAGAAGCTAACTTCTCTGCATTGAGCTCTATATCGATTTGATTAAACATTAATTTATATTCGTCTATTAATTCAAAAGCGACAGTTTGGTTTTCTTCAGTCATCACTGTATTGATTTTACGAATTGAAGCAATCAGCAAGCGTTTCTTTGCCTCATTAAAAGTGAGTTTTCCTTCACGTATTTCTAAAACTTCTTCTACATCAATTAAAAGAGGTAAGAAAATTGTAGCCATCAGCAATGTAAATAAAATAACACTTGATGCTAAAAATAAAATCAAGGAGCGTTCTGGAAACAAATCACCGTTATCTACTAGTAAAGGAAGGGATAAGACCCCTGCCATTGTAACAGCACCACGCACGCCTGTTAAGCTTGTTAGTAAACTTGTTTTCAGACTAGGCTTTTCAATTTCTTGAATTGCGTCTTTTTTATATTCATAGTTGGAAAAAGCGTATGACCAAATGAAACGAATGCCTAAAATAACAAAGCCAATGGCAATAGAGTAACCGATGATTTTCCAGTTATTCATAGATGGATTCTCTAATGTTTCTGTCATAGACAACGGAATATTCAATCCAAGTAACAAGAATACGACCCCGTTTAAGATAAACAGTACGATAGACCAAGTGTTTTCTGTAATTAGCTGTTCTTCTGCAATTAAAGTCTCCGTATGATCTTTTACAAGTGCATGCACAATACCACCTACAACAACTGCAATAACCCCCGATGCATGGAAAACATCTTCAGCAATTAAGTAAATAATAAAAGGTGTCAATAGCTGTAATAGTGAATGGAAAACGACATCATGGATGCCCTTCTTCCGAAGGGTAAAGCGCAGCTGTGTAATTACGATGCCTAAGATTAGGCCAAGAATAGCACCAGCTAAAAATGTATAAGTAAATTCAAAAAGAGCTTCCTTAATTGAAAAATACCCTGTGACAACAGCTGCTACGGCGAATTTGAAAGCAACTAAGCCAGAAGCATCGTTAATAAGTGATTCACCACGAACAAGATTTAAAATCTTCTCAGGTATTTGGATACGCTTTGCAATACCATTTACCGCTACTGGATCTGTTGGTGATAAGATAGCTGCAAGTGCAAATGCAGCAGCAAGTGGTATATCAGGAATTAGCCAATGAATAAAGTAACCACCGCCAAGTGTCGTTAGAAGAACTAATATAATGGCATTTCCAAGAATAGGGGCGCGCATTCTCCATAGTTCTTCTCTCGGAAAATTGCGTCCATCATTATACAAAAGTGGGGCAACAAAAAGTAATAAAAACCATTCAGATTCAAGCTGAAGCGTCATGTCATTAGCAAATATAGCTAGTAGAACGCCAAGTGTTATTTGGATTAGTGCTGTCGGTATAAATGGAATATAATGTCCAATTACATTCGATAATAACAGGCACACTAATAGTAAGAGGATTGTAATTAATAAATCCATAAAAAACTCCCTTCAAAAAAAGTATCGATAGAAAAGTAAGTATTTATTCATTACTCTTTTTCAGAAATAAATGTACTGTAAATAGAAACTTTCAAGACTATTTATGAAACGACCACGTTAAATTTGACAAAGATGTAAACGTTCGCAAATAAGTACGTGAATATGTGATGGATATCATGACACTTTCAAAAATGAAAGTTTATACTAGAACTACAAACAATCAATTAAAATAAAACAGAATCCGCTTTGAGGAGTGAATATATTGAAAACAGTTGTTGTAGTTGGTGGCGGTATAACAGGTCTTTCTACTATGCATTATTTACAAAAGGAAAAAGAGGGAAAAGGCTTAGATATAAATTTAGTATTGATAGAAAAAAATGACTATTTAGGCGGTAAAATGCACTCTGTAGAAAATGATGGCTTTATTTTGGAGACAGGTGCAGATTCGATTGTTGCACGTCATTCAAGTGTTATGCCTTTAGTAGAAGACTTAGGATTACAAAAAGACCTTGTATATAATGGTACAGGAATTTCGTATATTTACACAAATAATACATTGCACGCGATTCCAGTAGACAGCGTTTTTGGCATTCCTACAAGCGTAGAGTCCCTTGAAAGTAGCACATTAGTTTCGGCAGCAGGAAAAAAAGCGGCGTTGAAGGATTTAGAATTACCTAATGAACATTTTACTAAGGATAGCTCTATCGGTTCTTTCTTAGAGTATTTTTTAGGAAAAGAGCTTGTTGAAAAGCAAATTGCTCCAGTGTTATCAGGGGTATATTCAGGGAAATTAGATACGCTAACAATGGCTTCAACATTACCGTATTTACTCGATTATAAAGAGCAGTACGGAAGTATTATTAAAGGGTTTGGCGCACATAAAGAAGAATTTCAAAAAGCAGCAAATAAAAAATTCATATCCTTTAAAAATGGATTATCTTCTTTATTTAATCGTTTTGAGGAGAAGCTAGCAGACATTACAATACTAAAAGGCGTTTCAACAAGTCATATTGAAAAAAGAGACGACAAATATAAACTGATGTTTGATAATCATGAAGCAATTGAAGCTGATTTTATCGTGTTAACAACACCACATGATGTAACTAAAAAACTATTAAAAGATCCCAATTTGGATGAGGACTTCAATGAATTTAGCAACGCCTCACTAATCACGATTTATTTAGGATTTGACATTCCTGACAGTCAATTACCTGCAGACGGTACAGGTTTTATTGTGTCTGAAAACAGTGACGTCAAATGTAATGCTTGTACATGGACAAGTCGTAAGTGGAGCCATACTTCAAAAGATGACAAATTGCTTGTGCGTTTATTTTATAAAAATTCAAACCCGGATTTTGAGAATATGAAGCATTTAAGTAAAGAAGAATTAACTGAAATTGCATTAGATGATATTGCAAAAAGCTTGAATATAGAAGCAGAGCCAACTGTTGTTGACGTGACAAAATGGAATGATTTAATGCCTGTTTACCATCTTGGTCATGCAAAAACAGTAGAAGCTTTATCAACTAAACTGGCTTCTTCATATGAAAATGTATTACTTGCAGGTTGTTCTTATTACGGTGTAGGTATTGGTCCTTGTATTAAGAACGGGAAAGAAACAGCAGAATCAATTCTAGCGAAATTATCAAGGTAGATAGAAAAGAGCTGAGGAGATACCCATTTCTTTAGCTCTTTCTTTTAGGATATATATTAACGGTATGTCAAACTGCTTGAAAATGCTAAATGAATTGTTACTATAAAATGAATGAGTAAAAAGAAGGTGGGTAACATGCGGAAAAAGGGAAGTTTGATTTTAGGCATCCTCTTGTTAGTAATTGGTTTAGTATTTATTTTCTATCAACCAATCATGGGGTATTTCATTTCTAATATGTCGAAGGCAACGATTGAGCAACAAGACATAGCATTGGCGATGAAGAATCAAGATGCATCATTTGATTTTCAGCAAGTGGATGATTTAAATATCAAAGATGTTGTAAAGGCACAATTCAATCAAAAGAAACTAAATGCCATAGGCGCTATTAGTGTACCTCAAGTGAATATGCGATTACCTATTTTATATGGTGTATCGAATACAAACTTAGCCATTGGTGCTGGTACGATGAAACCTGAACAAAAGATGGGAAAAGCTAATTATGCCTTAGCAGGTCATAATATGAATAATGGAAAGGCACTCTTTAGTCCTCTTACTAATGCAGAGGAAGGTATGCAAGTTTATGTGACTGATTTTAAAAAAATCTATGAATATAAAATTAATAAAATGCATATTGTACAACCGGAGCAAGTTGATGTGATAAATGATTCAAATGAAAAAATGATAACGCTTGTTACATGTAATTATGATGGTTCTAAGCGACTAATTATTCAAGGTGAATGGGTTGAAACAATGCGTTATGATAAGACGTTAGCCAATAACATTTTTGCAAATAAACAGTCATGAAAGAAAGATTGATGTTTTAATACGTAATCGCCAAAAATCCTCTTTTTTGTTTTGTAGTTAAAATACTCTTATAATACAGAGTTTTTCTACAATTGCAAAAATACCCTTGACGATATTCTTTTCTAGGGTTATGATTCTTTTAATTATTCAAACAATTAAATAAATATTTCTTATCAAGAGAAGCTGAGGGACTGGCCCTTTGAAGCTTCAGCAACCAGCCAACTGGTCAGGTGCTAACTCCAGCGGATTTACAGATTGTCCGAAAAGATAAGAAGGAGCGAACAGCGTAATCGTCAAGCCTTCTTATCCATAAGAAGGCTTTTTTTATGTAGAAAGGAAGGGATTTTAATGGGATTACTTGAAAAATTGCATACACAAGTGTTAACAGCTGACGGTGCGATGGGCACTTTATTATATTCATACGGAATTGACTATTGTTATGAGGAATTAAATATTACCAAGCCTGAAGTGATTGAAAATATACATCAACAATATATTAAAGCAGGCGCTGACATTATTCAGACTAATACGTATACAGCGAATGCCATTAAATTAGAACGTTATGGTTTAGAAAGCTCAGTAAAGGAGTTTAATGAATCTGCAATCGCCATTGCAAAACGTGCTGCAGCACCAGGTGGCCAGTTTGTCTTAGGAACAATTGGTGGTATTCGCGGTATTCGTAAAAGTGAAGCAACACTAGATGAGATTATTGCTGCATTAGAAGAGCAGGCGGGGTATCTATTAGCTGGTAATCCTGATGGTTTATTACTAGAGACGTACTATGATTTTGAGGAACTTTCATCTGTAGTGAAACATTTGAGAAAATTAACTGATGTACCTATCATCTCACAAGTATCAATGCATGAACCAGGTATTTTACAAAATGGCTTATTGTTAAATGATGCACTGCACCAATTAGAAGCTTTGGGTGCAGATATTGTCGGAGTAAACTGCCGATTAGGCCCCCATCATACAATCCAAGCGTTTGAAGATGTTGAATTACCATCCAAAGCATTCTTATCTGCATATCCAAATGCTAGTTTGCTAGATGTAGAAGATGGCAAAATTGTTTACGAATCAGAAGCTGATTATTTTGGTCGTGCTGGTGTTTTACTACGTGACCAAGGTGTTCGCTTAATTGGTGGATGTTGTGGGACGACACCGAAGCATATAGAAGCAGTGAAAAAACGTATTGCTGATCTACCCCCAATTGAAAATAAAATTGTAAAGAAGAAAAAAGCAATCGAGATTAAAGAAGCGACTCCTGATCATCATGAGCCACTTCACGAAAAGGCGAAAAGAGAACGTACAATAATTGTAGAGCTTGATACACCCCGCCATCTTGATACGACTGCCTTTATAGAAGGTGCGCAAATACTCAACGCAACAGGTGTTGATGCTGTTACTATGGCTGATAATTCATTGGCATCCCCTCGTATTAGTAACATGGCAATGGGCTCAATTTTGAAAACGCAAAATAATATTCGGTCCCTTGCTCATATTACTTGTCGTGATCGCAATCTCATCGGCTTACAATCGCATTTAATGGGTCTAGATGCACTAGGTATTAATGAGATTTTAGCGGTTACTGGAGACCCTACAAAAGTGGGTGATTTCCCAGGTGCAACTAGCGTTTATGATGTCTCAAGTTTAGAGTTACTTCAATTAATCAAACAGTTGAATGAAGGAATATCATTTTCAGGTAAACCTTTACGTAAAAAGGCAAATTTCTCTATTGCAGCTGCATTTAATCCTAATGTACGAGTACTTGATAGAGCTGTAAAAAGATTAGAAAAGAAAATTGAGTGTGGAGCAGATTATTTCATCACACAGCCTGTATATACGAAGGAAAAAATAATAGAGATATATGAAGCTACGAAACATTTAGAAACCCCTATTTTCATAGGAATCATGCCACTAACTGGTATTCGAAATTCAGAGTTTTTACATCATGAAGTACCGGGGATTAAGCTATCTGATGAAGTACTTGAAAGAATGCGTGCAACGGGAGAGGATAAAAACCTTGCTATAGCAGAAGGTCTAGCTATTGCTAAGGAATTAATTGATACAGCCGCAGAGTTATTCAACGGCATATATATCATTACGCCATTTACACGTTACAACATGTCAGTAGAATTGATTCATTATATTCAAGAGCTAGACAAACAGAAAGTAGGGGATCACAACTATGTTAAAACAACCAATTAAAGAACGACTCCAACAACATATTCTTATATTAGACGGTGCAATGGGGACTATGCTCCAAAATGCTAATTTAACACCCGGGGATTTTGGTGGGGATGAATATGATGGCTGTAATGAATATTTGAATATTACACGACCTGACGTGATTGAAAATGTACACCGCGCTTATCTAGAGGCGGGTTCAGATATTATTAGTACGAATACATTTGGTGGGACTCCTGTTGTGTTAAATGAATATGCTCTGGGTGATCAAGCGCATGAAATTAACTTATTAGCAGTGCAAATTGCTAAAAAAGTAGTGAATGAAATATCAACACCTGAATGGCCTCGATATGTTGCTGGCGCAATGGGACCAACGACTAAAACCTTATCAGTAACGGGTGGTATAACATTTGATGAGCTATTACATGACTTTTACGTGCAAGCAAAGGCATTAATTGAAGGCGGAGCGGATGTATTATTACTTGAAACAAGTCAAGATATGCTGAATGTTAAGGCTGGTACTTTAGGTATTAAACAAGCATTTGAAGAGTTTGGTAAAGAGCTGCCTGTGATGATATCGGGAACAATTGAACCCATGGGAACTACTCTAGCAGGGCAAAGTATTGAAGCTTTTTATATTTCAATTGAACATATTAAACCGTTATCAGTAGGGTTGAACTGTGCTACAGGACCTGAATTTATGACAGATCATTTACGCTCGCTTTCAGAATTAGCAACAAGTTATGTTAGTTGTTATCCGAATGCAGGATTACCAGATGAAGAAGGGCATTATCATGAAACTCCAGAATCATTGTCTAAAAAGCTTGAAGGTTTTGCAGGTAAAGGTTGGTTAAATATCGTTGGGGGTTGTTGTGGTACGACGCCTGAGCACATTAAATCAATTCGTAAAGTAGTAGAGAATAAGCAGCCTCGTCAAATCCCTGTAGAGCATGGGCATGCCGTAGCAGGAATTGAACCGCTTATTTATGATGACTCAATGCGCCCGCTATTTGTTGGAGAACGTACAAATGTTATTGGTTCACGGAAATTTAAGCGTTTAATTATAGAAGGTAAATTTGAAGAAGCGGCAGAAATTGCTCGTGCCCAGGTGAAAAATGGTGCGCACGTAATGGATATTTGCTTAGCAAACCCTGACCGTGATGAACTTGAAGATATGAAAAATTTTATGACAGAAGTGGTAAAGAAGGTTAAAGTTCCCCTTGTAATCGATTCAACGGATGAAAAGGTAATCGAAGAAGCATTGAAATATTCCCAAGGTAAAGCAATCATTAACTCTATCAATTTAGAGGATGGAGAAGAACGGTATGATGCTGTTTTACCAATAGTGAAAAAATACGGTGCATCTATCGTTATCGGAACAATTGATGAAAAAGGAATGGCTGTTGACCGCCATAGTAAATTAAAAGTTGCTGAACGTTCTTATGACCTGCTAGTGAACAAATGGGGAATCGCACCAGAAGACATTATTTTCGATCCTCTTGTATTCCCGGTTGGTACGGGAGATGAGCAATATATAGGAGCTGCTGAAGAAACGATTGAAGGTATTCGCTTAATCAAAGAAAAAATGCCTCGAGTATTAACTATTCTAGGCGTTAGTAATGTATCCTTTGGTTTACCTCCAGTTGGACGGGAAGTATTAAACGCTGTGTATCTCTATCACTGTACACAAGCCGGTCTAGATTATGCAATTGTAAATACAGAGAAATTAGAGCGATATGCTTCAATTCCAGAAGCTGAGATTAACTTAGCAAATGATTTAATCTATAAAACAAACGACAAAACACTTGCTGATTTTACGGATTTCTATCGTGATAAAAAGAAAGAAAAAACCGAAGATGATATTCCGAAAACAGTACCAGAGAGACTAGCGTATTACATTATTGAAGGTACGAAAGAAGGACTAATTCCTGATTTAGAAGCTGCGATGAACATGTACGATTCACCGTTAGAAATTATTAATGGACCTTTGATGACTGGGATGGCTGAAGTTGGACGTTTGTTTAATGACAACCAGCTAATCGTAGCAGAAGTACTACAAAGTGCTGGAGTTATGAAAGCATCTGTATCATTCCTAGAACAATTCATGGAAAAAAATGAAAATGACACTGGTAAAGGGAAAGTAATATTAGCAACGGTTAAAGGTGATGTACATGATATCGGAAAAAACCTTGTTGATATTATTTTAAGTAATAATGGTTATAAGGTAATTGATGTTGGTATTAAAGTTACACCACAAGCATTAATTGAAGTTATTAAAAAAGAACATCCAGATATCGTTGGATTATCGGGATTACTCGTAAAATCAGCACAGCAGATGGTTATTACTGCGCAAGATTTCAAGGATGCAGGCATCATCACTCCAATGCTTGTAGGTGGAGCGGCATTATCAAGACGCTTTACCGAAACAAAAATTGCAGCCGAATACGATGGTCCAGTTATGTATGCAAAAGACGCAATGCATGGGCTTGAGTTAGCTAACAGACTGCAAAGTGAAGATAAAGGTGAATTGCTACATGAGTTAGAAGACGCAATTGAAAAACGTGCAGCATCAGAAGAAAAGCGCGCTGCAAGACCAGCTGTTGCTGTAGCAGAAAAACCGATTAAAACAGTAAGTTCTGATGCACCTGTTTTTGTACCGACTGATTTACGACGTCACGTTTTAAAAGACTATTCAGTATCCCATTTGTATCCATATGTGAATATGCGAACATTGATTGGCCATCACTTAGGTTTAAGAGGGTATAGTGATGAAATGCTTGGAAAAGGTGACTCTCGAGCAGTTGAGTTATACGAATTAGTAACAGAATTCTTGGAATCAGGTATGTTAAATCCATCAGGTATGTATCAATTTTTCCCTGCACAAGCGGACGGAGATGATGTTGTCATTTATGATCCAGAAGATAGTCAGACCGTTATTGAACGCTTTACTTTCCCACGCCAAAATAAGACGCCGTACTTATGTTTAGCTGATTTCTTGAAAACAGTTGATAGTGGAGAAATGGATTATGTTGCTTTTATGCAAGTAACGGCTGGGCACGGTGTACGTGAGGCTGCAGCACGTTTGAAAGAGCAAGGGAAATTCCTTGAAAGTCATGCATTCCAAGCAACAGCTCTGGAATTAGCAGAAGGTTTTGCAGAACGCATCCATCAAGAAATTCGAGACCAATGGGGATTCCCAGATGCCACCGATTGCACTATGCGTGATCGTTTTGCAGCAAAATATCAAGGACAGCGTTTTTCATTTGGCTACCCAGCGTGTCCGAATTTAGAAGATCAATCGAAACTATTTGGTTTGATCAAACCAGAAGATATAGGTGTACATCTTACAGAGGAATTTATGATGTCGCCAGAAGCATCCGTATCAGCAATTGTTTTTGCACATCCTGATGCAAGATATTTCAATGTAGAATGAGAAAAAGCGAGATGGTTTTAAGCCATCTCGCTTTTTGCATTTCTTTTAGATAGATTATAGGTGTTATTTCGAGTAAGAAAACAAAATCCATTCCTATCATTTAATGATAACTATTAAACGAAGTAACTATTATCAAGTGTATTTTAATCTTGTTACCAAGTATTAAGACTTGCTATATGACAGATGTCATATGTTAATCATGACAACTATATCTACTATCATGTAACTATAAGTTTTAATATGAGAATATATAAAGCGAAGAAAAGTGAGGGACATCACATGAATAATATAGAAAAGACGAAGCAATTACGTAAGGACGTCGCACCGTTCGCTAAGTCTCATTTGAATAAAAGTATCATGCAAATGGTTAACACTTTGCTACCACTAATAATCTTATGGACAGCAGCGTATCTATTAGTTCCAGTTTCTGTTTGGGCATCGGTTGGCTTAAGTATAATCGCAGCAGGTTTTGTTGTTCGTACATTCATTATATTCCATGATTGTACTCACGGGTCATTTTTTAAAAATAAAAAAGCAACAGATATCGTTGGTACAATAACAGGAGTATTAACATTGTTTTCTTATGAAAAATGGAAACGTGAACACGCAATTCACCATGCAACAAGTTCAAATTTAGATAAACGTGGTGTTGGTGACATTTGGGTGATGACAATTGATGAGTACATTGCAGCATCAAAAATGGAGCGATTCAAATATCGCGCTTACCGTAACCCGCTTGTAATGTTCGGTTTTGGACCACTTTATTTAGTTTTAATTTCAAGTCGTTTTAATCGTAAAGATGCAAAAAGAAAAGAGCGTATGAATACGTATCTATCAAATATTATTATCGTAGCATTAGCAACTACGCTTGTTATGACTGCAGGATGGACTGCATTTTTAATTGTACATGGTACGACGATGTTTGTAGCTGGGGCGTTAGGAATTTGGTTATTTTACATTCAACATACATTTGAAGATTCTTATTTTGAAGAAGAATCTGAGTGGGATTATGTAAAAGCAGCGATTGAAGGAAGTTCATATTATAAATTGCCACTAGTTTTACAATGGGTAACAGGCAATATTGGTTTCCATCACGTGCATCATCTGTCACCACGTGTACCAAATTACTTATTAGAAGAAGCACATGAAAAAGTACCACCACTTCAAAAAGCGACAACAATAACTATCAAAACGAGTTTAGAATCATTACGTTATAAATTATATGATCCATCACATAAATCCTTTGTGACTTTCAAATCTGTACAAAGGTTAGTAGATGATCATGATCGTTTGTCAAAAAACCAAGATGTACCTATGAAAAAAGCTAGCTAAGTATGAAAAAATGGTCATTTCTTTAAACAGAGATGGCTGTTTTTGTTTGTACGACATTTGATATAATAGGGGCAATTAGATGGGGCGGTGAATGAATTTATGCTGAGCTGGTTTAGTATTTTTCCGAAAAGTCCTTGGCTAAGTATCTATGCTTGGGTTATTTTTTGTTTACTACCGTTCTTCTTCATATTTAGGGCATCTTCATTTTTAGAAATAACGATAGGGATTTCAATTTTACTTTTATATTTTGTTTCGTATCGTTTTTCACATAGATCACACAATGGACTTGTATATATGTGGGTATCCTTTGAAATGCTAATTAATGTTGCAATGACATTACTTTTTGGTTATGTTTATCTATCATTATTTACGGCGTTTTTTATCGGGAATATCCGTAATACTGTAGGATTTTATATTATGTATGGCTTACATATCGCTTTTACAATTGGCGCGATAGTAGCAGGATTTTTCATTGAAATTGATTTGTTTCTTCCACAAATTCACTTTATCATTATTTCGGTTATTGGAACGGTCCTATTACCTTTTAATTTATATAACTGGAATAGACGTGAAAAGCTTGAGGGACAACTAGAGTCGGCAAAAGAACGTATTTCTGAGCTTAGTATCTATGAAGAGCGCCAGCGTATTGCGCGCGATTTGCATGATACCCTTGGACAAAAGCTTTCCATGATTGGTTTGAAAAGTGATTTAGCTGCACGTTTAGTGGAAAAGGATCCACAGGCTGCAGTGCTGGAATTAAAAGATATTCGCCAAACAGCGAGCATTGCGTTGAAGGAAGTACGTGAACTTGTCGCAGATATGCGTACAGTGAAGTTACGTGATGAACTTGTCCGTATCCAGCAAATTTTAGATGCAGCAGAAATGGAATTGACGATTGTAGGAGATCCTAATTTTGATAAGGTCCCAACAATCGTTGAAAATGTCCTAAGCATGTGTTTAAAGGAAGCTGTTAATAATATAGTAAAACATAGTGATGGATCGAAATGTGAAATTACATTTGTCCAAAATAAAAATGAATTACAAATTATCATTGCAGATAATGGCGTTGGCCTATCAGCCCAAAAAGAGAGATCAGAAGGTAATGGTTTAAATGGCATGCGAGAGCGATTAGAGTTCGTCAACGGCAATCTGCAAATTGCTGAACAAAACGGCACAGTGCTTAACATTACTGTACCTGTCGTCATCACACATCAAAAGGGAAGTGACCAACATGATTAAAATCGTCATAGCTGAAGACCAAGGTATGCTTCTAGGTGCTATGAAATCTTTACTCAATATGGAAGATGATATGGAAGTAGTCGGCATTGGCAAAAATGGTGCTGAAGCTGTCGCGCTTGTAGAGGAGCATAATCCCGATATTTGTATTATGGATATTGAAATGCCCTTGAAAACAGGATTAGATGCTGCTGAAGAATTACAAGATCATCCTTGTAAGATTATCATCTTGACTACTTTTGCACGTCCAGGTTATTTCGAACGCGCTCGTAAAGCGGGTGTGCGTGGTTATCTATTAAAAGACAGCCCCATTGAAGAACTTGTAAATTCTATCCGTGTAATTATGGAAGGCAGACGGCTATATGCACCTGAATTAATCGATATTGTCTATGAAGAGACGATTGAAAATCCGCTCACAGAACGTGAAAGTGAAGTACTTGAGCTAGTAGCGGAGGGTAAAACGACGAAGGAAATAGCGGGGGAGCTTTTTCTTTCGCCCGGTACCGTGCGAAACTATATTTCAACCATTTTAGACAAACTAGAAGTAAGCAATCGAATTGAAGCTATCGCTCGTTTTAAGGAAAAAGGATGGAACAAATAGAGCGAAAGGCATGGCTAAGTAAATTCTATATAAATTCATATTGTAAATTAATCAGCATCTCTTTGTGAGGTGCTTTTTTGTTGGAAAGACTACAAATGTAGGAGAGTTGAATAGAAGAGCAAGTAGGTTAATAGGAAACTCGAGTGAGTCAAAAAGAGGAGCGAATAGGTTAAAAGGAAGCTCGAGTATTAGCCAATGCCCCCAAAAATTAACGAAGATTCATTAATAAATGCGCATGCTAAATAAGTTATTTTTCTTCAACGAGTTAAAATGTTGGAATATTCTATTTTTAAGGTATATGATTTACGTGGTACAAAATTTTAAAATAGAAAAGGAAGTAGACATTAAATGACTATTAAAGTAAAAGCAATAATAGGTTCAACTAGCTCAACTTCAAATAATTTAAAACTTGTAAATTTCATGAAAAAACGATATGCAAACAAATTGGATATTACACCAGTATTAATTAATGATGTTGAAATGTTCTCAATTGATATTGAAAACAATCCACCAGCTGGTGCAACAGCTTTTAAAGCGGATGTTAAAGATTCTGATGCAGTATTATTTGCTGTTCCTGAATACAACTATTCAATTCCTGGAGCATTAAAAAATGCAATTGACTGGTTATCACGTGGTGGTGACTATACAATCAAAGATAAACCAGGATTCATTGTAGGATCATCAATGGGTGTTTTAGGAAGTGTGCGTGCACAAATCCATTTACGTGAAATACTTTCAAATCCAGCTTTAGCGCCGGTAATCATGCCAGGTAATGAAGTATATATAGGTGCGGTTCATACGAAATTAAACGAAGCTGGCGAACTAACAGATGAAAGTACGATTGCATTCCTTGATACTGTAGTAGACAACTTTATAGTTTTTTACGACAAACATTCTAAATAATATATAGCTCACCTGTACAATCATTATGGCAAAAAAAAGCTTCTTCTCTAAGACGTATGGAGAAGAAGCTTTTTAATTAAAATTTTTCTTTCAACATTTGCATGCGACTGTTAAACAATGTTGGATAGGACAAAAATCCAAGGAAAATACTTGATACAGCCGCTGTCGTAAGCAAGATGAAAACGATTAGTAATTGAAACTGAACTGCCTGAATAGGGTCAGCTCCAGCAATGATTTGACCACTCATCATGCCTGGAAGTTGTACAAGTCCAATAGTTTTTTGGCTTTCTATCGTTGGAATCATGCTTGCCTTTATCGCACTAATTAATTGATGATGAATAGCCTGCTTTGGTGTTCCACCTAATGATAAAATAAGCTCTACTTGATCACGATGAGCGTGCATTTCAGCTGTGAAACGATTTAAGAATAAAATGGATAGTACCATGGAATTCCCAATGATCATACCACTAATTGGAATAATATATTGTGCAGTTGCGGGTACAATGTGAAAGCCTAGTAGTATGGATTGCGTCAATACTTCTACAGTCAGTAAAGTAACAGCAATTTTCCACGTAATCCCGTCAATGGACTTCCCTTTTTTACGTGCGTTTAATGTAGCAGTTCCAATCATCAAAGCAATCATTAAGAATATGTAGATAAAATGGTTGGAATCAAAAACAAACTTTAATACATAGCCGACAGCAAGCAACTGAATAATTGAGCGAATCGTTGCAATAAATGTATCTTTTTCTAATCCGAGTTTTAAAGTTTTTGATAAAAATAATGGAATAAGTACGAAAATCAATGTTAAGGATAACGCCAAATAGCTCACTTAATCACTCCTTGTACAAAGCGTTTTACAAGCTCACTTTGAGGGTCTTCTAATAGTTTGCTCTCTCCAGTCTCAATGACTTCACCTTTCATTAAAACCCAAGTATAGTGACCAATTTTTAATGCTTGCTCAAGATTATGTGTAATCCAAATCATAGTCACATTATATTTTTCGTTGATTTTGACGATTAGTTCTTCTATTTCTTTTAATGAAGCACGATCGAGTGCTGATGTAATTTCATCTAGTAACAAAATTTCGGATTGATTGACAAGGGTTCTTGCAATCGATACTTTTTGGCGTTGCCCACCGGATAAATTATTTGCATCTTTATGTAAAAAATCGTGTTCCAAACCAACATCATCTAAATATGAAATAGCATTTTCTTCAGCTAGTTTCTTATTTTGCAATGCTAACGGAAGCTCTAAGTTTTCAAAAACTGTGCCTTTAATCATAGGAGCAGCCTGCAATGCCATTCCAACATTTCTACGTAAATCAATTGGATCATAAGTAGTAATGAGTTTATTGTGAATAAAAATATCGCCAGCAGTAGGGGAGATTAAGCCGTTGCACATTTTGAGTAAAGTAGTCTTACCTGCACCAGATGGACCAACAAGCGTTGTGATTTTTCCCTTAGGAAAAGATCCTGTAACGTCTTTAATTATTTTAGAGTCACCAATTTGAAAATCAACATGGCTAAAATGTATGGCGGGATCGTATACAGTATCCATTTGTAAGCCTCCTAAAAAAAGTCTTTACTATAAATGTACCATAATTCAAGAATAATCTTCTATATAAGAGTCGGTTGAGCACTCAATAGTTAAGCAAGTGACGTTAACCTTTTGTAATCAAGGAGTCAGATTTTTGATATTACTTTTACTTCCCAACACTACCCTTTCATTCCACAATATTGGGTATATTATAATTACACCAAAAAGTAAGGTTTGATATGCTGAGTTTTTGTATTACCGAAGAACAAACTACATTAGCGTGCTATATCTTGTATAGGTGCGAATCAAATGCATCGTATTTTATTACATTATTAATAAAAATGACTGGTGAAACAGCAAAGTCTTAACGAAAAAAGGGGAATATTAATATGATAAATGAAATTTATTGGACATGTTTTCAATATGAGGATTGGAGAATTTATTTAGCTGCAACAGACCATGGGCTTAGTTATGTAGGCATTAGTAAGGAGGAGTTGGAAACGATGTCTGCAAAGAGGTTTAAACAGTATACCTTAATAGAATCTGATGAAAAATTAGAAACGCATAAAAAAGAGTTGCTAGACTATTTTAAAGGTGAAAAAAGGGGGTTTGTGATGCCTCTAGATACAGGTGGCACAGAGTTTCAACAAGCTGTTTGGAAAGCATTACAAGGAATACCTTATGGCGAAACGACAACTTACTCAGCAATCGCCAATCAAATAAATAATCCAAAGGCAGTGAGAGCTGTAGGTACAGCAATTGGTGCAAATCCAATTTTGATTATCGTACCATGTCATCGTGTTATCGGAAAAGATGGTCAACTTACAGGTTTTCGTAGCGGTATACCGATGAAAAAAGCACTACTTGCATTAGAAAAAATGATGTAAATGAGATATGAAAATAGATAAATTATTTTACCAATTTGATGCAAAAAAATCGAGTTTCTTCCTATATAAATAGTAAGTATAAAATAATTAATAATGTTTGTCTGCATTAAAGTCGTTTCGGATAATAAAACAACTTCAATTAATACTTGAACTCCTTAATCAGCTTAGTGTGAAAATCGTATATTTTATTAGCGTAGATTAAATTTTGACAAAATTAAAAGCCAATTCAAAATTGAATTGGCTTGTGAATTTGTCAGTTTATTGGTTATGAGGGAAGAGTGGCAATTCTCCTAAGAAAATAATGTCATCCCGTTTAATAGCATCACCTTCTGCTATAATAGCAGCTTTTGCAACAACTCGACCACCGGCTTTTGTCACAAGCTCTTCTAAAACTCTAATAGACTCACCCGTGCTAATAACATCATCAATTATTGCAACCCTTTTATACTTTAAAAAGGCAACATCATGGAAATCTAAACAAAGGATTTGTTTTTCTTCTGTCGTAATGGACTTCACTTCATGGATAAGTGGTTCAAGCATATAGGCTTTTAATGATTTACGCGCTACGACATAACGTGGTAATTTCATCCGCTTTGAAAGTTCATATACTAATGGAATCCCTTTTGCTTCTGCTGTAATGAGTAGATCTACATCAGGTAGCTTTTCAGCAAGGGCAGTAGCTGCTGCATCCACCATCTCTATATCACCTAATAAAACAAAGCTAGCTATAGAGAGATTCTCTTTAATTTGAATAATGGGTAAATGTCGCTTTAAACCTGCGACATGTAATTCATAAGTTTTCATTGCATAAAATCCTCCGATTTACAAAATAACTAATGAGACAAATTCAAAAAATACCCGATGGTTTATATAAATAGGTCTCTAATAGCCTTTACATTTTCAGATGATTTAAGTCGTAATAATGCGCATCATCAAAAAATAACGTGACATATTCCTTAATATAGCAATATCACGATGAATACCTAAATATTTTCAATACACTTTACTGGAAGTATACGAAATTGTTCGATTCAAAAACAATGTTATCATCTTTAAAACTATTGTTCAAATTTATAGTTAATGGATAACTGAGAAGATTTAGAAATCTCCAGTGAAATTAATGAAGAAATATAAGATTCACGAGGTAGAATAGCGATTTTCAAAACATGTTTAACGTTATATAGTGTATACTATGACTAATTACGATGGTGGAAGAAGGGACTAAGTATGAAGTCGAAATATCCAGATGATAGCTTAGCGCTACATACAGACTTATATCAGATAAACATGGCAGAATCTTATTGGGCGGATGGTATACATAATAGAAAATCAGTGTTTGAGCTGTATTTCAGAAAATTACCATTTGGCAACGGTTTTGCAATTTTTGCTGGTCTAGAAAGAATGCTGGAATATTTACGTGATTTCCGTTTTAGTGAAAGCGATTTAGAGTATTTACAAAATGATTTAGGATATAGCGAAGATTTTATCGAGTATTTAAGAGATTTACGCTTTACCGGAGATGTGTATTCAATGGTTGAAGGTGAACTAGTCTTCGGTAATGAACCGATTGTCCGTATTGAAGCGCCTTTAGTAGAAGCACAATTAGTTGAAACTGCTCTACTGAACATTGTTAATTATCAAACATTGATTGCTACAAAAGCAAGTCGTATTAAGCAAATTGTAAAAGACGATGTGGTAATGGAATTTGGAACACGTCGTGCTCAAGAGATGGATGCAGCCATTTGGGGTACACGTGCAGCAATTATAGGTGGATTGGAATCAACAAGTAATGTGCGTGCAGGTAAATTATTTAATTTGCCAGTTGCGGGCACTCATGCTCACTCACTTGTACAAGCTTATAAAAACGACTACGAGGCTTTTCATGCTTATGCAAGACGTCATAAAGACTGTGTGTTTTTAGTTGATACGTATAATACTCTAAAATCAGGTGTTCCAACTGCAATCAAAGTAGCAAAAGAACTGGGCGATAAAATTAACTTTATGGGTATCCGCTTAGACAGTGGGGACATTTCATTTTTATCAAAAGCGGCACGTAAAATGTTAGATGACGCTGGATTCCCAAATGCCAAAATCGTTGTATCAAATGATTTAGATGAATATACTATTTTGAATTTAAAAGCTCAAAATGCAATGGTTGATATGTGGGGCATTGGTACAAAATTAATTACTGGTTACGATCAACCCGCTTTAGGTGCAGTGTACAAAATAGTAGCTATTGAAAAAGAAAATGGGCAAATGGAAGATACCATTAAAATTTCTGCTAACGCTGAAAAAGTGTCTACGCCTGGGAAGAAAAAATTATATCGCATCATTGATCGTGAAAACGGTAAAGCTGAAGGTGACTACATTACGATGTTTGATGAGGATCCACAATTGGAGGAACGTATTAAAATGTTCCATCCAGTTCATACATTCATCTCCAAATTCGTCACTAACTTTGAAGCTAAAAATTTACACACGAAAGTAGTAGAAAATGGACAAGTAATCTACGAAAGTCCTTCTGTACAAGCAATGAGAGAGTACGCGACCGAAAATTTAGACTTATTATGGGATGAATATAAGCGCTCTTTAAATCCAGAGGAATATCCAGTCGATTTAAGCCAAAAATGCTGGGATAATAAAATGCGTAACATTCAAGAAGTGAAAGATATGGTTGAACAAATCGAGCTTGGTTAAGGAGGTGAGTAGTATGTCAAATTTACAACAACAAATTATTGAAGAATTACGAGTTTTACCAATAATTGACGTACAAGAAGAAATTCGTCGTTCAGTAGATTTCCTAAAAGCATACGTACTTAAGCATTCTTTCGTAAAGGGTTTCGTTTTAGGTATTTCTGGTGGTCAGGATTCCACTTTGAGTGGTAAATTAGCGCAAATGGCAGTAGACGAACTAAATGCACAAGTAGGTAAAGATCAATACTCTTTTTGGGCAGTGCGTCTTCCATACGGAGTACAATCTGATGAACAGGATTGCCAAGACGCAATTGATTTTATCCAACCTACAAAAGTCTATACTGTGAATATTAAAGCAGCTGTAGATGCTGGTGTACAAGCTTTGGCTGATGCGGGAGTTGTGCTTTCTGATTTTGTAAAAGGGAATGAAAAAGCACGCGAACGTATGAAAGTTCAATTTGCAATTGCAGCAACAAATGCCGGGATTGTCATTGGGACAGACCATGCGGCAGAAGCCATAACGGGATTCTACACTAAGTTCGGTGATGGTGGGTCAGATGTTGTGCCAATATTCCGTTTAAACAAGCGCCAAGGTAGAGCATTACTTGTGGAGCTTGGATGTCCGAAGCATTTGTACGGGAAAACACCAACAGCAGATTTAGAAGAGGAAAGACCTTCGTTACCCGATGAGGTTGCGCTAGGTGTGACATATGATCAAATTGATGATTATTTGGAAGGTAAAGAAATTCCTGATGAGGCTCGTAAAGTCTTAGAAGGGTATTACTTACGTTCGCAACATAAACGTCACCTACCAATAACTGTGTATGATGATTTTTGGAAGTAATTAAATAACATAGATGAGCCGAATCCTAAAGTGGGAATTCGGCTTTTTTTATTACCCCAACCGAAGGACGTACATTGGTGAAATATATTAGGAACAAAAAATTAATTAATAAAAATGTTACCTATTATTAATTAAAATTCTGCTCTAAAGTATATTTTAAAATTATAAAGAAAAAAGGGGTTAGTAAAGAGCAGTAAGGCGCAATAATAGTAAGGAACTAAAAAGATTAATTGAGCTAATAATTATTCTACGCTTTGTTTTGTTAGAGGTTTGTAATCAAACGAAATCTAATGGTCATGGTATAATAAGTCCGGTTATATTGAAAAATACGGTTCATAAGACTTATTTTTTGTCTAATGGAGTAAAATGATAGACTTTGTAAAGTGGAGGTTCAATTGATGGAAACACAAGAAAAGCTTCAAGAGGTCGTACGTAATATTGAAAAGGTCATGATAGGTAAAAAGCATATAGCTGAATTGAGTGTAGTATCGTTACTTGCTCAAGGGCATGTATTATTAGAGGATGTACCTGGTGTTGGTAAAACGATGATGGTACGTGCTTTAGCAAAATCAGTAGGAGCACAATTTAAACGCATTCAATTTACACCGGATTTATTGCCTTCTGATGTTCTAGGTGTATCCATTTATAATCCAAAAGATATGGAATTCCATTTTCGACCGGGGCCAATCATGGGTAATATCGTATTGGCTGATGAAATTAATCGTACTTCTCCGAAAACCCAGGCTGCTTTACTTGAAGGTATGGAAGAGGCTGCTGTGACAATCGATGGTGAAACTTACAGTATCCCAAAACCTTTTTTTGTAATGGCAACACAAAATCCGATAGAACATGAAGGTACTTATCCGTTGCCAGAAGCACAACTCGATCGATTTCTGTTAAAGATGAAAATGGGTTATCCATCTTATGATGATGAAATTGAAGTATTGCGTCGTGCTGAACAAGGTAAGCCAATCGATTTTTTAACATCTGTCATTACATTAGAAGAGTTAATTACTTTGCAACAACAGGTGAAAGATGTTTTTGTTGATGAAGTTGTGAAAGGTTATATAGTTGATTTATCTCGTGCAACGAGAGAAAACCAATATGTATATTTGGGTGTTAGTCCACGAGGCTCGATTGCATTGATGAAAGCTTCGCAAGCATATGCATTACTTCGTGGGCGTAGTTTTGTCACACCTGATGATGTACAGTTTTTAGCACCATTTGTATTCTCACACCGTATAATGCTAAGACCTGAAGCTCGTTATGATGGCGTTTCACCTGAAGAAATTATTGGACGCATTTTAATTAATACAGTTGTGCCCATTAAAAGGTCTGCAAATCAATGACAATAAGTAGATTACGATATGTTTCAGGGAGAATCCTACGCCTGATGCTAGTCGTTTTGCTACTGCTTAGTACATTAGCATTTGGCATCATAGAAGGCGGTTTTGTAATCTGGTTTGTCTTTTTTATGTTACTTCCCTTCTCAACGTACTCATTGCTGTTGTTTTTTACACCTTTAAAAAAAATAAAAATAGAGCGCAGTATTGAACAGGAACATATGAGAAATGGTGATTCATTGAAGATGACAATGACTCTAAAGCGCAATAATAGATGGCCTATTGTATATGCAGTTATTCGTGAAGCGATGCCAAGTGAAGTATTGGTAAATGCAACGACGCAACCAATGCAAAGGTTATTGTTAGTTGGATTTAAAAAGGAAGTTAAGTGGACATATGAGATTGAAGAAATACCACGCGGGGAGCACAATTTACAAGGTGTTGAAATAACAGTAAGTGATTTCTTTGGATGGATTAAAAAAACGCGAATCATCCCTGCGAAACGTACGGTTGTTGTGTATCCAAATGTGACGAAAATGATTTTCAGACCACTTGATTTGAGCGTGCAAACAGGAAATGGACCGGTATCTTCTGCAATTGTACGGGATACGACGATTGTGTCAGGGTTGCGCGAGTATCAACCTGGAGACCGGATGTCTTGGGTTCACTGGAAGACATTTGCGAAAACGGGAGAGCTTCGGACGAAAGAATTTGAAGATCAACAATCACAAGATTTATGCCTAGTGCTAGATTGTTCGCCATCAGCATTATTTGAAGAGCAAGTTGAATTTGTTGCCTCTATCTTGAATGCAAGTGTTCGTCAGCAAATAACGATGGCGTTTTTGTCGGCAGGTAGAAATCGTGTGTTTTTTGAAGCAATGCAAACAGAAAGCCAATTGCAAGAGGTGATGTTCCATTTGGCGAGTGTACAAGATGATTTAGGAGATTCAGTCAATCGTTTGTATGGACAAGATCGTACATTAGCGAATGCGGCTCAAATTCTTTTTGTGACAAGTGAGCTTACAACAGAGTGGCTTGATATTTTAACTAAGGCATCAAGATCATCTCGTGCCTGTCTTTGTTTTGTTATTCGAAGTAAGGGGCAAGTCATGTCTACCCAAGAGCAGGCTATGGAGAAATTGGCTTGTACACGTGGAATAAGAGTTATTACGCTTGCTAAGGAACAATTTACAGAAGCTTTTTCGGGGGTGTTGAAATGACAGATCACCCTATTAAGAGAAAGATTGGATTAGTGGCACTCTATATAGTGATTTTTTTCATGTTAAGAGAATGGCTGCTACCTATCGTTGTTTTGACTAATACAGGTCATTTAAACTTATTCTTATTATTCGTAGCTATCTGTTTACTGGCAAATATAGTCCATTTAAATGGTTGGATATCGGCAGTTATAAAATTTGCCTTTATACTCTGGTTTTTAATGTACGTTTATACAGGAACGAAAGTATTTTCAATTGAGAGTGTACTAACATTAAGCAGTGATCTTCAAAATAGTTGGTTAGCATTGATGCAAAGAGATTGGAACGGTGTGGAGAATTCATTTCGAAGTATCTTATTCTTTATCTTACTTTGGATGACAATTTATTTAATTCACTATTGGGTAACGGTGAAGCATACTATTATTCATTTCTTATTCGTAACGATTATATTTTTAGTATTGTTAGATACCTTTAGTGAATATAATGCAAAGTTTGCCATTATAAGAGTGATGTTTTTAGGATTACTTTTACTTGGTGCTTTATATGCTAATCATTTATTTGAGACAAATGCAGTAGAAAGAAAAGGTATTAAGTATATAGGTGTTCTAATTCCGTTAGCAGTTATGCTTATTGCGAGTACTGTATTTGCCTATGCCATGCCGAAAAAAGGCCCAATGGTAACTTTGCCGAAATCACTTTCTACTTTAATGGATCAACAAGGTAAAAGTAGTTCTGCTATTGGGAAAATTGGTTATGTAGAGGATGATAAAAAGCTAGGTGGCCCATTTGAAATGGATGCTCGCATCGTCTTTGTTGCAAAGGCTGATAGTAAACAATATTGGAGAATTGAAACAAAGGATATTTATACTTCTAAAGGATGGGAACGTAAAAAGGGTGATGTTTATGTCGAGGTCTTTAATCAAAATGAGAATATCCCCTTAACTATTAAACCAGGAAGTAAAAAGGATCAAACTACTGCAAAAATTGAAATGATGAAAGATTTTAAATTCATTATGCAGCCCTATGGTTTGATGACGGTTGGTAATGTAGAACCAGATGTGTCTTTCTATCGAGAAATAGATGGTGAAAAGATTCGCTCTTTAAAGGATGAAAATGAAATTGCATTAGAGGCGTATACGGTATCCTATAGTTCACCAAAATATAGTTTGAAGGCACTCAAGAAAACAAATGCAAACGATTTGGAAAAGTTATCGAAGGATTATGATACTTATTTACAATTACCTAAAACTTTGCCGAAACGAGTGAGGAAACTTTCAAAAGAAATTACGAAAGATGAAAAGAGTTTATACGGTAAGGCTAATGCAATTGTAGATTATTTTAAATATAACAATTATGTCTATAGTCGTGACAAAGTGGCGATTCCAGGGAAAAATGACGATTATGTTGATCAATTTTTGTTTGATACAAAAATGGGCTATTGTGATAACTTCTCAAGTTCAATGGTTGTCATGTTGCGCTCTATTGGTATTCCAGCACGCTGGGTAAAAGGTTTTTCTGAAGGTGAAGAAATACAGAATGTTGCAGGTGAACAGAAGGCATTTGTCATCACAAATAATAATGCTCATTCATGGGTAGAAGCATATTTACCTGGAATAGGTTGGATGTCTTTTGAACCTACTATAGGCTTTGAAGGTTTTGATAATGTGTTAGATGATGTAAAAAATCAACAACAACCTACACCGATCAATCCCAAAAAAGAAGACAAGGAAGCAAAGCAAAAAAAACAAAAAGCTGAAAAGAAAAAAGAAGAAAAACCAAAAGAAGAGAAGCAAAAGCAAGAAAAAGATAACAAACAAGCTCAAAAAGAAAAAACAAAAGAACCTGTTATAAGTAAGGAATCTGCAATAGTGATAGCAATAATTATAGGAGCTTTGACAGTACTAGCTTTAATTCTAGTATTATTGCGTAGAAAGTGGATACCAAAAGCAATAATTGCTTTTTATCGTATGAAAAAACCTGAGAATATTTCCATAGACCATGCTTACCACCAATTGTTGAAACAATTAGAGCATGTTGGTTTGAAAAAGGGGAATGGGCAGACCCTACAAGACTTTGCGAAGTATGTAGATGAACGCTTAAGTACTACACATATGAGTAAAATAACCGCTTTATATGAGCAGCAAATTTATAGTAATAATTACACTCAATTAGATTGGTTAGATATTAAAGAAAGTTGGGAATATTTAATCAATCGTACAAGCGGTTGATTTTAAGCGTTACAACATGTAAAATTGAGAAAAATTAAATATATTGATTACCCTCATATATGTTCGAAAATAAGGTTCGGATGTCTCTACCAGGTTACCGTAAATGACTTGACTATGAAGGTGAATGACAGTGTGGATAATCCATGTACTAGCATTCACCTTTTTTGATATAGAGCATAAGGACGCGTAGGATGTAATTTCAGACGCGTTCTTTTCGTATAGAAATGTTAAAATGAGTAGGTAAACAGTTATATTAATATTAGAAGAGGTGGAAATGTTGTCAGCTAGTTCAATTTTACAAGATCAAGAAAAGATTATCGTTCTTGACTTTGGTAGCCAATATAATCAGCTTATTACTCGCCGTATTCGTGAATTCGGAGTTTACAGTGAATTGCATGCACATACTATTACTGCAGAAGAATTAAAAGCAATGAATGCTACAGGGATTATTTTCTCTGGTGGCCCTAACTCTGTCTATGATGAAAATGCATTCATTATCGATGAAGAAATTTTTAATTTAGGTCTTCCTATTTTAGGGATTTGCTACGGAATGCAATTAATGACACATGCTTTAGGTGGGAAAGTTGAAAAAGCTGCACACCGTGAGTATGGTAAAGCGGAAATTCAAGTATTGAATGACAATGCTTTATTCGGCGAATTACCAAAAGAGCAAGTTGTTTGGATGAGCCATGGCGATTTAGTAACTGTAACTCCTGAAGGCTTTGAAACAATTGCGACAAGTGCTTCATGTCCAATTGCGGCAATGGCTAACGCTGAGCGTAAATTCTACGCAGTTCAATTCCACCCAGAAGTACGTCACTCAGTATACGGAAATGACTTATTACGTCAATTCGTATTCGATGTATGTAACGCTAAAGGCGATTGGTCAATGGAAAGTTTCGTGGAAATTGAAATTCAAAAAATCCGTGAGCAAGTTGGCGATAAAAAAGTTCTTTGTGCACTTTCTGGTGGCGTAGATTCATCAGTTGTTGCTGTTCTTATCCACAAAGCAATTGGTGACCAATTGACTTGTATGTTCGTTGACCACAACTTAAACCGTAAAGGTGAAGTTGAACAAGTAATGAAAACTTTCACAGAAGGTTTCAACATGAACGTTATCAAAATTGATGCTCGTGAACGCTTCATGAGCAAATTAGCTGGCGTTTCAGATCCTGAGAAAAAACGTAAAATTATCGGTAACGAATTTATCTACGTATTCGATGAAGAAGCTTCAAAACTTGAAGGTATGGATTTCCTTGCACAAGGAACTCTTTACACTGATATTATTGAGTCTGGTACAGCAACTGCACAAACAATTAAATCTCACCATAACGTAGGTGGATTACCTGAGGATATGCAGTTCGAACTTATCGAACCATTAAAAACATTATTCAAAGACGAAGTACGTGCACTAGGTTCTGAACTTGGACTAGCTGATGAAATCGTATGGCGTCAACCATTCCCAGGTCCTGGTCTTTCAATCCGCGTACTTGGTGAAGTAACAGAAGAAAAATTAAACATTGTACGTGAATCAGATGCCATCTTACGCGAAGAAATCGCTAAACATGGTTTGGATCGCGACATTTGGCAATACTTCACAGTACTTCCTGATCTGAAAAGCGTAGGTGTAATGGGTGACCAACGTACTTACGATTATGCAATCGGTATCCGTGCTGTAACGTCAATCGACGGTATGACTTCTGACTGGGCACGTATCCCATGGGAAGTTTTAGAAAAAATCTCAGTACGTTTAGTAAACGAAGTTGATCATATCAACCGCGTACTGTATGACATTACATCTAAGCCGCCAGCAACTATTGAGTGGGAATAGGACTGTTCAGTAATATAAACTAAACAGGTTATAAACGCAGTCATATCAATGTCTAACGTATTTTGTTAAGAACTAAATCAATGATTAACGTACAACTATTTATATTTCAAAAATTAAACTCTCTTTTAGTTATTTATAACAAATAACTGGAAGAGGTTTTTTGTTTTAGTTAAAATTAGCGACTTGATTTATGACTTTAAAATGAATCAGCAAATTTAAGGTCGTAAAGATAAGTATAATGAATACCATTTGGTTATGAATTATTTTACTAAGTTTTTACTGATATATGCAAGGTTAGGCAGTACACTATTAAAGTAAAAAGGTTTACTTCAGTAAAATAAGGTATATTATATTTGTTGAATAGATTCTCTTTAAAGTCAAGAAAAGTAGGTGAACAAAGTGGGGAAATATCAATTGGATACCAAAGGTCAGGTGGCTGTGGCAAAGTATCATGAAAAACACAAGCCTGGAAAATTTGATAAAAAGCAGCAACTTGAAAAAATACGTGCGGAGTATTTGAAAAAAAAGCAAAAACAAACAGATAAATAATATGAATGAAAACATAGGAAGGCTAAAATCTCCCTATGTTTTTCTTTATTAAAGAATTACATGAATTAAACGAAATATCCCTTTTTGATAAATAGCGTAAAAATCGTACCGCGTAGTATACGTATGTAAATATTTTATGTATCTGTATTTTTATTGCGTATATTAAAGAATTCTAGATACTTATTGACATAATGAAAAGGAATAATTTAGTATAAAGATACATCTGAATCCAGTAAAACCATTATTAAGATTATATGGATTATTGAAATAAAACATAAATAGATTAACGGATGAAAGCCAGAGTACGTTGATTTACCAATCCATATACAGGTTTAATAGATGGTACATCTACATGAATTAAGGAGTTTGCTATAGCTGATGTTGAAGTGGTAAAACATATTTTCATCAAACGGTATATCTAGCGTTGTCAGCATTCGCTACACGAATCAACCTAATATTAAATTGACAATTAACGCATTTTAATGTTTAATCTACCTTACGGAAGGTAAAAAGGGGTGCGGTATGAATAAAGGTCAAGAAACTTATCAAAGGGTAATAGATACGGCTATTTATCTATTTGCGAAAGATGGAATACATAAAACAAGTTTTGCAATGATTGCTAAAGAGTTGGGAATGACAAAGCCGTCTCTTTATTATTATGTTGAATCGAAGGATGAACTGATTAAAAAGGTTTTTGTTTATATTTTTCAAGACTATGCATTTGAGAATTATTTTAAAGTGGAAGATATGACAAAAGATAATTTGATGGAGCAGCTATATACAGGTGGTATGAAGTATTTAAATGAGATTCAAGAGCAGAAAGTATTGTTGAACTTATTAAGTGAATATACTTTGTATGCAAATCGTATTAAAGCAGTAGACGAGACTTATATTCAAAAGATAAAAGAAGTACAGAAAATGTTTATTGATGGCTTTGTTCATGTATTACAGAAAGCTACAGAGTTTGGCTTAATGGAGGAAAATAACCTTCAAGCAAAGGCTGGAGTCTTAGCTTTAATGCTAGATAACCTTTTGAATTATAAAATGCTAGATATGCAAATAGTGGAATCGGCAATTTGGAGTCAAACAATTACAGATGTAATGAAGTAAGAGGAGTGTGAAGGTGAAGGGATGAATCGTTCAACCGTGCATTTGAATTTTTCTAAAGGTGATAAATTATTTCTTTGGTTGATTTTGCCGCTCATTGGTTTAGTAATAGGTTATTTTTTGCCTCCAATATCAGAATGGGCAAGTAAGTTAGAGTGGATTCCATTTCAAGGACCGTTTAAGTTGGTCGCTGGTCTCAATGCGGGGTGGGTTATTTTTGCTACGATGGCATTTGGATTAGTCGCGGGCATTATTTTGACTCTATTCATTTATGATGAAATATTGAATATTTATATTAGCGAAGATACATTAGCTTTTAAAATTGGGAAAATTGATATGAGTTATGACAAAGATAATATTAGTTATATATATGTAGATCACAAAGATTTAGTTGTAATTGGGCATGATGGTCATGAACTTTTCAGATATAAAAAAGAACTTAGCACTAAAATATTAAAAGAAGAACTCGGTGAACGGGGTTATCTTTTTAAGGATGGAAATCCATATAAGGAACAATTTAAGAAATGGGTACCTGGATTAACTGATTTACCGCTTGAAGCAAATGCGTTGTTAAAGGCAAGAGATGTGGCGCTTAAAAATGATGATAGTGAAGAGGCTTTGCAAATTGTATTTGAATTGTGGAAGCTCCATGTTTCGGTAAAAGAGATTGAATCGAAGCAATATTATAGAGTCGTGTAAGAAAAAAATAGCCGTACCTCCTAATCGAAGGAGGTACGGCTATTTTACAATTCTTATTGAATATTAATGCCGAGAATAGCAACGATAGCAGTAGCTTGATCATGGCGAATAGATAAACCCTTTACTAATGTTGGATCTAAATTGATTTGTTCGAAAAAACAAGAAGATAAATCGATTCCTTTTAAATTTGTATCAGAAAAGTCAGCTGCGTTTAGTTCCATTCCTTGGAACGTTACTTGAGTTAAATTTACATCTTGTAAAGTACTTTCGTTTAATTGGCCATCTTTAAAAGCAACTGCATTCATTTTCGATTCGGAAAATGTGCCATAATTTAAAAGGCAATCGAGTAATTCAACATTTTTGAGCTGTGTACGGAAGAAGCTAGAACCGATTAGTTTGCAAGTATCAAATTTGACTCTATAAAAAACGGATTCGGCGAAATTACAATTTGATAAATCGCATTTTGCGAAAATGACATCTAAAAATTCCATTTTAGTAAAATCATCTGTAAGGAACACGCAGTTCTCGAATTTAACTTCGTTTAATTGGCGAGTACCAAACCGACAATCAATTTGACAGCCTTTAAGTAATGAATTTGCTTCAATTTCCTCTAGCATTATCTCTTCATTTTCGATAGTTGATAAATAATGTTGCGAAGGTTCTATTATTTTAGGCATGTTATAAATCCTCTCCAATCCACTTTGTATCATTTTATCAATAATACTCTAGATAAACACATAATAAACTGCTGAAATATGTATTGTAATAATCAAGTGATGAGGAATAAAACGTCTTATACACGAACTATAATAAAGAAAAATATAAAAATGTTCGGAAAAAGTATTGAAAGTAATGAGCGAGAGTGATATATTAACTACTATAAATAAATAACGTCGTCGTATAATCACGGGAATATGGCCCGAGAGTATCTACCAAGTTACCTTAAAAAACTTGACTACGATTAAAGAATTGGCTTTGCCGATACTTTTATTAACTTGTGAGTATGAATACTTAGCAAGGAATCGTAGACATTCGACTATTTTTAACTAGTTGCATGTCTTTTTTATTCTCAAAAATGTATGAGACGACATACGGAGGATTATCATGAAAAAGTATTTCCAATTTGAAGAACTTGGAACAAATTACCGCCGCGAGATCATAGGTGGTATCACAACATTCTTAGCAATGGCGTATATTTTGGCGGTGAACCCAGGGATTTTAGGGGACGCTGGTATGGATAAAGGTGCTGTGTTCGTAGCTACAGCATTAGCAGCAGCAGCTGGTTCATTGGTGATGGGGATTTTTGCGAAGTTTCCGATTGCATTAGCACCGGGCATGGGGCTTAACGCATTCTTCGCTTACACAGTAGTATTAACATATGGTATTCCATGGCAAACAGGCTTAACTGGTGTATTCTTCTCAGGTATTATTTTCATTATCTTATCTTTAACTGGTGTTCGTGAAACAGTTATTAATGCTATTCCGACACAATTAAAATATGCAGTATCAGCAGGTATCGGATTATTTGTAACATTTGTTGGTTTAAAAGGCGCAGGAATCATTGTTGCTAATGAAGCTACACTTGTTACTTTAGGAGAGTTTAAAGGTACAACATTATTAGCAGTTTTCGGTATCGTTATTACAGTCATCTTAATGGCTAGAAATATTAAAGGATCAATTTTCCTAGGAATTATTATTACAGCAATTGTTGGTATGATTTTTAACTTAATCGCTGTACCAACTGCTATTGTATCAAGTATTCCTGATGTATCTTCTACATTCGGGGTAGCTTTAGATCCTATTAAAGAAGGATTCTCAAATGGATTTAAAGAATTACTCAATGTTCAATTCTTAATCGTTGTACTAACATTTTTATTCGTAGATTTCTTTGATACAGCAGGTACATTAATGGCTGTAGCAAATCAAGCAGGTTTAGTTAAAGACGATAAGTTACCGCGTGCAGGCCGTGCTTTAATGGCGGATGCAATTGCAACAACAATCGGTTCTTTATTTGGTACATCGACAACAACTGCTTACGTTGAATCTTCATCAGGTGTAGCTGCTGGAGCAAGGTCAGGTTTCTCGGCAGTTGTCACAGCAGTATTATTCTTGCTAGCAATGTTTTTCTTCCCGCTATTAGATGTAATTACTTCGGCAGTAACTGCACCGGCGTTGGTGATAGTTGGAGTATTGATGGTTTCATCATTACGTTTAATCGAGTGGGATAAATTCGAAATTGCAGTGCCAGCGTTTTTAACAATGATCATGATGCCATTAGGTTACAGCATCGCAACGGGTATTGCAGTAGGATTCATCTTCTACCCTATTACGATGTTACTAGCAGGTAGAAAGAAAGAAATTCATCCTTTGATGTATGTATTGTTCTTTGTCTTCCTTGCGTACTTCATCTGGGTACGATAATTAAAACGCTATTATATAGAAGAAGCTCCCTCCAAATGGTAGGGAGCTTCTTCTATATATAAAGAGAGTTAAAGAGTCTTTTATTAATTAATAAAACTTTCTAACAGAAAACTATTGCAATATATCACGTAGGATGATATAGTAAGTAACGTTGTCACTGAGGCAATGAAATTACAACCTAAACACTTAGTTAAAACTCTTTTTGAAAAGATGTTGACAACAAGGTAGTAAGTTGTTATGATATAAAAGTTGCTGATTAAGCAATGGTAATAGATTCAGGAAAACAACTTAAAAAGAAATTTTAAAATAGTTGTTGACAACGAAAAGTTATCCTGATATAATAAGTGAGTCGCTAATGTAGCGGTAACATAATGAACCTTGAAAACTGAACATGCAAGACGTTAATCAATAAATGTTTTTGAACATCAACTCTGTTGGTGGATCAAAACAAAAAATAGATATCATCTTCGGATGATACGCTAGCAAAGCTAATGAGCTTTCAAACTACTTTTATGGAGAGTTTGATCCTGGCTCAGGACGAACGC
>NZ_JBNNUK010000013.1:0-99000 GCF_050279675.1 Viridibacillus sp. NPDC093762 | reverse complement strand
TATTTGAACTTTGAAACTGCAAAATTGTCACTCTTTCAGTACATTGAAAGTTGGTATAATCGCAAAAGAATTCACGGAGCAATCAACTACTTAACTCCAGCTGAATTAGAAAAATTATGTCGAGCAACAGCCTGACTTAACTTTTTTGTGTCCAATATATTGACTTAAATCCAATGTATATAAAGAATCTCATATTTACCTTATAGAAATTTGAGGAACTAGAACTAAAGCGACTATTTCTAAAAAGAATAGTTGCTTTTTTATATTTCTATTGTTAGTTAAATGGATTTAATAATATGCTAATTATTCCAAATTGCTGTTATAATTATAATTGCAAATGTTCCGAAGATGTTAAACAACGAACATTTAAAAGTTATGGAGAGTAAAACTTCTTTAAACTTATTCTTATTTCTTTACATAATAGATTTGGAGGTGGTCCTGATTGGAATTTGAGAGTTTAGTGCCTAATATAGATATAGAAGATAATAATAAGAAACCTTTTTTAGACGCTATGAGCTGGGCAATTTCTAATGAAAATAATAAAAACATAGCTATAACGGGCCCTTATGGAGCTGGTAAAAGTAGTCTAATTGATACGTTTATTAAAAAAGAAGAAATTAAAGATAAGACTGTAAAAATATCTATTGCAACATTTAGTAATGATACAAAAGATGCTACTACTAATAATAAGAGTCAAGATACAGATGTTCCTCTCGAAAATATTTTAGAACAACAAATACTACAGCAGTTAGTTTACAAAATCGAACCCGATAAGATACCATTCTCAAAATTCACAAGAATTTTTGACTTAGATAAGTATAAAACACTAGCTACGATATTTTTTATGCTCATTATGAGTTTAATAACTTATTCAATGTTTAAATTTAGCTGGCTACCTAAAGCATATAGTAAGTTTATTTCGGGTGACTTAAACTATACAGCAATGATAGTACTTATAGGAATATTCTTAGTGGCAGTGTATACATATTTCATATATATTTGCATTTTGATATTCCAAAAATTAGGATTAAGTAAATTTGGATTTGGAAGCACATCTATCGAGGTAGTTACAAAGGAAAATAACACGGTATTCAATAGATATTTAGACGAAATTATTTATTTTTTTAAGCAATCTAAGTTTCAGTATGTAATATTTGAGGATTTAGATAGATTTGAAAATATTAGTATATATGAAAGATTAAAAAGTTTAAACATTATATTAAACAATACAAAACAGTTGTCAGAGCAAAATATTGTATTTATATATGCTTTAAAAGATGATTTATTTATTAATAAAGATGGTTCTCATGAGATATATAACAGAACCAAGTTTTTTGACTTCATTATTCCAACGGTTAAAATTGTACATAGTTCTAATGCAGAAAATTTATTACTTAAAAGACTAAAAAGGGAATTTCAATCAGATGGTAAATTAGTTGGTTTATCAATCGAATTTATTGAAGACATAGCATTATATATTAATGATATGCGTATATTAATAAATATTTGCAATGAGTATAAAGTTTATAAAAATGCGTTGGTGAATAATGGTATAACGGCAGATGGATTATTTGCCGTTGTTGTATATAAAAACATTTATCCAGGTGACTATTCAAGTTTATTAAGTAATAAGGGAAAGGTTTATGAAATTCTTAACATAAAGGATTTGATTATAAACAAAATTAAGAAGAAGATTGAAACTATTCAAAATCAAATTGATTTAGGAATTATTTCAGAAACTTATAGTTCTGAAGAGATTGCTACGTTATTTTATCTAGAAAAAGATTTAAATGGCATAACTCAAATAGATGTAATAAATTCAGAAGGAATTACAAAAAATACAATTACAAAAAATAATAGTTCAAAATTTAAGTTTGAAGGGTTATTTGAAAGCTGTTTAGAGTTAGGAAATGATTTTAATTTACAATATCATTACTCATTTAATAGAAATGCAGAGATATTCAATGGATTAGGATTTTTTTCGATATCAAGCAAAATGAATTTTCTAGAAAGATACCGAGCAATCTATTATAAGGAAAAAGAGAATAGTTTAATAAGGGAAAAAGAAGATTTAGAGGAAAAAATAAAAATAATAAAATTAAATTCTATATCATTTTTAATAAAAAATGGTTATATGAATAGTGAAAAAATTTTAGACGAGATGCAAAAAGAGTATGACTTATTATATTTTTTAATTCGTAATGGCTGGATTGATGAATCTTATGAAGATTATTTATCATATTTTTATGAAGGTAGCTTGTCTAATAATGATAATAAACTTCTTAAAGCTATTCGAAATGGTTTAGCAGAAGACGAAAATCTAGATTTAAAAAATGTAACAAAAGTTATAAATAGAATAAAAATTGAAGAAATATCTTCTCCAAGTGTGTTTAACCGTAACTTATTAGAATTTTTAATTGAAAATAGACAGACACAACATGAAAAATTCAATGCAATGGTAGAACTTATCTTTAATTCTAAAATTGGTAAAGAGTATTACTTAAGATTCATTGAATATATGAGTGATAATGGAAATTTTAATGGAATTGGTGCTCTTATTTCTAAAGCAAATAAATTAGGTTTTAAAGTATTGGAAGATATCACTGTTAATTTAGATACTCCAAGAAAAGAAAAGTATGCTTATTCTATAATAAATAGTTGGTTATTCATAAATGATAAAAATTCATTGAAATTGATGAAAGGATTTATTGAACAGTTAGAACCACAGAAAATTTATGATAACTGTAATATAGAAGCAATTCAACAAATGTTAGAAGACTTAAATATTAAATTTAAAAATATTACTTCTGTAGATGGAAAAATAAAAGATTATGTAGCTAAACACAATTACTTCGAAATAAGCTCAATAAATATTCAACATGTGATAAAAAAGGTTAATATAAAAAACGTATTTGATAACGATTTAATTAATGAATATATAAAAGCTAATATTAAAGAGTTTATTGAAAGTGTAATCTTGAAATTAGGTAGTTATACTGAAGAGGAAGAAACGCTAATCAGCTTACTTAATGATGAAGAATTAGCTGGAAGTTTGAAATATGAACTAATTAAGAAATGTAATAATAGAATTGAAGATATTTCAAAAATAGATTCAGTTAAAAATTTAATTAGTCTAGACAAAATGCAATGTAATATTAATAATATAATTTCTCTAATTAGTCGTGAGGAATACGAGGAAGAGGAAGTAAGTTTAGATACAGTATTAAGTAATAAATCGAATTGGAATGAATTGTTACAACATAAGAATGAAATAAATCAAATTTCAGTTGATGCTTTTAATCTGATTACAGAAGAGTTCTTTAAATCTGAAATCGTGAGTGGAAAAGCGATGGAAAATCTATTCAAAGATACAGAAAGATATATCACAGTACCAAATGATTTATTAGAAAGTACAGATGAAAATCTATATGATAAGCTTTCTTCTTTAATAAAAGTATTAGGTTGGGATATAGAGGTTTATCGATTTATTAGTGAATATGATGACAATGAATTATTATTAAAGTATTTATTTGATGTCTTAAAAAATTATGAATACGATGAAATCAAGGACGATTTACTACATTTAAATTCAGAAGGCTTGTTACCTTGGTCGGAGGAATTAATAGGTAAATTAGATTTTGATGATGAAGAAAGAATAACGTACTTTAAACATGTATCTTCTAAAGTAACGGATCAATTTGTGCTAGATGAGACGTGTGCAACAATTCCACTAGATGCAGAACTAAATCTAAAATGGCAAGGTAGAGAAGCTAATACCTCATATTTTCTTGCTTTAGCAAATGAGGGTATTGAAGATTCTGTTATTGAAAGTACAATTGAAGAATTAGACTATTGGGATATACAAATTTTTAGAGTGTTAGAACAGTTTTCCGAAAAGTTTGCTTTGTCGTATACTAAGAAAAATGAGAAAGAATTATTTAATAACAGTGACTTTTCTCAAGATGAATTTAATATATTAACAAAAGGAAATTTAAGCGATGAATTAATTAAAAATCTATATAATTTTAATACATTTAAGCCAGAAGGCGAATTTCTTAATTGGTTAATAAATGAAGAACGGTATACGTCTTTGTTGGAGTTATATAATGAGAGGGAAATAATAGAATCCTATAAACAACAACAAAATATATCGATTATTTTATATTGGTATATTAATACTAAGAAGCTAAAAAGAGAAGAAATTTATGAATTGCTTAGTAATTTAAAACCACCATTTAACGAAATTAAAATTGGTAATGGAAATAATAAGAAATTTAAATACAATGAATGGACTGAAAAGCTAATGAAGTATTTAGAAAAAAAGAATGCCACTGCTACTGTTTATTGTAATGAAAATACAGGAATATACGTTAACAACAAACGAAAATAAATCATAAGAACATTACTGAGAAATTGGTAATGTTTTTTTTGTGTGCAGTATGTTTACCAAGTAACTGATGAAAGTTCAAGCGTTTTTTTGTTGAAGTTATCTTCTTTTCACTTTATTCACTTCTCTCTTCTTGAAAAAGATTACATCTAATTTTTCATCAACTATTTCTCGTACAAAGTTTCACCCTTTCTCTCATCAAGTTTCTAAAAAAACACAATAGGAAAGGTAATCACTAAAGCAGAGACAAAGAGAAGGAATCGATGCAGCTGGTAGACCACGAGTAGGATAGACAGAAAATCAAAAAGAGCAGTTTAGACAACTTTATCCAAGTTGGAAGGCTGGAGAAATAACAGCTACTGCTATGATGCGAGACGTGGGGTTAAAAAGGACAACATTTTATGGCAAAGTTAAAGAGTTTGAAAAGGTTAATAATAAGTAGAGTAAAAGGGAATAAATAATTTAATTACCGACAGGTAACATGTCTATACGTACCTATTCCACTCCAAGTCTACTTGTAATCTGATGAAAAGTAATAAGGTTATAACAGAAAACCCTCCACTTTATGTACGCTTATATAAGCGTTACTAACAACGTAGTCATAAATAAAGTGGAGGTTACACAGGTTTCTGCTATTTAATTACTTATTAAGTAATAACTAATAAAACTGGTTGATGAAATATCCATTTGGAACGCACATAAAGCATAGAATGGGGAAGGTTCATTGGGCTACCGCCCAACACATGTAGGCACATGCAAAAGAGCAAGGACGGAACATCGAAGTATTCGCACCTATCAACTTCTTAATTCTCAAAAAAAAAGAGAACTAAAAGAGTTCTCCTTCTTCCATTTGCCTGTGATACTTAATAATCTATATTTTTAAATCTTTTATCAATTTCTTTTTTATCATAAGATAATATCCAATCCTCGTGTAAATGATAAACATTTTCTAAAACATTTAAAGATGTAGCCACAACATCACAGCCTCTATCATCATAAACATTAAATATTAATTGTTTTGTTATATTTACAAAGAAGACATCGTGAGAAATAAATGGTTTAATGCCTAAATCTTGATTACAAACAGCTTTTATCAAGCCTACATAATCCACATCTGAAACTTTACATTTTAACCAAAATTGATGAGTGTTCAAATAATCATCTTCATCCACATTAGGCTTTTTCATTGTATTTAAACTATACAATGTTTTTTTATTTTTTATATAATTTGAATATACCTTTAATTTACCAGGTGCTTCTTTTTCAATTTCAGTATGTACATTCGTCACAATAAAAATTTCATCATCCACATCAAATAAATCTCTAAATATTGTTATAGACTTTTTATAAACTTCACTTCGATAATTAACATCATTATCTTTAAATTGCTCTTCACAACCAAGTTCAAATCTAATTCCAATAGGGTACTCATAAAACAAACCTAATTTTAATTTTAAATCAGGAAATTTTTTGTTTAAATAATTATCTAACTTCAAATTAATAATTCTCCTTCTTTTATTTACTTTAATCTGCTATTATATTACCTTTTTCATCGAGAGATGCTTTTCTTTTGTCATCTTTTTTTAATTTCCATTTTCTACCACCGTGATTAGCTGTATCTTTCGAAACGTTCCACTTTCCATTATTAAATGTACCAGAATTTTTATTTAGTGGAGTATTTCCATGTTTATCTTTAAAACTACCTAAATCAACAGTATTTCCATCTTTTTTTAGAGAATTAGGAATTGTAGCACCTATAACGTAAGGAACAACATAATCTTTTACAGAATTATATAACACACTACCAGCTTTAGCTACAACTCCTGCAATCACAACTCCGCTTGTATAAATATGAACAGCTCCTACGCCTACAACGTTAATAGTAGTAATCAAGCTCCCTATTCCTGGTTGTACGGCCACGGCACGCATCATTAAAATATTATCGTTCGTATTTAATAGGTCATTATCTTGTTGTTCTTCAATACTTTTATTAATGAATTCTACGTCGTTTGCCTCGATTTCTATACTTTCAATACTAGTATTCCATTGATAAACTGTATCAAAAGAAGCATTACTCTCCTCCTCAGCAAATGTAACAGTTCCTAAAACCGAGCTAAACAACATTGTTCCAGATAAAATACCAATAATAGATTTATTTCTCTTATTCATAAATATAACCACCCTTTAATATTGATGTCCAATCAATTAATATTTTTGGACATTAATAAAATAATACATTAATTTTTAAATAAAATCCAATATTATGTACATTTTATTGATTTTTAACAAAAAAATCATAAAAATACAATTGGAGAGAGATAAACCTAGATGCCACAAGGTTTGGCTACGTATGCGTGAAACCTCTGCCTTGTAAGATACACGCGTAGAAGCTTGAGTATTGGAGTTTCTGGACGCGGGTTCGACTCCCGCCGTCTCCATATGAAAGACAAGAAAACCGTTGAGGAATCAACGGTTTTTTTTGGGGGAAAAAATTTTTTTGATCTGCTTAATGCAAAATAAAAGTACAGACTTAAATAATGATTCAATGAATATATTAAAGTGTGTTTTAATCGTTTTTTTCAAAATGGTTTTAATTTTTGCCCGTATAGCATGTTTTATCTAGTTAATTCATCAAAATTTATTGCGAAGAAACATATTACACTATAAAAATTATCTTTTATATACATTTTCATATCTTTATGTTATTATTTGTAAAAAGAAGGTGAATATTGATGAAAAAGACAATAATTGTATTATTTACCATTTTAACTATTGTAGTTCCTATTTCTGCTTTTGCTGCTGATTGGTATGGTGATACGATCACTCTGCCACGCACAGGGGATTGGAGTACTATTAATAGAACAGCAGCATCCGACACTCAAGGTACATGGGTTAAGAAACCTACATATGATATTACATCATGGATTGAACTTAAAGATGGTAGTCGTACCGGTCCAATTCGATATTGGATAGGAGGGGCAGAGCAAGGCGCACAATACCATGAAACATCACTTAAGGGTGCAACTATACATGCAACTTTTAAGTCACAAACATGGTATACAAACCAAGTGTATTTAGAGTGGGCACCTTAGACAAAAATAAAATGTATCTCAAATTGATAAATTTGAGATACATTTTCTTATTTATAGAAAATTGATAAATTTGAGATACATTTTCTTATTTATAGAAAATCTATTATTAAGTGTTTGGAACTCTTATCTATATTTTATACATATAATGCAAAGGGGTGTATATGATGAAGAATACTACAGTAATTTCACAGGTAGGGGATGCTTTTTTAACGAATCGTTTGCTACAAATTCTTATTGCTGTACTTTCAGTTGGTAACTTACTTTCGAATTGGAAAATTAGCTTAGATGATAGCTGGGGAGGAGTTAATTCCATTTTATTTGAACCCTTCTTTGGAGTAGGATCAACTTTTGGACCATATTTCCCCTACGTCATGATTCTCTTTGTCATCTTGATTACGATGCAAATAAATGCGAAAGAACAATTAAGCAATGTCCGTTTTTGGAGTATTATTCGTGAAGGCTTTAAAGGCTATACGAAACGAATGCTTTCTGTAACACTTGCTACTGTTATTGCTTTCATATTAATTACCGATGTATTTTCAATTGTTTTATTAGTACTAAAACATGGATTTATTTTTGTTGTAGATCCAATTCTCATTTCAAATGGATTAGATGGAATTTTCGGACCAATTATGACGACATTAACCCTATTGTTTTTCCAACTACTGTATGCAGCAGGGTATACAATCGGTTCATTATTACTAATGCAATTTGTTACACGCTTATGGCAAACAATAGTATATCCTTTCATTTGGTTTGTGATTTTCCCACAGCTTGTAGCAGAACTTAGTATAGGGCTTGGATACAGCTCTCTTGCAAATTATTCCCCAGAAAGAATTACAAATCGAATAATGATTGCTTATCCAAATGAAACCGGCTGGCAAGCATTTAACTTAAATCTAGGTCTAAGCGTTGGAATGATATTGATTTATGGTTTGGCATTAATTGCAGCATGGAACTGGCAACGAAAGAGAGGAGGCATTTTATAGTGAATGTAAAATTAAATCAAGTACATAAAAGACTTAAGAAACGAACGATATTAGACGGAATTGATTTAGAAGTTCATGAGAATGAGATTGTAGGAATTGTTGGACCGAATGGTTCTGGAAAGACCACCATATTGAGATTGATAGCCGGATTAATGTATGCGGATCAAGGAGAAGTTTACGTTAATGAGCAAAAAATTCGGATTGGTGACTTTCCTAAAAATATTGGTATTCTCATTGAAACACCTAGTTTTATTGATAGTTTATCGGGGCTTGGAAACCTAATTTTACTTGCTCGTATTCAGCAACGCATTAGTGAAAATGAGATTCGTCAGTTGATGGAACAATTTAAACTCAATCCAGATTTAAAAGACCCAGTCAAGGTTTATTCTTTAGGAATGAACCAACGACTAGGACTCGTTCAAGCATTTATGGAACGTCCCGATTTATTATTATTGGATGAACCAACGAATGCATTAGATGAAGAGAGTAAACAGATTTTTTATCAACTATTAAAAGAAAGATGTACGAACGGCTCCTCAGCTATTGTCATATCTCACGATAGGGAAGAGGTGCAGCTTCTTTGCGATAGAGTTTATGCGTTAGAAGAAGGAAAACTTAAAGAAGTAGTGCCGGTATGATAAAGCATGTGATCAAACTATTTGTAAAAACGCATTGGGTAAGACTAATAGCCACCTTTGTATTAATTGGCACCGTAACATTTATATTTGAACCTGTGTATCTATTGTCTTCGGAGAGTATGTCTTGGAATGATTGGTTTTTAGAGATGAGCGGCTCTTTAATTGTTATGTATATAGTTGCTCCATTCTCTGTTGCACTAATAACATTTGATGTAACGAAATGGTTATGGTCTAACTTTGGAATATACACAATGATGCGTTTACAAAAAAGACAACAATTGTTTAGTGCTTACACGTTGCTAATGGTAATGGTTGTTTCATATATAATCTTTTCCATATTGTTTTGGACAGTCATTATTGGATTGTTTAAATTCGATTTAGTGACCGTCACTAATTATCATCCATTTTTCGAAAGCGGAAATTCACCTATTTTAATAATCGGTTTGCGATTTCTTCTTGATTGGTGGGCGCTATTGTTTATTGCTAGTTTAAGTTTACTTGGATCGTTTTATGGTAAAAGTACGCTTGTAGCCTTTGGTTGTAGTATCGTTTTCCCAATATTTTTAGCCATTGCATTTAAAACAAATATAACAGGAAAAGGTTATATCCCTGGTGCCGCTATGCAATTAGCTATTCATGAAGAGGGGACATCACTTCTTCTATTAACAATATTAAATGAATTATATGTTCTCATTTTGCTACTTATTATATATAGTATGATTCGCACTACAAATTTGAGCATAGGGAGAACCAAAAAATAATGGGGCTAAAAAGAGTTTTTAGAATGAAAAGCGTTTGGCTATTATTAGGTGTTCTCACGCTCTTTTTAAAGAGCTCATTTGATAGAACGGTTCAACAAAATGAAGGTGTCTCTCATGTGAACGCTGCTATTCCCTTCACAAATCATCTAATTGTTCGAGATGATCTCTTTTGGTTAGCTTTTTCCCTATTTGGTGCGCTTTTTGTCACCCATCATTTACGAGAAAAAGCGGTGTTGTATCCCTTTTTTGCAGGTAGAGTAACAAGTCGAATTCATATTATTAAACGGGAGATTATTGATATTTATCTTTGGACGAGTCTCTATGTTATAGTTGGAATCTTAGCCACTAGTTGGATGGGGAGCTTTACAAAGGGAACTTTTTTTACATACATTTATGTTTGGCTGGCTCAATGCTTGATAGTAATCCTACTCGTAATATTGGAGAACCGACATGAACACGCATTTTTCATATGGATATTCGTGCTGCTATTATCAACTGTTAAAATCCTATCTCCTTATGCTCCCTGGATGTACGGTCAAGCCTACCTTTTTTTTGCGAAAGGAAATGGTCTACTTGAAACTGGTATCCTGGTCGCACTTTCAATTATTGAAATTAGTTTGTATGTGACTACGAGAAAAAGATCAAGTTGGTTATAATGAGGCCGCTGAAAAAGTTTATATAATATAAATAAGATAGCCAATTTGGCTAAAACGGAGGATGGATACTCCGCCGTCTCCATATTTAAATTTAGCAGTAGAAATGCTGTAAAATCAACGTTTAAACAAGGTTAGGGTGATTTGATAGGAGTTATACTCTTATTGAATTGCCCTTTTTTGCAATTGGATAATAAGAGATGTATGCAATTTTAGTCTTAGACACACTTACTTACGAAGTAAAAATTCAAATAAATGAGCCAAACGAAATAACTTAAAATTATAGCCCATTACTCAATTTGTATAGGATTTAAAATTAGCATAATATTACATTTATAATAAATGTTTACAAATTTGTTATTCTGGTATAAAATATAAGATGTAATAAAATTTAGGGGGTATAAAATTGAAAAAATTAATCAGTATTTTATCTATCTTTTCTATTTTTTCTTTACTTGTATTATTAATCCCAACGCAAGCTGATGCTGCATCAACTGGTACGGGACCATACAGAAAGGCATTATCAAATTCAGGTTATTCGTGGATGTCTACAAATGTTTACATACCTGGTGGAAATGACGTACATTATGGTAATTCAACTGACACAGGTTATATTTATTTAGGTGGACATAATGGTTCGGTAGAAGTAGATGCGGGATTACAACATAGTCCAACACTAGACAATTGGGCCCCTTTTATTTCTGTGAATGGTAATCGCCCTTCAAGTGGTACGTCAACAACTCGTTTTAAAAGTGGACAAACTGTTTTTATGAAGTTTTATGTAACATCTGATAATACGGTTGAGCTTAGTGTAAGTGGAACTGCTACAGATGGGGTTAAGCGTACAGTTGTGTTAAATGCTACTGCAAATGGATGGAAAAAAAGTGGAAATGGCAATTCATTAAAACGTGTAACGTCAATTGCACAAATTGGTGGAGATAATTTTGCTTCTAAGTCTTATATGAAAAACGTGTATTGGTCAGACGCTACAATAGGAACAAGTTCTACTTCAAATGCAGTTTGGTCTGGAGTACATACGAATTCTTTCATTAGCTATCAATCACCTTATGTATCAGTTCAATATGTAAATCAAAGTAAAGAAACTGTAAACATAAACTTAAACTAGAAAATTATTAATCATGCTAATGAAGTTGGTATTCCACTGCATAAAAAGAGCGCCTAGCTTTATGCGAAGGCACTGAAAAAGTCCATAAAATGAATTTTAGTCATGGCGGAAACGATTAATCGTTTCTGCCATGGCTTTTTCTTCGTGGCCGTTAATTTCACTAAGAGGAAAAGATCAAGTTAATCATAACGATGCCACTGAAAAAGTCATATAGTATATACAAGATAGCCCATTCTCGCTAAATTCGAGGATGAGCTATCTGTTTTTCTGTATAATAGATGTACTAATTCCAGGTAGTGTTTTCGACAAAATATTGTTTTTATAGCGGTCGCACTCTCTATTTTTGACTTATCAGATGTCGAAGTTATTGAACGATTATAATATGATATGAACTTTAAATATTCTTTAGATATGGTGTCAGAAGACCGCGTCAATTAATAAAACTTCACAACATCTTCAAAAGGTAAGAATGTTCTTTCTCCTGGTTGTTCGTTTGGCTCACCAAATGGCATTTGTGCTACTAAGCTCCATTCTGCTGGGATATCCCAAGTTTGTTTTACTTCTTCATCAATAATTGGGTTATAGTGCTGCAGTGATGCGCCGATTCCTTCAGCCGTTAAAGACATCCATGTTGCGTATTGCAACATTGCACTACCTTGATGAGACCAAAATGGGAATTGTTCTTTATAAGATGGTGCATTTTCTTGCATTGTTTTTATTGTTCCTTGGTTTTCGAAGAATAGTACTGTTCCTACTCCATCGCGGAACCCTTGTAATCTTTCTGCAGTTGCCTCAAAATTCTCTGCTGGTACACGAGAGCGTAGTGTTTCTTTTACGATATCCCAAAACTTGTCATGTTCATTTTCCATTACTACGACGATACGTCCACTTTGCATATTAAATGATGTCGGAGCATATAAAGCTGTTTTTAATAGTTCACTGATTCTTTCTTTTGTAATGTTTTCATTTTTTTTCACCTTACGAATAGATCGACGGTTAATAATTGCTTCTTTTAAGTTTGTTGTAGTTAATGACATTTTAATTCCTCCAAATAAGTTTAATTTTAAAATAATATTTATACACATAGATTTTTCTGACAGAGCAAGCAGTTATTTAAAGTAAGGAAATACTTACAAAACTCCACTGTAGTTTAAATCTAGTATTAGCAATTCCCATTTATAGCGCATTGCATGCCATCAAAGTCATTTGTTTTCTTTTTTTTTAATTCCTTATCAATGACTTGAGCTAATCTTTCTTTGCTGGCTAATCCTTGAATCACTTCATCACCAATAATGAATGTCGGAACAGCCATAATTTGCGCTTCTTCATAGGCGTGATTTAGAGCTTTTTGATGAACCTCGCGATATTTGCGTGATACTAAAGCGTCCTTAAAATCATCCATAGACAAACCAACTTCACCTGCTAAATTTGTTAATACTTCTACGTTCTCTATGTTTTGTTCCTCTTGGAAAAACGCAGTAAATACTCTATGGTGAAATTCATTTCCTTTTCCATGTTCTTTTGCGAAATGACATCCTTCAAATGCCAAGTTGGTATATGGGTGTGGAGAAACACGTGGTAAACGCATGTCAACTCCTAGTTTTTTTGCAGTAGGTAGGATAAAGGAATCCCATGAACTTAATTTATCAGGTTCTTTCCATGGATCAATTTTAGAATGTGGACTTGGACGTAATTCAAATGGCATCCATTCTACTTCAACGTCTTTTTCCTTTACAATCTCATCTAAAGGACCTTTACCTAAAAAACAAAATGGGCATATAAAATCCGAATAAGCTTTAATTTTTACAGTCATCGTATATTACCTTCCTTTTTTAGTAGTAGTAGCACAATGTTGTAACTAACTAAGTTACAACATCTTCAAAAAAAATAGAAATCATAAATATTCTTACACTTTTACAGAGTATAATGTATTTTATTTTGTAGTGATGTTTTGAAAATCGACTACTATTTAAAATTTAACCTCCCTGTTGTAACTATTATAGTTACAGCTTTAACGAATGTCAATTATTTATTTTTGTATCTATATAGTTGTTCGTGATGATACCTATTATTGTAGGTTTTAAAACGATATGGAGAAAATAAAAAAGTATCCATTAGCGAGATTAAATAGAGCACAAATAGAGAAAGCTGTAGCCACAATTAAAACCAACATACAAGAAAGGTTAGGTGGCTACCGATGGAATTAGAGAAAAAACTATATTGCTACAATTGTAAGGAAGAAACGGTGTATCAAAAAAGACGGAATAATAACACGTATATGGAAAGTCATTGCAGGGAATGTGGTTGTTTTGAATGGCAGAATAGAGCCGTAGAAAGTGAAGTAAAGAAATGGGCAGAGTATAATCTAGTAAAAGGAATACCGAACTTTGAAGAAGTACAAAGAATTATTTAATCGAATAGCTTCAATCCGGGACAGAATGTTTTTTATATTTAAGAGATATCTGCTAAATAAACAACCCTCTTAAATTAATTCTTTTAAGAAGGCTCAGAGTGTTGACAAAAGGCATCGAGAAGTGAATTCTCGATGCCTTTTGTCATTTTTACATTCTTTTTTTAGGTTTAAACAATAGGATAATTCATTTAATTAAGCGTACTTTTCAATCAACTTCCCACTATTAAGCTGCTCGCCATGTCTAAGTGACGAGCTTTATTTTTTTCCGTCACCTCAAAAATATCGTTTATAGTATGCTGTAATAGTTACATATTTCAGTTGATTGGAGCGGAGAGCGGCCCCGCCCGCACGTAGCGGAAATCAACGTTCTTATTCTATTGTATAGAGGGCTTAAAGTCCTTGTGTAATTGGAAGCGCTATTATAAAAATACTTATTGTCAATGGGTGAAAAAATACATACAATTAGACAGAACGGAGGTATTTCTACATGAAAAAAGCTTTTTTAGCCAACGGTTTGTTCAGTTTAGGCAATCTATTTGTCAATGGACTTAATATCCAGAATGGTGTAATTGCTACTACGAAGCAAGAAGTAACCAAGGCTTTCAAAATGCATTACTCTCCATAATTTTAATGGTTATTTACCTTACTATTTATCCAAAATTACTAGGTTACCATTAAAAAGGAGTTTATTTAGATTATGTGGTTTTTATTTGCAATATTAACATGGCTCTCATGGGGAGCAGCGAACTTATTTTATAAAAAGGGCTCAGATACAAATGACAAAAATAGTCATATCAAAATAACCATTATGGTTGGTCTTGTTATGGGGATTCACGCAACGATCTATATGTTCGTGAAAGGTTTAGAATTCCATCCACAAGATATGTTAACGTATTTGCCTGTTTCTACATTGTACATTGTTTCAATGGTTTTTGGTTATGTTGGATTACGTTATTTAGAATTATCTATTGCAGCGCCAGTGCAAAATGCTTCAGGTGCGGTTACAACGATATTATTATATATGTTCTTTCCACAAGAAGTTACGTGGATACATTTTGCAGGGATCATTGCTATTACAGCTGGTGTTATTTGGATTGCTGTTATTGAAAAGCAACAGGATGATGCATTATTACGTTCTCAAAAAGTTAAAATCGAACGTAAATATCAATTTGGATTTTTCGCAATGTTATTCCCGATTTTATACGCATTAATAGATGGGGTAGGAACTTTTGCTGATGGTATCTATTTAGATGAGTTAACAATTATGACTGAAGATGCAGCGCTACTAGCATATGAATACACATTCTTTATCGTAGCAATTGTATGCTTTATCTATCTTCGCTTCTATAAAAAAGTGAAATTCAATGTATTTAAAGAGCGTGATCGCACATACGCAGCAGTTTTAGAAACGATTGGTCAGTTCTTCTATGTGTACGCAATTTCAGCATATGCGTTTATCTCCGCACCAATTATTTCATCATACTGTATTTTCTCAATTATACTATCGCGTATTTTCTTAAAAGAAAAACTAACAAAGAAACAATACTTCGTCATTGCAATTATTATGCTAGGTATTGTCATCCTCGGTCTAGCCGACGAATTATAATTGTAAAACGTCAATCGAATAATCGATTGGCGTTTTTTTGTTTTGAACAATAAAAGTAATATCACGACAAGCAAATATATGCTCATACTTATAAGAATAATTTTGCCCTAAAATCATAGTGATAAATCTTTTCTATTTTCTCTTGCCAACATTTATAACGAATGCACCAATGCATCGCCATGAATTTGAAATTACGTTTACATGTTCTGACCTGTCTTTGGGAACAATGATATTAAGGTAACCGTCTTTATACTAATAATCATAATCGATAGTATTCAAGCTCTTTGTCTTTTTCTCGTTGGCCTCATAATTTTCAGGCTTCACTACAACGCCAACATCAAACATCTTTTTCATTAGAAAAGCTATTGGTTTAGGCAAAAAGAGTACATAGAGTGTAAATAATAATAGGATCGTTGTGAATACGAAAATGCTTGTCCGATGTTTCTTCTATAAGAGTGACCGGTTTTCCTTCTACCAATCTGCATTCTATTATGGCATAATTTGTCGTGGGCTTCGAATGCTTTTTATTGAACATAGGATCTATAAATTTTTTGAGGTGAAACATAAATGTATAAGAGAAAACGACTTTTACAAGGAATACTTGTAATTTCAACATTACAGATGCTGTATTATTATTTTATAGGGAAAAAATATCTATTTATTAATGGTCTGGGAGATATGCCAGTTTATATTATTGGCGGTAATGTATTATTGTTCGTCGCTTACTTTATATTGGTTGAAAAAAGTAATATAAGAAAAAAGAATGTACTTATCATAATTGCATATGTACTTTTAATAATTGCACCTTTCTATTTCCAAAAGCATGTACCGAGTTTTAAAGTAGAAGATGCAGCGCAAATTATTTCGCGTACCGAGGGCGGGAAAGTTGTGAAAGACCGTAAATTTAGCGGGACAATTGTCGACTATTCGGGGCTAGAAATGTATATTATTACGCTTGAAAAGAATAAAGTAGTTACGCGTTATGCATTCGATCCATATACAGAAAAATACTATTCATTTGCGGATTAGAAATGAGGTTTAATCATGGCAGAACACAGTTTTAATTTGACTGCGAATTGGCCAGGTGGTCGTAATGAGGTAGGTACAATCGCATCTGGTCAACTACAAACAAAAGTATCGATTCCATCTGAAATGGATGGGCCTGGTATTGGTACAAATCCAGATGAGATGTTGTTAGGAGCTGCTGCGACTTGTTATATTATTACGTTAGCCGCTATGCTTGAGCGTTCAAGTATCGATGTAGTGAGTTTATCGATGCAATCTGAAGGAATCGTTGATGTAACGAATGGAGTCTTTACGTATAAGAAAATCATCCATAAACCAGAAATCACTTTATCAAACGGTTCAACGGCACGAGATGCTAGTCTAACGCAAAAACTTGCAGAAAAAGCAGAAAAAACATGTATGATCAGTAAGGCAATTCAAGGGAATGTGGCACTTGAGTTGCAAGTGCATTTAAAAATAGAAGAGTAAGATGAGCTGCTAAGTATTCGTTAAAGTCGATTACTTAGCAGTTTTTTAATGAATTGAAAACACATCAGCTTAATTTACCTTTGTTTAGGCAAATCCCATTAGATCTTTCACATGATGTGTATTTTCTTTTGTCGTTAGCATTTCAAGTAATAGGAAAGCGACATCAAAAGCAGTACCAGGATTGGATGATGTAATAATATTACCGTCTTGAACAATTCTCTCATTTTGTACGTTTACGCCAAAATCCTTTAACTGTTCTTTTCTTATACTTGTTGGGTGAGCATAAGTCGTTGCTTTTCTATTTGCTAGAATGCCACTTTTACCAAGTGCTAATGATGCAACACAAATGCTAGCAATAGGTTTTTGTTTTGCATCAAAATGCCGGATTACTTTCAAAAATGATTCACTAAATGCGTCTTCATAAAAGCCTGCCTCTTCAAATCCTCCGGGAATAGCCAATGCATCAAATTCATCTAATTGGATGTCATCAACTGTTTTTTCAGGTACAACGTTGAAATTCCAAGTGCAAGTTAATGTATCTCGAAGGCCAACTGTCACAACCTCAGTTGAGCCGTCGCCTTCCCATTTGTTCCAACCAAGCACATCTGTAAATACGCTCGCCTCTACTGCTTCAAAGCCATCTGCCAATAACAATAATATTTTTTTCATTTCTTTAATCCCTCCAATATCTTAATTTTAAATAAATAAAAAGTTATATTACATAATCTGAAAAAGGATATTTCTTTAATTAAATTTATATTATAAGGATTTTGAGTTATTCTATTTAATAAAAAAAGGTGAGTGAAAAAATGGATCAAATAGATAAAAAGATAGTAAGGGAATTACAGCTAAATGCCAAAACTTCTATGAAAGAATTAGCAGAAATCGTTCATTTATCGGCTCCTGCAGTTATAGAGAGAGTTCGAAAGCTTGAAGAAAAGCAAATTATTGAAGGTTATCATGCAAAAGTTGCTTTGAACAAAATGCATCGTCCAATGCGTGCGATTATTTTGTTCGAGTCAAAGGATTGTAAAGCATTAGCAAGTTTTTGTCATAATCATTCTGATGTACTTGAGTGTTACAGGGTGGCAGGAGAGATTAGCTATATTGTCAAAATAGCAACGCATTCTGTAGAGAGTTTAGAGCAATTTATTAATGACTCCATGCAATACGGCACACCTTCAACAAATATTGTGTTATCGTCCCATGAAAAAAGAGTAATAGAACCTTTTACGATGGAAGAAGAATAAAATGTAATCGTGTTTGGAGTTATTTTAAAACAATATCAATAACTTTATCATGCTAAAATACTACATTGATAGCTCATGGGGAATTTTTACTTGTTTTCAAAAAGTACTTAATTTGAAATAGATTTTATGTAGAATGAAAGTAGTGTTTTAGGAGAATTTCTCATTCGAATCGCCTTTTGGGTTCGTTCATATTCGGCGAATTGCTATAGAGTATTTTCAAAATGATACTAAGGATGTGACTGTTAAATGAAGTTAGAAACGATGTTGTTTTTTAAAAGCTTAATTTTTTAACGTTCTAAATCAACACGCTTTTCTTGAATAAGAATATTTACGATATATTCTTCTAAATTTGATAGTGTATCTATATATACCTCTATGTTATTACATAGGCATTGATAATTATAATAAACGTTGATAAATTCAGCTTAAATATCGTGAAAATAAAACTATCAGCGTTTAAGATGAAAATATTGCATTTTAGGAAAAAAATAGTTTTTGAGATAACTCGCTTGCTATAATTTACGTACCGACGTCGGCAAGCAATTATTACACAAGGATTTTAAATTCTTGATGTAAAATATAACATTCAATTTAAGGCGCATTCCTGTTAGATGGATTTTCAGGCTCTTGAATTAAAAAAGCCCTCTAGTATGATGTATGATTGTCAACCGCCATCGACCTATCATCACACATGAGGACTCCATTTATGAATTCTAAAACGAATCAAAAAATTAATCAAGTAACTGAAATTACACTCATCGTAGGTATAGATCTCGCTAAGCATAAACATTATGCTTGCTCAATTGATGAACGAGGTAGAGTGCTTCATTCGGTGGTTGAATTACTTCTTCCCAGAATGACTCAAGCTAAGCGTCCCTAAACTGATAATTAATTGAATATTGAATTACTAATATCTATTACAAAATCAAAAAATAATAACGGGTTTTACCGTTTGTACTTCAACAATTATAGAAGGAGATGGGAATAATGGATTTCAAAAAGATTAAAAAAGGTACTGTCGGTTTATTAGCAGCAGGTATGATGACTGCTGGATTTTCAGTAGTTGCTATGGCAGCTTCTGAATCTTTAAATGGTGGTGGTGCCACATGGTATGGTGGAGAAGATGGTGATGGTATACTCTATTCTAAACTTTGGGATAGAAAAAGTGATGGCGTTAAATATGAGGTTAGAGTTTGGGTTCAAGATGATAAAGGTCAAAAAAGTGAAAAAACAGGCACTACTAGCGGAGTAGATGCAGCAGGAGAAGTAAAAGTAACTAGAGCATCTACCCATTCAAATCCATTTGTACCAGAAAAATCTGGTTATAATGATTTTAAAGCAATCACTACTAAATAATACTTATTAACATATCTAAACTAATATACACTGTAAGGTTTCAAAACTTTACAGTGTAAACTTTGTTCACTTAAAATCACTTCCTTTATTTGTATAATTAATACGATCTAAAAAATATTAAAAAATAGGGACAGATGAATAAATATGAAAAAAATTTTTTATGGGATAGGTATATTAGTAGCAGTTTTCTCTTTTTCCTTTTTTTTATTAGTTGCGGATAAAATGGTATATCACAACGATGAGACAATTTATGATTTTAATTTATCTAAAAGTATTTCGGGTAAAGAATTAAAAGAAATGGCTGAAGATACAAATTTAATGATTAGATTGGCAAATTTTAAGAATAGTAGTTTTGGAAGAAATGAATTAGAAGTTACCTTTATTAACCCAACTTCAACCATCAATCTAGGAAAACAACCTAGTGTGTTTCCTGGAAATGAGATTATTTATTATGATTTTGATGAAAAAATGGACAAAAAAATTAAATTTTTCACTACTCAAAGCAATGAATATAAAAAAATAGAAAATCTAAAATCTACTCTTGAAAAAAAAGGATATAGTGTAAGTCTACTCAAGAACGAGCCACTAAATTTCACTTTAGGAATGCTTTTCTCTTCATTAAATATAAAATTTTTTTCATTGCTTATTCTATTAATAATATTAAGTATAGCAACCTATTATGTATATCGATTAAAAGAAATAGGGATTTTAAAGTTACATGGATGGAGTAATAGTAAAATTTCTTTTAGACTACTTTTTAAGCTGTTAATCCATTCCTATTTATCTAGTTTATTTTTAGCAATACCATTTAGTATATATATTGTTATAACCGATGTTGGAAAAATCATCCTATATGCTCGGATATATTTTTTATTATGCTTCTTTTTAGCACTAGTTTTTTTATTGTCTGCTTTTGTTGGAACTATATATATATATAAGGTAAATCAAGTAGGAGCTATAAAAAATAAACGAAATAATAAGTTACTATTTTATACTTTGATTATATTTAAATTTGTCATCGTAACCTTATTAGCATTTTCAATGAATACCTCTATTAAGGACATATATAAACTTAATGCAAATATTCAATCAATAAGTAAGCTACAGAATTATGATTTTTATAAGATACAAACATCCGTTGTACCTGATGCAGCAATACATACAAAATTAGATCAACTAATTGCATCTTTAGACGAAGGACAAGTATATAATTACTCACCTACAGACCACACACTTGATATAACCGAACTCAAGTTGTATCAATCTAGTGGTAAATTAAGAGATCGAGATGAATTTGCTTATACTTCTATTTCTCCGAATATATTAGAATTGTTAGATATTGTAGATGAAAAAAACAATAAAATTAATGCTTCACAAGTAAAGGCAAATACTTTATTAATTCCAATTCATATTAAGAACGATATTGAAAAGGTTCTTGACTATTTTCAATTAGAAAAAAACACAAAAATAATCTATATCAAAAACGGGCAAGTTCAGGATAATATTTTATGGCCAGGGAATTATATATATGACTCTATTTATTATATACATGAACCAAAAAGAACATTGTATTTGAATTCAGGAGAGATTTTACTGGATAAAAATGGTGCGGAAATTATCGAACAAGAATTAGTCCATTTAGGAATAGACACAAATAGTATGAGGATTGAACCCTTAAATAGTGACTATAATATTCTAAAAGGAAATTTAGAATTGAATCTTTTTGAATCCCTCTTTCATATGATAATCAACTTATTATCTTTTTTACTTTGTGTTTTATCAATAGTGACGATTTTCTTGGAACTACGAAAAAAAGAATTCGCAGTATATCGATTAGTTGGTAGGTATCCAATAAAAACAATTGGTAAATTTACGATATTAAACGGCATCATTACTATAGGAATTACACTAATTGTGAATCCAGCCTTCTTTTTTTTATTCTTCATAGAAGGAATTATTTATGGAGTTTTGTTACACCAATATATGAGAAGCAAGGCAGTGCTAGCATTAAAAGGTGAATAAATATAGAAGCGGAGAAAAATAATGAGTTTAATAAAACTTGAGAATATTACAAAATCATATAATGGCCATCTGATATTCAATAATCTTAATTTAGAAATAGAAAAAGGTGAATTTCTTGGAATAACAGGAAAGAGTGGAGCTGGAAAATCCACATTACTGAATATAATAGGACTACTAGAAGAATGCGATGGAAATGTAATTATTAATGGGAAAAAAATAAGTTATAGAGATACAAAAGAAGTACGTAAATTACTCAAAAATGAGATTGGTTATTTGTTTCAAAATTATGCATTAATCGATGATTTAACCGTGTATGAAAATTTAAGAATTGTTTTGGATAAAATCCCCCAAAAAGAAGGTAGAAAGTTGGCTTTACAAGAGTTAAATAAATTAGGGCTTGGTGATATTCTAGATAAAAAAATTTTTCAGCTATCTGGAGGTGAACAACAAAGAGTAGCAATTGCAAGATTAATATTACGTAAAAGTGAAATCATATTAGCAGATGAGCCCACAGGGAGTTTAGATCAGAAAAATGGAAAAATCATTATGAATTTGCTTAAAGAATTCCACAATCAAGGGAAGACAATTATAATGGTGAGTCATGATGAAAGTGCAATTTCAAATTGTTCGAGAGTTATAAATTTATAACATAGCTTATGGCGCTTACTATTAAATCTGTGGTAACTGATTTTTTTAGATTGTTACTACTAAACATTCAAATCTCTCCCTAGAATGATTGTTTTATGAATACGATTTAGAACTGTACCGTGTAATTTTTATTTATAAAATCTAGAATTTTCTGTTTCTGCAATAAAAAGATGGGTCAAATTAATAAAATAACGCTACGTACGATTATGATAAAAAAGTAAAAGTTTATTATGAAAAAAAACTAATTAATTAGGAAATTATGGTAGAATGTAAGTGGGACTATAGTATGAAATCGGGCTTCTTCTGTGAATCTTATGGAGGGGGTGAGAAGGATATATAGACTGGAAAAAACTCTATTCAACGTATTAAATCAAGACCAGTATTCTTTTCTTGAAAGAGAAAAATTAAAGTTTGGTATAAAAATTATTCTATCAGAATTTTATAAATTGCTACTAATATATTTGGCGGCATTTTTATTAGATTGTATGTTTCCAACTTTAATTACACATCTGTCATTCTTCCTTTTAAGACAAGTATGCTTAGGTTACCACTTCAAAAGTTTATTTACGTGTATTGGATGGAGTATGGTTGCATTTCCTATAGCAATTTATTATTTAGCCGATTTTTATGTGAATTTCTCAGCAATTTTATTAAACATCATTTTTTGTATTCTCTTAGTATCAATCTATACACTTGCACCAAAAGGCACTAAAAATCAACCAGTTTTTAGTAATGCACATCGTGAGCATTTAAGAAGGAAAATGAAAGTCCGATTATTACTCTTGGTGGGTGTATATTTTTTATGTCCAATAGTAGTTAAATTCTTTATTTTTTATGGATTATTTTTAGAAACAATCATGTTGGTTTTACAATCGATTAAAGGAGAGATTAAAGATGAATAAAGACAAAAAAGAATTAAATCTAAAGTTTTTTGTATCAAAGGTAGCTCAAATAGTTGTTGCGGTAGGAGGAATGGCAACTATCACATCATGTACTGCTCTATTTCATGAAAAAAAGGTTCCTAGCGAACTACTAAACAGTCACCCATTCGCATCTAATAAGGAATAAATTAATTCGGAGAAAAATATGGATTTTTTTACTTTAATAATTGAGTTTGTTTTAATATTTTGGGCCGTCACCTATGCAATACAAGTTAAGATTAGTATTAAGAGTACCTTAACTTATATTGTATTGATTATTTTTCCGACCACATTGATTTATGAATCTATTGGTCAGTGGCAAGGAATCATCTACTTAATTATTAGTTCTTTTATCTACTTTTTTTGGTTATCAAAGGATTTTCTTATTTTCATACATATTTGCTTTGTGTTGATTATTGGTATTTTAACAGACAATCTTACGCAATATGTAGTCGTAGCTATTCATTTTGAATTTATTCCTGATATTCAATTGCATTATTGCGTTTTTTTCGTTTTGTTTATAATAAGTATCTTGATGTATCGGATTCTAACACGGAAAATTTATATATTGATTGGCAAATTGAAGACTGCTTATATTCTTATCCTTTGTATTGCACTCGTAACGATGTGTACGTTTTATATCAATATCTATTTAACTAATTATTTTTCCAAAGATAGCCTTTTAAAGTTTAATATCATCACACAAATTATCTATTTTACCATTATGATTCTTGTTCTTTATATAACAATCATTAACATTAGAAAAGAAACCCACTTTCAAAAAATTGAGGTTGAAAACGCGCAATTTACAAACTATATGTATTCATTGGAGTTAATTAATAATGATATGCAGAAGTTCCAGCATGATTACACAAATATCTTGGTTACGATGCAAGGTTATATAGAAATAAATGATTTTGAAGGATTAAAGAAGTATTTTAATAAGCATATTTTCACTGCGGAAGAAGAAACATTAAAAAGAAATAAACGCATAGCCAATTTATCGAAGTTGCAAATTACAGGTATTAAAGGACTGATTATAACAAAGTCTTTACAAGCCGAAAAAGAGGGAATATCGGTCCAAGTTGAAATTTCCGATGAAATTGATGAAATTAGTATGAATGTAATTGATTTAACAAGAATACTAGGAATCTTTTTGGACAATGCAATTGAAGCTAATAACCAAAATGATATTCAGGAAGAAAAAGAAATTAATATCGCGTTTTTCAACAGCATATCTGGTTCTACCATTATAGTTATTGAAAATACCTTCAATAATGATTCTTTAATGATAGACCAAATTTTCACAAATGGCTTCTCAGAAAAAGGGAAAAATCGAGGGAAAGGGCTAAATAATGTTATTAACATTATTAAAAGTTATCCTAATGTAACATTAAATACAAATATAAATAAGCGCTTGTTCACCCAAATTATCGAAATCACAAAAAACGAGGGATTCAATGAAAGTTGTAATTTGTGAGGATAATCCACAACAACAAAAAATGCTTTACACTAAGTTAAAAAACTATGCCATGATTAATCATCCGAGTGTTGAAATTGTATTAGCCGCATCTAACGCGGAACAAGTTTTAAAATTTATGGAGACGAATAAAGCTGATTGCTACTTTTTAGATATTGAACTCGGAGAGGGGCAAAATGGCCTTCAACTCGCTGCTGAAATTAGAAAGCAAGATATCTTAGCCAGTTTAATATTTGTAACGGATTATTCAGAAGCACTAAAGTTAACATTTAAATACAAGGTAGCTGCATTAGATTATATAATAAAAAGAACTGATACAAGCTTTACCGATCAACTAATTAGTTCTTTTGAATGCTCTATTCAACGTTATGAACAATTAGGAAAAACTAATTCAGTTAATTTCTATCAGGTAAAGATAGGTGAAATAATAAAAAACGTTCCCTATGAAAATATTTATTATTTAGAAACATCAGAGAATTTTCATAAAGTTCGATTGTTTGAAAAGAATGGGGTATACGAATTTTACGGTAAGCTTAAGGAAATTGAACATATTCATCCAACGTTCTTTAGATGTCATAGAAGTTTTATAGTTAATCTTCAGCATGTATTCCAAATTAATAAAAAGGAAAAGTACATTGAATTGGTAAATGGAGCTAAATGCCCAGTTTCCACGCGAGCATTGCGAAATATACCAAATAAGACAAGATGAAGAAATTATAAAGCTCAAAAAATATTTTACAAAAGCGTTTAACCTGAATTATTCACCTCAACCTAAAATTTTATTTTGTGATAATCACAATAACATCTAATATTAGGCGGTTTTTTGTAAGCCCGTAATCAAATAACGCATTTAAACAACCAGGCACCTCCAGTACGATAGGCGTATCAATTAAAGGGGGGTGCTTTTTTATGTCAACTACCAAACTAACAAACTAACAATTGTCCCTGTCAAACTAGATCCCTTCACTGACAAGTCTTCTTTTATCAATTCATCGCAATTTCCCTCTGAGCCAAGCTGCGTGTACAAAATATCCATCTATTCGAAAAAAATTTTAGATAGATGGCCACTCGTCGTGCATACCGGAAAGATGCGCATATTTTTTATATTTCGGGCTTACTGTCCATTTTAATTTGGAAAATAAAATAGAAAACATAGCACTTGAATTGGAAGTTTATTTAAGAGGGAAAAGTTACTTTATCATGCTAAAATACTGCACTGATAGCATGTGAGAAATTTTTACTTTTTTACAAAAAGTACTTAATTTCAATTAGATTTTATGTAGAATGAAAGTAGTGTTTTAGGAGAATTTCTCATTCAAATCGCCTGTTGGATTCGTTCATATTCGGCGAATTGCTATAGAGTATTTTCAAAATGATAATAAGGATGTGACTGTTAAATGATTACATTAGATGGAAAGAACCTATCATTGGCGGATCTAAATATTATTCTAAATGATGACGTCAAAGTTAAATTAGATGAAAATGCGATAGAACTTGTTAAGAAAAGCCGTTTAGCTGTTGAGAAAATTGTCCGTGAAGATCAAACTGTTTATGGTATCAATACGGGTTTTGGAAAATTTAGTGATATGAAAATTGCAGAAGAGGATACGCGACAATTACAACTTCATTTAATTCGGTCACATGCTTGTGGTATAGGTGCTCCTTTTGCTGAAGTCGTTTCTAGAGCAATGATTGTTCTACGTTTAAATGCTTTATTAAAAGGTTTTTCTGGCATCCGGATAGAAGTGTTAGAACGCCTTGCATATATGGTAAATAATCGCATTCATCCAGTCATTCCTCAGCAAGGATCACTCGGTGCATCAGGTGATTTGGCACCATTATCACATTTAGCTTTAGTATTAATTGGTGAAGGTTTTGTCTGGCAAAAGAATGAACAAGTGCCGGCAGCTGAAGTATGGCAAGCACATAACTTGAAAGCGATTACATTAGAAGCGAAAGAGGGATTAGCGCTAATAAATGGAACCCAAGCAATGACAGCTCAAGGCGTTGTGAATTATTTAGCAGCAAGTAAATTGGCTTATGACAGCGAATGGATTGCTGCAATGACAATGGAGTCCTTATTTGGAATTGTCGATGCTTTCCATCCATCAGTTCATGAGGCGCGTGGCTATCAGGAACAAATGGACGTTGCAGAACGTATGCGGGATTGGTTAGCTGGTAGTCAATTAGCGACTAAACAAGGGGAGAAGCGAGTGCAAGATGCTTATTCTTTACGTTGTATTCCACAAATTCACGGGGCTAGCTGGCAAGTACTCAACTACGTGAAAGAGAAGCTTGAAATTGAAATAAATGCGGCTACGGATAATCCGCTTATTTTCGATGATGGTGATACAGTCATTTCGGGAGGGAATTTCCACGGTCAACCCATCGCGTTTGCTATGGATTTCTTGAAGATAGGTATGGCCGAATTAGCAAACGTTTCTGAACGTCGGATTGAACGTCTCGTAAATCCTCAGTTAAGTGAAGGGTTACCGGCATTTTTAAGCCCACAACCAGGTTTGCAATCTGGAGCAATGATATTACAATATGCAGCAGCAAGTCTTGTATCTGAAAATAAAACATTGGCACATCCAGCATCCGTAGATTCTATTCCATCTTCAGCCAATCAAGAAGATCATGTCAGTATGGGAACAATAGGCTCAAGACATGCCTATCAAATAATTGAAAATGCTAGAAGAGTGTTAACAATAGAAGCTATTTGTGCAGCACAAGCAGTTGAATATAGAGGCGTAGAGAAAATGTCTAAAGCGCTTTATACTAAATGGCAAGAAGTGCGCGCTGTTGTACCTACAATCAATGAGGATCGAATTTTTAGCGAAGATGTAGAAAAGCTCGCTGATTGGTTATCACCAATCAATCATTAAACAGACATAACGCGTCTAATTACTAGCAGTTACCTGCTAATAATAGACGCGTTTTTATATATGTACATTCATTTTTTAATACCCCCCTTACAAATCTATTCATATTTACCCATAGAATGCACAACATAATCATTCTATCTAGATATTTGTTATAATGAATGCTTAATAGATATTAAAGTGAACAGATTGAGAGGATATATATAATGAATGAGCAACCACATATTTTAGTAGTAGATGGAATGGCACTGTTATTCCGTTCGTTTTTTGCAACAGCTCCGATGAACCAGTTTTTTAGAAAAGCAGACGGTACCCCGACAAATGGAGTACAAGGTTTTGCACGTCATGTTTTGACTGCACAATCGATGATGAAACCGACTCATTTGGCCGTATGTTGGGATATGGGTGTACACACTTTCCGAAATGATCTATTTGATGGCTATAAAGCAAATCGTCCGAGTCCACCAGATGAATTGAAACCACAATTTGATATGGCGAAGGACGTTTCGGAAATGATTGGTTGGAAAAACTTTGGTGAAGTAGGAATGGAAGCAGACGATACAATTGGCTCAATGGTTGAAAAATGGAAAAACGATGCGAAGATAACAGTTGTAAGTGGAGATAAGGATTTACTACAGTTATTAAATCCTTCTACCACAATTGCCTTAACGAAAAAAGGCTATACAGAATATAATGTCTATGATGTACAACGCTTCGAAGAAGAATACGCGATTGCACCTGCATTATTTGCTGATGTCAAAGCATTTATGGGTGACTCAAGTGATGGCTATCCTGGTGTTAAAGGTATAGGTCCGAAAACCGCGTTGAACCTCATTCAAACATATGGTTCAGTTGATGGTGTATTAGCTGCTATTGATGAACTTAAACCAGCTCAACGTTCTAAAATCACTGAATATGAAGAGATGTTAAAGCTTTCACATCAGCTAGCAAAAATTCATACAGAAGTGCCAATTCATGCGACAATTGATGATTTATCTTTGCCATTACTAACGCAAGAAAAGCTTGATCAATTAACGTTGGATGGTTATTCATTGATTTCACGCCATGCAAAATCATTATTCCCAATTGGCTAAAGGTGTCATTTTTACAAAGCTAAGCACTTTTTGATTGGCTTTATATGAAATTTCGCGTATTTCACTATTGCGATTTTGTCCACCATTATCATGAACAATAAGAATGACATCATTCTCAACCTCTTCAAAACCGATGAGTGGTACCCAGTGATAGGCATATGTGGGATTTAAGTGAAAATGAAATGAAAAATATTTATCAAACTTCATTGCAACGGGTCTTCCCTCGCGCAATTCAAACAAAGCATCATGTAAGCTACAGCTTTGAATAGACCAATCTGGCCCAATTAATTTCCGCATATTACGAATGAAGCGGTACTTAAAAAGGCCGATTGGTGTCGTTCCGAGCTGTTTATAAAGCTGATTGATGCTTTTTGTTGTTTCATGAGGTAATAGGTAGTCCAACATGACCGCAGCGGTTGTTGGTCCACATGCAGAATTCCGGAATTTTTTAAGCACATTATCGGCATGTTGGGATTGCCCATTTACAGGTAATTGAATGCGCATATAATTCGCCTCCATAAAAAGAATGTATGAATATAAATGAGAAAGGATTCAACTCGTAGTTACTATTAGAAAAGATTTTAGATACAAACCATTTTCAGACAACAAAATATGTAAATTTGATTTGTTTTTTTAACATTATTATTGCAACGTAAGTATGTAATTGTTAGAACTTTTCATGAATAGAATACATAGTATATTACAATATAAACAAGAAAAAACGGATAGACACTAACTTACTTTCCATTTTTGAACTTGCCAAGTACAATTGGCGAGTTTCTTTAAATTCACAACAGCAAAAGTAAGTAAGGTTGGTCACCGCGTCCTCAGTTTTCCCTATAATATGTTCTTGGGTACTAGTTGATCCAAAGCAATCATTTCAATTTGATTTCTTTCGATATTTTTTTATTTCCCATCATCTTAAAAGATTTGTTTATATTACATGTGTAGTTGATTGGAGCGGAGGTGGCGCCCGCCCGCGGCAAGCGTCCATCGTAGCGGAAATCAACGTTCCTATCTATTTATTTTTTAAAAGAAAAAGACTGTAGACAAACTCGAAATTCTTCGAGTTGTCTACAGTCTATCCGTTAAACAATGTTATGCTTTTTCCTTTTGAGCTTCTAAAAACTCAGTTACTTGAGCTGGTGATTTAGCATTTGCACTGTGAAGGTGAGCCAACTTTTCGCCCTCTTTGAAGATCAGTAAGCTAGGAATACCCATTACATCATACTTTTCAGCAAGCTCTGGAAGCTCATCGCGATTTAATTCATACCAATCGTATTGATTGTATTCTTCGATAATAGGATCGATGAACATATCCATGCGTGTGCAGTCAGGGCACCATCCAGCGTGGAATTTTACGATCACAGGTTTTGTTGTCGCAGTAGTTGCATTAAATTGTTCGATAGTTGTAATTGGTTTCATAAGTAAATCCCTCCTATTGAAATAGTGTACACGTTTTTTGTTAGCCCTGAAAGCAACTTGTTTTAAAAAAGTGAGTCCCGCCTGTAAAAAGGAATATATTTAAAATTAAATCCATATTTTTGTATTTTCAGTGAATTTGATTATTGCGAAAATATAGAAAATAGTCTAAACTTATAAGCAGATAAGGAAGTTTTATTTTTTTTACTCATAAAATGAATGAGCATTCATTCAAAAAGGGGAAAAGGGAGGATTTGCTCATGGCTTATCAAATTAAGAAGGCAGCTGTATTAGGTTCGGGGGTAATGGGTTCGGGGATCGCAGCCCATTTAGCAAACATCGGTATTCCAACAATTTTACTTGATATCGTACCAAAGGAATTGACTAAAGAGGAAGAAGCGAAGGGGCTTACTATAGATAGTTCGATCGTTCGTAATCGATTTGCAGAAACTGCATTACAAAAGCTTTTAAAACAAAAACCAGCACCATTAACTGCAAAGAAAAACTTAGCACTATTATCGGTAGGGAATTTTGAGGATGATCTTGAAAAACTAAAAGAAGTGGATTGGATTATAGAGGTTGTCGTTGAAAACTTAGCTATTAAAAAGAATCTATATGAAAAAATTGATACAGTACGTCAACCAGGTACAATTATTAGTTCAAATACATCAGGCATAAGTATTGATGCAATGGCTGAAGGTCTTTCAGAGGACTTTCAAAAGCATTTCCTAGGCACTCATTTCTTCAATCCACCACGCTATTTGAAACTACTTGAAGTAATTCCGGCAAAGAATACTTGTCCTGATGTAGTGACATTTATGAAGGAATTTGGAGAAGACAAACTAGGAAAAGGTGTCGTTCTAGCAAAAGATACACCAAATTTCATAGCTAATCGGATTGGTACATATGGCTTGCTTGTTACTTTACGTGAAATGCAAGAGCGTGGTTTTTCGGTTGGTGAAGTAGATTCTGTTACAGGACCGTTAATCGGCCGTCCAAAATCAGCAACTCTTCGTACATTAGATGTTGTTGGCTTAGATACTTTCGTTCACGTAGCAAAAAATGTATATGATCAAACAACTGGCGAAGAGCAACAAGTTTTTGAAGTACCAGCTTATCTTCAGAAGATGGTTGATAATGGCTGGCTTGGAGCGAAGTCAGGTCAAGGGTTCTTCATTAAAAAAGGAAAAGAGATATTAGAGTTAAATACAGATACATTTGAATATGAACCAGTAAAAAAACTCCGCACTCCTTCAATTGAAATGGCAAAGCAACAAAAAGGATTAGCAGCGAAAGTGAAGTTGTTAACATATGCTGATGACCGTACAGGAGAATTATTGTGGAATGTGCTAGCACCAACTTTACTTTACTCAGCACAATTACATGGTGAAATTGCCGATGACATTGTCGCAATCGATAACGCCATGAAATGGGGTTTCGGCTGGACACAAGGACCTTTTGAAATTTGGGATGCAATAGGTGTCAAGAAATCAGTTGAGAAGATGACTGCTGAAGGTAAAGAAATTCCTAGTTTCGTAGAAGGCTTACTAGCAAAAGGCTATGAAACTTTTTATAAAGAACTAGAGGATGGATTAGCTTACTTTGACGGTGAAGATTACAAGCTAGTAGCGGTTAATGAAAAAGTAATCGATTTAAAGCGCTACAAGAAAAAACACGGTGTTATTAAATCCAACTCAGGAGCTAGCTTAATCGATATGGGGGATGGCATTGCGTTACTGGAATTCCATTCACAAGCAAACGCTATCGGTTTAGATGTAATACAAATGATTAATTATGCGATTGATGAGGTAGAAGCAAATTACAAAGGGCTTGTTATTGGTAACCAAGGGAAGAACTTCTGCGTTGGTGCCAACTTAGGAATGATTCTTATGGAAGCCCAAGATGACAACATTTTCGAATTAGACTTCACGATACGTGGTTTCCAAAATGCAATGATGAAAATTAAGTACAGTTCAAAACCAGTAGTGGCAGCACCATTTGCTATGACGCTTGGTGGCGGTTCTGAAGTTTGTTTACCAGCAGCTCATATTCAAGCAACAATGGAAACGTATATGGGGCTAGTGGAAGTAGGTGTAGGTCTAATTCCAGGCGGTGGCGGTAATAAAGAATTGTACTTAAAGCATTTAAAAGGATTACCAAATGGAGTACAAGTCGATTATCAAAATATCGCAAATAAAGTATTTGAATCTATCGCAATGGCGAAAGTTTCCACATCTGCTGAGGAAGCACGCGAAAATAATTTCTTGAATTTTGCAGATGGTATTAGCGTTAACTCTGAACACCAACTATATGACGCCAAACAAGCTGCATTGGCATTATATGAAGGTGGTTATACAGCGCCAATTAGAACTAAGGTGCCGGTTGTAGGTGAAACTGGTTATGCAACACTATTGTTAGGAGCACAAGGAATGTATCAATCAGGCTACATTAGTGAGCATGATTTGAAAATAGCGAAAAAGCTTGCGTATGTTTTAGCAGGCGGCAAAGTTCCATACGGCACATTAGTGGATGAACAATACTTACTAGATTTAGAGCGTGAAGCGTTCTTAAGCCTTGTTGCAGAGCCAAAATCACAAGCTAGAATGCAACATATGTTAGTGAAAGGGAAACCACTTCGCAACTAATTTTAGAGAAGTGATTAAGGGGGAATCTACTATGCGTGAAGCTGTTATTGTAGCAGGTGCAAGAACACCTGTTGGAAAAGCAAAAAAAGGATCTTTAGCAACTATTCGTCCTGATGATCTTGGAGCATTAGTTGTGAAAGAGACATTACAAAGAGCAGGTTATGAAGGGGACATAGATGATTTAATTCTTGGCTGCGCTATGCCAGAAGCAGAACAAGGGATGAATATTGCGCGTAATATAGGAGCGCTTGCTGGGCTACCTGATACAACACCAGCTGTAACAGTTAATCGATTCTGTTCATCAGGTTTACAATCAATCGCTTATGCTGCAGAACGTATTATGCTTGGACATTCAAAGGCTATTATTGCAGGCGGTATTGAATCTATGAGTCTAGTACCAATGATGGGTAATGTGATTAGACCTAATGCGACTTTAGCGGAAACTGCCCCACAATATTATATGAGTATGGGGCATACAGCGGAAGAAGTGGCTAAGAAATATGATGTTAGTCGTGAGGATCAAGATGCCTTTGCTGTTCGTTCACATGAATTAGCGGCAAAAGCAATTCAAGAAGGTAAATTCGTCGATGAAATCGTTCCAGTGGAAGTCGTGCAACGATACGTGGATGCGGGGAATAATTTGCAAGAGAGAAAATTCACTTTTGATATGGATGAAGGTGTACGTGTTGGTACATCTCAAGAAACACTTGCGAAATTACGCCCAGCGTTTTCAGTAACTGGAAGTGTAACAGCAGGTAATGCTTCACAAACTTCAGATGGTGCAGCAGCAGTACTTGTTATGGACCGTGAAGAGGCTGAAGCACAAGGCTTAAAGCCAATGGCGAAATTTTTATCCTTTGCAGTAGGTGGAGTCCCTCCTGAAATTATGGGGATTGGCCCAACAGTTGCTGTACCGAAGGCGCTGAAAATTGCGGGCCTATCTATTGAAGATATTGACCTATGGGAAATTAACGAAGCATTTGCTTCACAATCTATCCAAGTGGTACGTGAACTAGGCATCGACCTTGAAAAGGTGAATGTAAATGGTGGTGCAATTGCATTAGGGCATCCGCTTGGTGCTACAGGTTCCATCCTAACATTGAAGTTAATTCATGAGTTAAAACGTCAAGGCAAAAAGTATGGTGTAGTAACAATGTGTATCGGTGGCGGTATGGGAGCTGCTGGCGTATTTGAAATTCTATAAATAACACACAAAAGGGGAGCGATTATTATGACAGAGAAATTAGCGAATATCATTAAAGGCGGTAGCTTTTTAACTGAAGATGTAGAACTTGATCGTGTATTTACGCCAGAAGATTTCACAGAAGAGCATAAAATGATTGCTAAAACAACAGAGGACTATGTGCAAAATGAAGTATTACCAGTCGTCGAAAACTTAGAAAATCACGAGTTTGATCATTCCGTACGATTATTGAAAAAAGCTGGTGAACTGGGCCTTTTAGCTGCAGATGTACCTGAAGAATATGAAGGACTAGGCTTAGACAAAGTAACATCGGCATTAATTGCTGAGAAAATGTCAGTAGCTGGCGGATTCTCGATTACACACGGTGCACATGTTGGAATTGGTTCATTACCAATCGTATTATTCGGTAATGAAGATCAAAAACAACAGTACTTACCTAAGCTTGCATCTGGTGAGTTAATTGCAGCTTATGCATTAACAGAGCCAGGTTCTGGATCGGATGCATTAGGTGCTAAAACAGTGGCAAAATTAAATGCAGAAGGCACACATTATGTATTAAACGGCGAAAAGCAATGGATTACAAACGCTGGTTTTGCTGATGTATTCGTCGTATATGCGAAAATTGATGGAGATAAATTCTCAGCATTCATAGTAGAACGCAATTATCCAGGTGTTTCTGTCGGTGCAGAAGAAAAGAAAATGGGGATTAAATCTTCTTCAACTCGCACACTGATTTTAGAAGATGTAAATGTGCCAGTGGAAAACCTACTTGGTGAAGTAGGTCGCGGTCACATTATTGCATTTAACATTTTGAACATCGGTCGTTACAAATTAGGTGTTGGCTCAATTGGTGCATCAAAGCGTGCTCTTGAATTAGCGATTTCGTATACAAACCAACGTCAACAATTTAAAACACCTATTTCATCTTTCAATTTAACGAAAGAAAAATTATCAACAATGGCTTCAAAATTATACGCTACTGAAAGTTTAATCTACCGTACAGTAGGATACTTTGAAGATCGTATGGGCCAATTAAGTGAAAACGAACAAAAAGACGGCAAAGCGATTGCAGCATCAATTGCAGAATATGCTATTGAATGTTCTATCAATAAGGTTTTTGGTTCTGAAACACTTGACTATATCGCAGATGAAGCGGTGCAATTACATGGTGGATATGGTTTCATGCAAGAGTATGAAGTAGAGCGCATTTACCGTGACTCACGTATTAACCGAATTTTCGAAGGAACAAACGAAATTAACCGTTTTATCATACCGGGCACATTTATGAAAAAAGCAATGAAAGGTGAGTTACCTTTATTGCAACAAGCGCAGAGCCTACAACAAGAACTATTAATGCTAATGCCTGAAGAAATAGCTAATGAGCCATTAGCACAAGAAAAATATCTTGTAAAAAATGCGAAGAAAATCGCTCTATTAGCATCTGGTCTTGCTGCACAAAAATATGGCCCGAAATTAGATGCTGAGCAAGAATTACTAGTGAACATTGCGAATGTCGCTAACCAATTATTTGCAATGGAATCTACTGTGTTACGTACAGAAAAAGCTATTGCTCGTGATGGGTTAGATAAAGCAAGCCAAAAATTACTATACACTCAAATTTTCTGTCAAGAAGCATTTGAAGAAATCGAAAAAGAAGCAAAAGAAACAATCATTACAGCTGTTGACGGAGACAATGCTCGTATGATGTTATCTGCACTTCGCAAACTTACTCGTAACAATCCTTACAATGTCATTGCGAAGAAACGTGAAGCATCAGTTAAACTGATTGCTGCAGAAAAATTTGTTGTCTAAAATAAGCTAGTTGAGAATCCGAACACAACTATTGTGTTCGGATTTCTTGCTTGTAGACTATACTCCCACTACAATAGAATTAAATAGTTTGGAAAAAGGAGCATGTATATGTCTATTTTATTTATTCAATATCCAAAATGTACAACTTGTCGTAAAGCAAAAGCATGGTTAGACGAAAATGGGGTAAACTATACAGATAAGCACATTGTTGAAGAAACACCTTCTAAAGAGGAATTAAAACAGTATCTAGATGCTAGTGGTTTACCATTGAAGAAATTTTTTAATACTTCAGGTATGAAGTATAGAGAGTTGCAATTGAAAGATCGACTGGCTGATATGTCGGAAGATGCGCAATTAGAATTGCTTGCATCAGATGGTATGTTAATCAAGCGTCCAATCGTTACAGACGGTAAAAAAGTGACATTAGGATTTAAAGAATCAGACTTTGAACAGACATGGAAATAACACAGACATATGCTTGTTTTTACACTGGAAATATGTCAAACTTAAAGTGAAATTAATTACATATTTGGAGGGGTATTCATGAGCACACCAAAAGACTTACGCTATTCTGAAGAACATGAGTGGGTAAAAACTGAAGACGGAAAAGTACGTATCGGTATTACACATTTCGCACAATCAGAACTAGGTGATATCGTTTTCGTTGAACTTCCACAAGTAGGCGACGAATTAGTAGCAGACGAGCCGTTCGGCAGTGTTGAATCGGTAAAAACTGTATCTGAACTTTACGCTCCGATTTCTGGTAAAGTTGTTGAAATTAACGAAGAGCTAGAAGAAAGCCCAGAATTCGTTAACGAATCACCATACGAAAAAGCATGGATGGTTGTAGTAGAACCAGCAGATAACGCTCAAGTTGATGCATTATTAACTGCAGAACAATACGAAGCAATTATCGAAGAATAAGATCTAAAAACGCCGTGCATTTGCTCGGCGTTTTTTTAAACTTGGTAAACGGCAAAAAGTATTTGTTAGGAGGGTATATATGACTTTTAACAAGCTGATTATCGTGGAAGGGCGCCAAGATAAGTTGCGAATTGCGCCAATATTAGCAGAGAACATTCCGATAATATGTACGAATGGAACAGTTAGTGCGAGCCGATTAGAAGAAATCTTGGCACCATATGAGGACTGCGAAATGTATGCATTTTTTGATGCTGACTCATCGGGTGATAAGCTCCGTGCTCTTTTTAAAAGAGAGTTCCCAAATGCTCGTCATCTACACACCTCCTCTACTTATAAACAAGTAGAAGCTACTCCTAGAAGACATTTAGCTAGAATATTATTGGCGGCAAATTTTACAGTTCATAAAAAATATCTAATAGTATAGGAATGAAGAAGATGGAAGAATGGTCACGTGAACAATGGGAAGAAACTATGAAAACCACCTCGCTTTCGGCTTTTTATTTATACACACCATTATGTGGAACGTGTGCAGTTGCATCGAAAATGATGGAAGTAGTAGAGCATGTCGTAAGCCATATTCCTATTGGTAAAGCGAACTTAAATTATATACAAGACGTAGCATTTGATTATGAAATTGAAAGTGTCCCTTGTTTAATTATTTCAGAAAATGGTAAAATCCGCGATAAAATCTACGCATTTCAATCAGTACCTTATTTATTTGAAAAATTACAATTAAATGATTGACGTTAAAGTAATAGCGTGATAAAGTAGCAATCATAACTAATTAAATATTGTCGTTACTCTTATTTAGAGAGGTGGAGGGAAGTGCCCAATGAAGCCCGGCAACCGTCATATTTATATGGCACGGTGCCAAATCACACAAAGTATTTACTTTGGAAGATGAGAGAACGGTTTTACGTATATAGCTTTGCGTTGAACCCTTCTGTTAATCTGCAGAAGGGTTTTTTTAGTTTCTAAGAGATGCCAGTAGAAAGTGCATACTTTTTAGTTTTAAAATAAAGGTGGTATGACAGTGATTCAGTTAGAAAATGTTATGAAAAAATATAAAACCGCTAACGGAGAATTAACCGCTGTCAAAAATGTGAATTTATCTGTTGAAGACGGAGAAATATTCGGCATTATTGGATACAGCGGAGCGGGTAAAAGTACGCTCATTCGGTTATTAAATGGTTTGGAGCAACCGACAACCGGTAAAGTTGTTGTGAATGGTCAGGAAGTATCGTCGATTAAAGGAAGTGCGTTACGTAATGCGCGTCAAAAAATCAGTATGATCTTCCAACATTTCAATTTACTTTGGTCACGCACTGTAGAAGAAAATATAGCATTTCCATTAGAAATTGCAGGTTTATCTAAAGCGGAGAGTCAAAAGAAGGTATTAGAGCTTATTGAATTAGTTGGTTTAAAAGGAAGAGAGAAGGCATATCCTTCTCAATTATCAGGTGGTCAAAAGCAACGTGTAGGTATTGCTAGAGCACTGGCAAATAACCCAGAAGTATTGCTTTGTGATGAAGCTACTTCAGCACTTGATCCTGAAACAACGGATTCGATTTTAGATTTACTAGTCGATATCAATGAAAAATTAGGCTTAACTATTGTACTTATCACACATGAGATGCATGTCATTCGTAAAATTTGTCATCGCGTGGCGGTAATGGAAGCTGGACAAGTTGTTGAGAATGGTGATGTCCTAGATGTATTCCAATCACCACAAGCAGACGTTACAAAACGATTTGTTTCTCAAATTACAGATACGATTGAACGTAAAGAATCAATTGAACAAATTATTGAAAACTACCCATCAGGAACACTTGTAAAATTAATGTTTGTAGGCTCTTCAACTGGCCAGCCAGTTATTTCACATTTAAGTCGTGAACTTAATTTAGACGTGAATATTGTCCATGGTAATATTTCGCAAACGAAAAGTGGACCATATGGAACGCTGATTATACAGCTAGATGGCAATAATGATAATGTACAAAAAGCAGTCACATATATGAATGAACATGGAGTAAAAACGGAGGTGATCGAAAATGCTTAATGATCTCTTCCAGAATGTACAATGGGACAGAATGTGGGAAGCAACTATAGAGACACTGTATATGACAGGCGTTGCTACAATTTTCACATTTGTCATTGGTTTAGCTTTAGGTATTTTGCTGTTTTTGACAAGCCCTCAGCAATTATGGGCAAATAAATTAGTAAGTTGGTTAACAGGTTCGATCGTGAATATTTTCCGTTCGATTCCATTCATTATTTTAGTGATTCTATTAATACCATTTACGAAGCTATTATTAGGCTCAATTCGAGGTCCCAATGCCGCATTACCAGCATTAATCATTGGAGCAGCACCTTTTTATGCACGTATGGTTTTAATTGCGTTAAAAGAAATTGATAAAGGTGTCATTGAAGCGGCACGTTCGATGGGTGCCAAAACTTCTACGATTATCGGTAAAGTGTTAATCCCAGAATCATTACCCGCATTAGTTTCGGGTATTACTGTAACAGCTATTGCACTTGTTGGTTACACAGCTATGGCGGGTGTTATTGGGGCAGGCGGACTGGGGACATTAGCGTTTTTAGACGGTTTCCAAAGAAGTCAAAGCGATGTAACTTTTGTTGCAACAATCCTTATTTTAGTAGTGGTATTTGTTATTCAATTTGTCGGTGACCTTATTACGACGAAGATTGATAAAAGATAATTTAAGCTTATACGGGTAAAACCGATCACATATAACTAAACAGTAAAAAGGAGCGTTAAGAACATGAAGAAACTTGTAGCAGGAATCCTTACAGGAGTGTTAGCCCTAAGCTTAGCAGCTTGTGGTAAATCAGAAGAGGAATTAGTAATCGGTGCAGCTAATACTCCGCATGCTGAAATTTTAGAAAAAGCAGAGCCCTTACTAGAAAAAGAAGGTATCAAGCTTAAAATCGAAAGGTATCAAGATTATGTTTTACCGAACAAAGATCTTGAAAATGGCGATTTAGATGCAAACTACTTCCAACATATCCCTTATTTAGAGCTTCAGAAAAAGCAAAATGGATATGATTTTGTTAATGTTGGTGGAGTGCACATCGAGCCAATCGGTATCTATTCTAAAAAATATAAAAAACTCGAAGATCTTCCAGAAGGCGCAACAATTCTTCTAAGTAACTCAGTTTCAGACCATGGACGTATGTTATCACTACTTGAAGCGAAAGGTCTTATCACATTAAAAGAAGGTGTAGATAAAACTGCAGCCGAAATTAAGGATATCACTAAGAACCCAAAAAACTTAAAATTTGATGCAAACACTGCACCTGAAATGCTTGTACAAATGTATAAAAACGACGAAGGTGATGCAGTATTAATCAACTCTAACTTCGCTATTGACGCAGGTATAAGCCCAGGAAAAGACGCAATTGCATTAGAAGATAAAGAATCAGAGTACATTAATGTGATTGCTGTTCGTAAAGAAGATGAGAATAACGAAAAGATAAAAAAATTAGTTAAAGTACTCCATTCAAAAGAAATGCAAGACTATATATTAAAAGAATGGAACGGGGATATTGTTCCTGTATCTGAATAAGAAAGAATTGAAACACCCAAGCTGAATAAGCTTGGGTGTTTTTATGTATTTATAAGATAAATAACAATATTTAGGGATTATGCTACATGAATATTGTAAACCATGCAATTAGTTGATTAACACAATATTAATTTTAATAATTTGAAAATACTTAATATTCCGGATTATCGTTGTGCTATTCACTTTAATAAGTGGGTGTGATAGAGTGTGCATATACTTTTAGAAAAGACATATGTATTTATCGGGAGGACATTTTATGAAGATCAAGTTTGGTTTATTGCCACGAATTATCGTCGCGATAATTTTGGCAGCGTTACTAGGTACTATTATGCCGGAAGATGGCGTTCGTATATTTGCTACATTCAATGGTATATTCGGAAATTTCTTAAACTTCGTTGTACCGTTATTAATCGTCGCATTTATTGCACCGGGAATTGCACAATTAGGTAAAGGGTCTGGAAAACTGTTAGGATTAGCTACTTTCTTTGCTTACTTTTCTACTTTAATAGCTGGATTCTTTGCATTCTTTGTTGCTTCAAATGTTTTACCTAAGTTAATTTCAACTTCGGGTAGTGAACAATTTGCTAATCCTGAGGAATCATTGGCGCAAACATTCGTAACAATTGAAATGCCTCCACTTATGGATGTTATGACTGCTTTAATATTAGCTTTCATCTTAGGGATTGGTATGGCAGCTATCAATAGTGAAATTATGAAAAAATTCTTTGATGAGTTTAATTTGATTATTGATAAAGTAATTTCGAAAATTATTATTCCTTTACTACCTATCCATATTTTTGGTATTTTCTTAAATATGACTTTCGCTGGTCAAGTGGCAAAAATTCTTTCGGTTTTTGCATTAGTATTTTTATTAATTATTTTAATGCATTTATGTATCTTGGTATTACAATATGTAGTAGCAGGCGCTATTAATAAGAAAAACCCGTTCTACTTATTGAAGACGATGGCACCGGCATACTTCACAGCTCTTGGTACACAATCATCAGCTGCGACGATTCCGATTACATTAAAGCAAGCACGTAAGGCAGGTGCTTCTGAGCGAGTAACAGGTTTCACTGTTCCACTATTTGCAACAATTCACTTATCAGGTAGTACAATTACATTAACAACATGTTCAATGGCCGTAATGATGTTAAATAATCATGCTTATACATTAACTGAAATGATACCTTTCATTTTCATGTTAGGTATTGTAATGGTTGCAGCACCAGGAGTACCGGGTGGTGCAGTAATGGCAGCGACAGGAATTCTTCAATCAATGTTAGGTTTTGATGAAACTATGGTTGCGTTAATGATAGCTCTATATCTCGCGCAAGATAGTTTTGGTACAGCTACAAACGTAACAGGTGACGGGGCACTTTCAATGATCGTTGACCGCTTCAGTAAAAAAGAACAAGCGTAGTTAGAAAATAACCATGCAATATAAAAAGGCCTTCCGAATATTTCGGAGGGCTTTTTATTATTTAAACTGAGTCAACAAAGAGAAGAAGTTATTTACAAAATTTAAGAAAACTTGTTCAGAAGGAGCTATATCACGATTAGTAGGAGAAATAATACCGACCGTTCGTGTAAACTCTGGTGAAACTAGTGGTAACTTTACAGTACGTCTAGGTGTGGAGTCATAAAAGGCGCTTTCAGGTAACAAGCTTAAGCCTATTCCAGCAGCTACTAAACCTTTTAAAGCATCCATATCTTCACCCTCTGAAGTGATTTTAGGTGTGAAACCAACAGATTTACAAGCTTCAACAGCCACTTTGTTGAGAATATAACCTTCGGGGAAAAGAACAAAATCCTCATTCCGTAAATCAGATAAATGAATGGAGTCCTTTTGTGCTAAAGAATGAGTAGCTGGCAATAAGGCTGCAATATTTTCTGTGAATAAGATCGTCGTATTGATGGCATCGTCTTTTGGTGGAAGTGGACCAAGGAACGCTAGGTTTAGTTCTCTGTTTTTCACTGCATTTATTAAATATCGGTAAGAGCCTTGGCGCAAGTGGAATGATACATTCGGGTGCTCCTTTTTAAACGCTGAAATAACAGTTGGCAACAAGAAACTTGCTAAGCTCGTAGGAAAGCCGATTTTAATCGTTCCTTTTTCTGGATCCAAGTATTCATCGATTTGCTTTTTGGCAAAATCGATTGCTTGTAAGGCTGCGATGCTATGTTCGAGAAATGTTTTACCAATTGGCGTCAGTTTGACATTTCGTCCAACTCGCTCAAACAGCTTTGTGCCGAGTTCTTCTTCTAAATTTGCTATTTGGCGACTTATCGCAGATTGAGCAACGTGTAAGTTTTCAGCAGCTTCTGAAATATGTTCAAGCTCCGCAACCGCGACGAAATAGCGTAATTGGCGTAGTTCCATTGTATATCATCTCCCATTCATCTAATTTATAGATTAATAATATATAAATTATATATTGTTTATATCAATTTGGAAAACTAAAATAAATTTAAGTCACTTTTTAAGTGAAGAGGGAGGGATTTACATGACATTTCATCAACTTCCAACAGCACAGGGATTATACTCCCCACAATTTGAGCATGATGCCTGTGGTATTGGTTTATATGCTCATCTAAAAGGTAAAGCCACACATGACATAGTAATGAATGGGTTAGAAATGCTGTGCCGTTTGGATCATCGTGCAGGGCGAGGTAGTGACGGCAAAACGGGTGATGGTGCAGGATTAATGGTCCAAATTCCGGATGCATTTTTCAGAGCGATTTGTACTGAGTGGACTTTACCTGATCAAGGACGCTATGGTGTCGGGATGTTATTTTTCACTCAAGATCATACTGAACGACAAGATATAGAGAATAAGATGAATGAATTGATTGCTGAGGAAGGCCAAGAGTTATTAGGCTGGAGGACAGTACCAATCAACACAGATCCTTTAAGTGACACTGCTAAGGAAACAGCGCCAGTTGTACGCCAAGTGTTTATTAAAGCGGCTAATGTCAGTAATTCCCTCGCCTTCGAGCGTAAGTTGTATCTAGTTCGTAAGCAAACAGAGCACTGGGCAACAAAAAATGACAAAAAGTTTTATTGTGCAAGTTTTTCGAGCCAAACATTGGTTTTCAAAGGATTGCTGACACCTCAAGAGGTGGATGAATTTTACATGGATTTGCAAGATGAGCGATTTGCATCGGCATTTTCATTAGTTCATTCACGTTACAGCACGAATACATTCCCAAGCTGGGAACGAGCGCATCCGAATCGCTACATTATTCACAATGGGGAAATTAATACATTACGTGGCAATATTAACTGGATGAAAGCACGTGAACAACAATTTGTTTCAGAAGCATTTGGGGATGATTTAGAAAAGCTTTTACCGATTGTTGACCAAAGTGGTAGTGATTCATCAATGCTTGATAACGCTTTTGAGTTTTTCGTTTTAGCAGGGCGCACGCCGGCTCATACGGCAATGATGATGATACCGGAACCTTGGACTGAGAATCCGCATATTTCAGAAGAGAAAAAAGCGTTTTATGCGTACCATAGCTGTTTAATGGAACCTTGGGATGGGCCAACAGCGATTTGCTTTACTGATGGTAAACAAATTGGTGCGATTTTGGATCGTAATGGTTTACGACCAGCACGCTATTATGTCACAAAGGACGACTACATCATTTTCTCATCAGAAGTTGGTGTAGTGGATATAGAGGAAGAAAATATTGCTTATAAAGAACGTTTAAGCCCGGGGAAAATGTTGCTTGTTGATTTAGAACAAGGACGGATTATTTCAGATGAAGAATTAAAATCAGATATGGCAGGGGAAAAGCCATATACACAATGGTTAGAAGAAAACCTTGTGACTGTGAAGACGAAAGAAGATCAACCTGAGGACATGATGGATTTACTATTCCGTCAAAAGGTTAATGGTTACACTTACGAAGATATTCACAAATATATCGTACCAATGGTAGCTGAGGGGAAAGACCCCCTTGGCTCAATGGGGAATGATACACCGCTAGCGGTATTATCAGATCGCCCACAATCATTATTTAATTATTTTAAACAGCTTTTTGCACAAGTGACAAATCCACCAATCGATTCGATTCGTGAGCATATTGTGACGTCTACAATGACGGTTTTAGGGGCAGAAGGTAACTTGCTACATCCAACAGAAAAAAATAGCCGCCGAATTTTTTTGGAAACGCCGGTCCTTTCGAACAGTCAACTACAGCAATTAATAGTAAATGATGATGAAAATTTCAAAAGTGCATTATTGCACCTTGATTTTTCAGAAGAATTAGAAAACGAATTGACTAGATTGACAAAACATGCAGATGAAGCGATTGCAAAAGGTGCTCAACTACTCGTGTTATCAGACCGGCTTTTACATGCTGAGACACCGACTATACCAGTGCTACTAGCTGCTAGCTGTTTACATCAGTATTTAGTGAAAACGGGAAATCGTACAAAGGTGAGTATTATTGTAGAGTCTGCTGAAGTTCGAGAAGTGCATCACTTTGCAACTTTAATCGGCTACGGTGTAGATGCGATTAATCCGTATTTAGCATTTGCTTCAATTTATCAAGCGATTAAAGAAGGTCATCTGTCACAAACATATGATGAGGCTGTTGCCAAATATACAAAAGCTATTGCAGATGGTGTTGTTAAAGTTATGTCTAAGATGGGCATTTCAACTGTTCAGAGTTACCGTGGTGCTCAAGTCTTTGAAGCGGTGGGTATTAGTAAAGAAGTTATTGCTAAATATTTCACAGGAACAGCTTCACAATTAAGCGGCATTGATTTAGAAACAATCGGTAAAGAGGCGCTTCGTAAGCATGCTGAAGCAGTACACTCTACTGAGCAAGTGTTGCAATCGGGCAGTGATTTCCAGTGGAGAAGCACGGGTGAGCATCATGCCTTTAATCCGAAAACGATTCATACATTGCAATGGGCAGCACGTAAAGGGGATATCGGTCTTTACAGACAATATGCTGAAATGGCAAATGAAGAGCGAATTGGTTTCTTGCGTAATTTATTTGCATTCAAAAAAGCACAACGTCGTATTCCTTTAGAAGAGGTAGAATCTGTTGCATCAATAGTAAAACGCTTTAAGACAGGTGCCATGTCATTTGGGTCATTAAGTCAGGAAGCGCATGAAACATTAGCTATTGCGATGAACAGATTGGGCGGTAGAAGTAACAGTGGAGAAGGTGGGGAACACCCTAGCCGCTATGAAATTGATGCTAATGGAGATAATCGTCGAAGTGCAATTAAACAAATTGCTTCAGGTCGTTTTGGTGTGAAGAGCCATTACTTAGTGAATGCAAATGAGTTGCAAATTAAAATGGCACAAGGGGCAAAGCCTGGTGAGGGTGGTCAGTTACCTGGCAACAAAGTATATCCATGGGTAGCTGATGTTCGTGGTTCAACTACAGGTGTAGGATTAATCTCGCCTCCACCACATCATGATATCTACTCTATTGAAGATATGGCTGAGTTGATTCATGATTTGAAAAACGCTAATCGTCATGCACGTATTAGTGTGAAACTTGTTTCAAAAGCTGGGGTTGGTACCATTGCCGCTGGTGTTGCGAAGGGTGCAGCTGACGTAATTGTTGTTAGTGGATATGACGGTGGTACAGGAGCTTCACCAAAAACGAGCATTAAGCATACCGGATTACCATGGGAGCTTGGTCTTGCGGAGGCGCATCAAACGCTGATGTTAAATGGTCTACGTGATCGCGTCATTTTAGAAACGGATGGTAAATTGATGACAGGAAAAGACGTCGTGATGGCGGCTTTACTCGGAGCTGAAGAATATGGTTTTGCAACAGCCCCATTAATCGTCCTTGGTTGTGTAATGATGAGAGCATGTCATTTAGATACATGCCCAGTTGGGGTAGCTACTCAAAATCCTGAGTTAAGAGCGAAATTCATGGGGAATGCGGATCATGTCGTAAATTTCATGCAATTTGTTGCTGAAGAAGTACGAGAGCATATGTCCATACTCGGATTCCGTTCAATGGATGAAATGATTGGCCGCACAGATGTTTTAGAAGTTAGCAACCGTGCTTTGAACCATTGGAAAGCAGGCCAATTAGATCTTTCAGCTTTATTATATCAACCTAAAGGACCTCGTACTCAGCAAGTGATGCAAGATCATAAAATTGAAGAATCTCTTGATATGCGTGAAATTCTTGGCGCGGTTGAGAAAGCAATAATAGATGAAAGTCCTATTAAACTGCACTATCCGATTAAAAACACAGACCGAGTTGTTGGCACTATTATCGGGAGTGAAATATCAAAACGTTATGGTGAAAGAGGTTTAGTTGACGATACAATTTCACTTCAATTCACAGGTTCAGCTGGGCAAAGTTTCGGTGCGTTTATACCTAGGGGAATGTCTATGTATGTAAATGGCGATGCGAATGATTACTTCGGTAAAGGGTTATCAGGAGGGAAAGTTGTCGTTTCCGCACCAATAAAAGGCGATGTTGAGAAAAACGTCATAGCCGGAAACGTTTGTTTATACGGTGCTACGAGTGGTAAAGCATTTATCAATGGCCGTGCAGGAGAACGTTTTGCAGTCCGTAATAGTGGAGCGGATATCGTTGTTGAAGGAATAGGAGATCATGGTTGTGAGTACATGACTGGAGGCCATGTTGTTATTTTAGGTGATGTAGGTAAGAACTTTGGTGCTGGTATGTCCGGTGGTATTGCATACGTATTAGTAGAAGATGAAAAAGCTTTCAAAGAAAAGTGCAACATGGAAATGATAGGATTTGAAGATTTAGAAAATGAGGAAGAAACTAAATTTGTCCGCGCATTAATTGAAGAACATATGTTGAACACAGATAGTTCAACAGCTAAAACGCTCTTAACTGATTGGACGCAGTCGGTTGTTAAATTCTTAAAAGTTGTTCCTGCAGACTACAAGAAAATGATTGATCGTATTAGTGATTTCGAGGCTGAAGGTTTATCTGCAGATGATGCAGCGATGAAAGCATTTTTAGCTACTTCTAAAAAAAAGGAAGTAGTGCTTTCCAATAAATAATGGAGGAGGGGTTCTAGATGGGGAAACCAACTGGATTTATGGAATATAGTAGAGAAAAAACAAAAGAGCAACAACCACTAGAGCGCATTAAGAATTGGAAAGAATATGCTTCAAGATTAACCGATGAAGCTCTTCAAATCCAGGGTGCTAGATGTATGGATTGTGGGACACCTTTTTGTCATATGGGAATTGAGATTCGCGGTACAGCTGCAGGTTGTCCGATTAATAATGTTATCCCCGAGTGGAATGACTTAGTGTATAAAGGTAAATGGAAGGAAGCGTTAGAGCGTTTATTGCTTACAAATAACTTTCCGGAATTCACAGGACGCGTTTGCCCCGCGCCTTGTGAAGGTTCTTGTACATTAGCAATTACAGACCCTGCAGTTGCAATTAAAAGCATTGAACGAACTATTATAGATAAAGGGTTCGAAAATGGGTGGATTCAACCACGTATGCCTAAACTAAGAACTGGTAAAAAGATTGCCGTCATTGGTTCAGGACCAGCAGGACTTGCTGCAGCGGATCAATTAAACCAATTGGGGCACTCGGTTACTATTTACGAGCGAGCTGACCGAGCTGGTGGCTTACTTATGTACGGAATTCCGAATATGAAGCTAGAAAAAGATGTTGTAGAACGCAGAATTCAATTGTTAATGGAAGAAGGCATAGAGTTTGTCTTAAATACCGAAGTAGGTAAGGATATTACGGCTGGACAGTTAAAAGCCGAGTATGATGCAATCATCTTGTGTACTGGTGCAACTAAACAACGTGCGCTTCATATGGAAGGAAGCGATTCAGAAGGGGTTCATTTAGCAATGGACTATTTAACTTCAACATCTAAGAGTTTGCTAGATTCTAATTTTGCAGATGGTAAGTTTATCAATACAAAAGGTAAGGATGTCATTGTTATTGGTGGTGGTGATACTGGTGCTGACTGTGTAGCTACTGCAATTCGTCAAAATTGCAATAGCGTCGTGCAATTCGGTAAACATCCTCAGTTACCTTTCAAGCGTGCTGCCGATAATTTATGGCCAACTGATCCTCATATTTATAAATTAGATTATGCCTATGCTGAAGCGGATGAAAAGTATGGTAAAGACCCGCGAGAATATTGCATCCAAACAAAGAAAATTGTGACGGATAAAAAAGGTCATGTGAAAGAATTACACACAATTCAAATGAATAAAGTTATTAATGATGAAGGTTACGTCTATTTTGAAGAAGTACCTGGTACTGAGAAGGTGTGGCCTGTACGACATGTTTTCGTTGCAATCGGCTTTGAAGGCGTGGAACACGCTTTGCCAGAACAATTTGGTGTTAAAGTAACGAATAACAAAATTGCTTCAATCGGGAAAGGATACGCTACTAATGTAAATGGTGTATTTACAGCAGGTGATGCACGTAAAGGTCAAAGTTTAATCGTATGGGCGATTAAAGAAGGTCGGGGTGTAGCGGAAAGTGTTAATGCATATTTAACGAAATACGCTGTTACTTAATAATAGAGTGTCTAAAAAGCCTGTTACACAGGCTTTTTTTTATGCGGAAAATAGAGTTGTATCGTAAAAAATAGTCAGTATACAATAATATTGGTCGAAAGAATATGTTTAAAAATATATAAATTCACAGAAGAATAAGGTTATCACTATAATGGGAGTGAAATCGATTCTCAATTAGAGTATCTGTATTGAAAATGAATTGATTTTTTACAAATAGCAAAGAATTGCTAGAATACTTGATATAAAGCTAGTGAACATCTACTGTTTAAAAGGGAAGTGAGAATAATTTTCAAAAGGTTTGCAAGCCACTTCTTTTTAAGTTAAGATTAGAATGATATTAAATTAGAAATGGGAAACCATTCATTGAACTTTAAATGGAGGTAATGAAATGTCAACATTAGTAATCACAGATCTTCATGTCGAAATTGACGGAAAAGAGATTTTAAAGGGTGTAAATCTAACACTTAATACAAACGAAATCCATGCAATCATGGGTCCAAACGGTACGGGTAAATCTACTTTAGCATCTGCTATTATGGGTCACCCAAAATATGAAGTAACTTCAGGTTCAATCATGCTAGATGGTGAAGACGTACTTGAAATGGAAGTAGACGAACGTGCAAAAGCGGGTCTTTTCCTTGGTATGCAATACCCATCAGAAATTTCAGGTGTAACAAACGCTGACTTCTTACGTTCTGCTATTAACGCACGTCGTGAAGAGGGTGACGAAATTTCACTGATGAAATTTATCCGTGAATTAGATAAAAAAATGGAATTCCTTGAAATGGATTTAGATATGGCTCAACGCTACTTAAATGAAGGTTTCTCTGGCGGTGAGAAAAAACGTAACGAAATTCTACAATTAATGATGATCAAACCAAAATTCGCTATTTTAGATGAAATTGACTCTGGTCTTGATATCGATGCATTAAAAGTTGTTTCTAAAGGAATCAACGAAATGCGCGGCGAAGGCTTCGGCTGCTTAATGATCACTCACTACCAACGTCTACTTAACTACATCACTCCAGATAAAGTACATGTTATGATGCAAGGTAAAGTTGTAAAATCTGGTGGAGCTGAATTAGCTCATAAACTTGAAGCTGAAGGTTATGACTGGATTAAACAAGAATTAGGTATTGAAGACGAAGAAACTGCTGAACAAGAAGCATAAGAAGGAGGACGAGCAGAATGACGGTTGAAACAAAATTGGCGGTAACCGCTCAAGACGTACGCTCCTTCTCTGAAGCGAACAATGAACCAAGCTGGTTAACTGAGCTTCGTGAAAGTGCACTAGCGAACGTAGAAACGCTACCATTGCCAAAACCAGATAAAACGAATATTACAAAATGGAATTTCACAGAATTCCCAGCACATGTTGTAGAAAGTACAACATATGCATCATTAGATGAACTTCCAAAAGAAGTGAAGTCAATTGTAGATGTTGAAAACCAACATAACATCTATATCCAACACAATAATACACCTGCATACTTGGAGCTTTCAGAAGAGCTAAAAGCACAAGGTGTTATTATGACTGATATTATCACTGCAAGTCGCGAACATAGTGACCTAGTGAAAAAATATTATATGACAGAAGGCGTAAAAGCTGATGCCCACAAACTATCTGCATTACATGCTGCATTAGTAAACGGTGGTGTCTTCGTTTATGTTCCAAAAAACGTCATCATTGAAGAACCTCTTCAAGTTGTGTTCTTACATGACAATGCAGAAGCTTCATTATTCAATCATGTATTAATTGTTGCTGAAGCAAACAGTTCAGTTACATATGTAGAAAATTATCTTTCTACTGTTGACGAAGCAACTGGACAAGCAAACATTATTGCAGAAGTTATCGTAAATGATAATGCTAAAGTAATTTTTGGAGCTGTAGATGTACTTGCAAAAGGTTTAACGACGTATGTTAACCGCCGCGGTATTTTACACCGTGATGCAACTATTGAATGGGCTGCAGGTTTAATGAATGACTGTGATACAATCTCTGAAAATATTTCGCATTTAATTGGTGACGGTTCAAATGCTGATAGTAAATCAGTAGTTGTTGGTCGCGGAAATCAAAGTCAAAACTTCACAACTGAAGTTCGTCATTGGGGTAAAGCATCTACTGGTTACATCCTTACACACGGTGTTATGAAAGATGCTTCTCGTGCTATTTTCAATGGCATTGGCAAAATCGAACACGGTGCTACTAAAGCAGATGCTGTTCAAGAATCACGTGTGTTAATGTTTAGCGAAGATGCTCGTGGTGACGCTAACCCGATTCTATTAATCGAAGAAGACGATGTAACTGCTGGACACGCAGCTTCTGTTGGACGCGTTGACCCAATTCAACTGTATTATTTAATGAGTCGCGGTATTGCGAAAGAAGAAGCTGAACGTTTAGTTATTCACGGATTCCTTGCGCCAGTTGTAAATAAATTGCCTATCGAGGGTGTTAAAAAGCAACTGACGGAGGTTATCGAAAGGAAAGTTCGCTAATGATCAAAGATGACATTCGAAGCTATTTCCCGATATTAAATCAAGAGATTAACGGGCATCCGCTTGTTTATCTTGATAGTGCTGCAACTTCTCAAAAGCCAATTCAAGTAATTGAAGCTATCAAAAATTATTACGAATTTGAAAATTCAAATGTACACCGTGGTGTTCACACACTTGGGAACAGAGCAACAGATTCTTATGAAGGTGCTCGTGAAAAAATTCGTAAATTTATCAAGGCAAACTCAACTGAAGAAATCATCTTCACAAGAGGGACTACAACTGCATTAAATATAGTTGCACAAAGTTATGGTCGTACGCATGTAGGTGAAGGCGATGAAATCGTCATCACTTATATGGAACACCATTCTAACTTAATCCCTTGGCAACAACTTGCGAAGGAAAAAGGCGCGACATTAAAATATATCGATTTAGAGTCAGACGGTACTTTATCATTAGATAAAGTGCGTGAAACAATTACTGACAAAACAAAAATTGTCTCAATGGCATATGCCTCAAATGTCTTAGGTACGATCAACCCAATCAAAGAAATTACTGCGATTGCTCATGAATATGGAGCTGTAATGGTCGTTGATGGGGCACAAGGTGTACCGCATTTTAAAACAGATGTGCAAGATTTAGATTGTGATTTCTTAGCATTCTCTGGGCACAAAATGTGCGGGCCAACTGGTATTGGTGTATTATATGGTAAAAAAGCGCTTCTCGAAAACATGGAGCCGGTTGAATTTGGTGGCGAAATGATCGATTTTGTAGGTCTTCATGAATCTACATGGAAGGAGCTACCTTGGAAATTTGAAGGTGGTACTCCAATCATTGCTGGAGCTATTGGATTAGGTGCAGCTATTGATTTCCTTCAAGAAATCGGCATGGACACGATTGAAAAACACGAACATGATTTATCGCGTTATGCTATTGACCATATGCAAACAATTAAAGGTTTATCAATTTATGGGCCACAAGATCCTGCAAAACGTTCAGGTCTTGTAACATTTAATTTAGATGATGTACATCCACATGATGTAGCAACTGTTCTAGATATGAACGGTATTGCTGTACGTGCTGGACATCATTGTGCACAGCCTCTGATGAAATGGTTACAATGTACTGCAACTGCACGTGCTAGCTTCTATATTTATAACAATGAGGAAGATATTGACCGTCTTGTTGCAGGGTTGCGCACTGCGAAGGAGTATTTTGCTGATGTCTTTGAATAATTTAGATCAACTTTACCGCTCAGTTATTATGGATCACTATAAAAAGCCAAGAAACAAAGGGGCTCTTGAAGGTAGTAATGTCACTATCGATATGAACAACCCTACTTGTGGCGACCGTATCCGTTTAACTTTACAAGTAAATAATGGCATCGTAGAAGATGCTAAATTTGATGGAGAAGGTTGTTCCATCTCAATGTCCTCTGCATCCATGATGACTCAAACAGTCAAAGGGAAGACAGTTGAGGAAGCTCAAAACCTAGCGCATATTTTCTCTGACATGATGCTTGGAAAAGACTATGACGATTCCATCGATTTAGGTGATGTAGAAGCACTTTCAGGTGTTTCGAAATTCCCAGCTCGTATTAAATGTGCAACTTTAGCTTGGAAAGCAATGGAAAAAGGCGTGCAAAACGAATCTGAAAATAAATAAATTATTGAACTCTGAACGGAGGAGAAACGATGGCTAAAAAAATGCCTGAAATTGGCGATTACAAGTATGGATTCCATGACAAGGACGTATCTATTTTCCGTTCAAAACGTGGATTAACTGCTGATATCGTTAAAGAAATTTCTAAAATGAAAAACGAGCCTCAATGGATGTTAGATTTCCGTCTAAAATCACTTGAGATTTTCTATGAAAAACCAATGCCTCAATGGGGTGGGGATCTATCTGAGTTAAACTTCGATGAGATTACCTATTATGTAAAACCTTCAGAAGCAACTCAAAAATCTTGGGATGAAGTACCTGCAGAAATCAAAGAAACATTTGATAAGCTTGGTATCCCTGAAGCAGAACAAAAATACCTTGCGGGTGTTTCTGCACAATATGAATCTGAAGTTGTTTACCATAACATGAAGGAAGAACTTGAAGATATGGGCGTTGTGTTTAAAGACACAGACTCAGCACTTCGTGAAAACGAAGAACTTTTCAAAGAGTACTTCGGTAAAACAATTCCACCACAAGACAACAAATTCTCTGCATTGAACTCAGCAGTATGGTCTGGTGGTTCGTTCATCTATGTACCAAAAGGTGTGAAACTTGAAACACCTCTACAAGCGTACTTCCGTATTAACTCTGAAAACATGGGTCAATTCGAACGTACATTGATTATTGTTGATGAAGGTGCAAGTGTACACTATGTTGAAGGTTGTACAGCTCCAGTTTATACAACAAGCTCTCTACACAGTGCTGTTGTAGAAATCATCATCAAAAAAGACGCATATTGCCGTTATACAACGATTCAAAACTGGGCTAACAATGTTTATAACCTAGTGACGAAACGAGCTGTATGTGATGCTAATGCTACAATGGAATGGATTGATGGCAACATCGGTTCTAAATTAACAATGAAATACCCAGCATGTGTCCTTAAAGGTGAAGGTGCTCGTGGTATGACATTATCAATTGCCATTGCAGGTCGTGGACAAAACCAAGATACTGGTGCGAAAATGATTCACTTAGCACCAAACACTTCTTCAACAATCGTATCAAAATCTATTTCTAAACATGGTGGTAACGTAACATATCGCGGTATTGTTCGCTTTGGTAAAAAAGCAATAAACGCTCGCGCGAATATCGAATGTGATACATTAATCATGGATAACGAATCGACTTCTGATACAATTCCATACAATGAAGTAATGAATGATCAAATCTCTTTAGAGCATGAAGCAAAAGTTTCAAAAGTATCTGAAGAGCAATTGTTCTACTTAATGAGCCGTGGTGTTTCTGAGCAAGAAGCTACAGAAATGATAGTAATGGGCTTCATCGAGCCATTCACTAAGGAACTTCCAATGGAATATGCAGTAGAAATGAATAGACTTATCAAATTCGAAATGGAAGGCTCTATCGGTTAATCAGAGCTAACTTTTAAGCTTCGGTAACTCAATTTGGATTTCCAAATTGATGCCGAAGCTTTTTTTTATACAATTAGAGTGATTATTACATAAGAAGGTAAGTGTGAATCTGTTCTAACACAGCAGAATGTTATGCTATCATAAACTAAACGTCTGTTAATGAGGGGATATGAGATGATACATATTGGTTTAACTGGATGGGGAGATCATCCAGATCTATATAGTCCGTTGTCTACAGCGCGTGATAAGTTATTTGATTACAGCGGACACTTTCCAGTTGTTGAAGTAGATACGTCATTTTATTCCATTCCGTCTGAGTCTAATGTGCAGAAGTGGATTGCAGAAGTACCAGATCATTTTCAATTTGTTGTAAAAGCTTATCAAGGGATGACAGGTCATTTGAGGCAGGTTAATCCTTATGAAACTAGAGAAGATATGTTTGAGGCATTTAAAGACGCGATTACACCTTTTCAACAAGTAGGCAAGCTTGCGATGATATTAGTACAGTTCCCACCGTGGTTTGACTGCCAATCAAAAAATGTTACTTATATTCGCTATGTGAAGCAACAATTAAAGAATTTTCCTATTGCAATTGAATTTCGAAATCGCACTTGGTATAGCGAAAAATTCATGGACGGTACATTGAATTTCTTACGTCAAGAGGGTTTAATACATACAGTTTGTGATGAGCCACAGGCAGGAGAAGGGTCAGTTCCACTAATACCAAAAGCGACAAATGAACGTGTCCTTGTTCGTATTCACGGTCGTAATGTGTATGGTTGGCGTAACCCCGGAAATAATGATGAATGGCGAAAAATTCGTTTTTTGTATAACTATAATGAAGAAGAATTAAAGGAATTACAAAAACATATTGTATCGTTACAACAGCAGGCAAAAGAGGTGTTTGTGTTGTTTAATAATAACTCAGGAAATGATGCAGCTAAAAATGCAAAACAACTGAAAAAAATGCTGGGCGTACAATATGAAGGTTTATCTCCAAAACAATTAGATTTTTTTGAAGGAGAGTCGTAATGGAATATTTTTTAATTGCTGTAATTGGGTTATGTTCTGGTCTAGTTGGAGCTTTAGTAGGTCTAGGTGGGGGTGTGATATTAGTACCCGCAACACTATTCGTAGGGCTCACACTCGGTTTAATCCCGGATATAACACCACAAAAAGTAGTAGGTCTATCTGTAGTTATGATGATTTTCACTGGATTAGCATCTACATTGTCATATATGAAATCGAAAACAATTGACTATAAAAGTGGCGTAATTTTCTTTGCTGGGAGTGTACCTGGGACGATTTTTGGTGCTTGGGTGAATAAAGGATTAGATTTGCCATCATTTAATTTATATTTTGGCATTTTATTAATTATATTAGCGACAATCTTAATTGTGAAAGATAAATTGAAACCAGTTAAATGGTTTGTAGAAAATGGGCAGAAGAGAACTTTTGTCGACCAAGAAGGTAAAAGTTTTGTTTATGGCTATCCAATTTGGTTTGCATTGTTATTAACTTTTGCAATTGGCTTTGCTTCAGGGTTATTTGGAATTGGTGGAGGATCAATGATTGTTCCTGCAATGATATTATTATTCTTATTCCCTCCCCATGTGGCTGTGGCGACATCCATGTTCATGGTGTTTTTATCGTCTATCGTCAACTCTGCTAGCCATATTTATTTAGGGAATGTTCCGTGGTTGTATACGATTCCTGTCATTCCAGGGGCTTATATAGGGGCGAAATTTGGAGCAGCACTAAATAAGCGTATTAAATCAGATACATTAGTGCTCTTTTTACGAATAATTTTATTACTTCTTGGAATTCGTTCAATCATAGCAGGACTAATCTGAATGTGAAGAGGGGATATTATGTTAGAAACAATCCATTTTTATCATACAAATGATGTCCATAGCCATTTTGAACATTGGCCTCGTACGCACAAATTTCTTGTGACACGAAAGAAGTGGCATATAGATGCAGGTGATAGTTGCTTTGTTCTTGATATAGGGGACTTTATGGATCGTTCGAATGTTTATACTGAGGCGACGTTGGGCAAAGGGAATGTGGAATTATTAAATGAAGCAAATTATGATGCCGTAACGATTGGTAATAATGAAGGTATTACTTTATCGAATAGCGAATTGAATACATTATATAAAGATGCCAAATTCGATGTCTTAGTAGCTAATTTGCACGATAATGATGGTGACATGCCTCATTGGGCAAAGCCATATAAGATTTATAATACAACAGCTGGTATAAAAGTAGGGATAATTGCAGCTACAGCACCTTTTTATTTATTTTATGGGCAACTTGAATGGCAAGTATTAGAGCCACTTACAGTATTGAAAAAACAAGTAGATGAGCTACGTGATCAAGTGGATGTGCTTGTTTGTATGTCGCATCTAGGTTTGTCTGACGATACGTTGTTAGCAGAACAGTGCACTGAAATCGATGTTATTTTCGGAGCACATACGCATCATATTTTGCATGAAGGTAAAATAGTAAATGATGTGATGTTAACTGGTGGAGGGAAATTTGGCTTATTTGTAGGGCATACAGAAATACTATTTGATACGGATCTAAAAAAAGTTGTGAAGAAAAAAACGATGCTTCATAGAACTATAGATCTTGCTGCTGTAGACAGGGAGAAAGAGATAGTAGTAGGTCTTGAACGACGAGGGCGTGAACTACTTGATGTACCTGTATTTTATACAGACCGGTATTATAATAAGGAATGGTACCATCATTCAAATCTATCAAAACTATTTGCCAAAGCGTTATTACAATTTTCAAATGCTGATTGTGCTTTGTTTAATGCAGGAATTTTCTTAAATGGACTTCCAAAAGGTAGAGTGACAGCTAATGATATTCACAGTATGCTTCCACACCCAATCAACGCTTGTGTAATTGAGCTTACTGGTGAGCGTTTAAAAGAAGTTTATATGGAAGCGCAAAATGTAGACTGGCCAAGAAGAGAAGTGAAGGGCTTAGGGTTTAGAGGTGTAGTGATGGGTAAGATGCTAAACTATCAATTTGAAGTGGATGATATGGGGCAGTTAGTAATAGATGGACGTACAGCGGATTTGAAAAAAAGTTACAAGCTTGTGACTTTAGATATGTATACTTTTGGTTATTTCTTTCCCGATTTCAAAAATACACCAAAAACATACTTGTTACCTCAATTTTTACGTGATATTCTAATTCTGTATGGACTTGAATTTTTCAAAGGGGAAAATTCAGAAAGACCTGATTAAAGTTTTATATGAGTCAATATATAGAGAATAGATTATGTTTATGAATGGGGAAATAGTATGAGGCTGATTTCAACTAAAGTGTTGCAACCTGGAATGGTGATCGGGAGAACAATTTGGAATGAGGCTGGAAGACCTTTACTACATGAAGGGGTCGTAGCATCAAATCAAATAGCCGACCGACTTTTACAATTAAATGTTCAATATGTATATATAAACGATGAAATTTCTCATGATATTAATATAGTTGAAGCTGTGCCTTTGCACATAAGGCGAAAAGCTGTTGATAAAATAACAGATTCCTTCAAAATGTTAAAAAATCAAAATAATGTAGATTTAACCTATTGTTTAGATCAACAGTCCAAACATTTTGGATGTATTATAGAGCAGTTACTTGAAAGTATCATAAATAGCGAAGAAATGATTACAGTTTTGAGTGATGCATTTATATATGATGAATATATCTATCAACACTCATTACAAGTGGCAATCTATTCGATTGCGATTGCTAGAGAGATGAAATATACATCAGATGAAATACGCCAAATTGGGATTGGTGCCATGTTACATGACGTTGGTAAGATGCTAATCCCACTTGAGATTTTAAATAAGCCTGGGCGCTTAACAAATGAAGAATACGATACAATGAAACTTCATGCAAAGTATGGCTTTGACTTATTAAGAAACTTACATACTATTTCTTTATTATCAGCACATTGTGCATTCCAACATCACGAAAGACTTGATGGTAGCGGGTATCCACGCGGATTGATTGATTTTGAAATCCACCCATATGCTAAAATTATTGCTGTCGCCGATGTATTTGATGCAGTGACATCTAATCGCGTATATCGAAAGAAAATGTTGCCATCACATGGGATGGAAATAATTAAGCAAGGTATCGGTACATTATACGATGAGAAGGTTGTAAAAGCATTTCAAAAATGCATCGCCATATATCCGAATGGAACTGTGGTTTTACTATCTGATGGTCGACGAGGAATTGTCTCAAAACAAAATCATAAATATACAGATAAACCTTGGGTTCGCATTTTTGAAAAGGATGGTGAAATATTGCCAGCAACATATGAATGTTGTTTGGAAGATGAACCGGCTGCTTACATCCATCAGGTTGAGGTGGAATACCTCGTACATAATGAATAAATATTACCCCTTAGTCATAGCCTATGATTAGGGGGAATTTTTTTGCGTTTACCAAAACAAAGACGTAGATTGTTAGTGCAAAAACGACAAAAACGCTCTCGATTATTACCACTTTTTATCTTAAGCTTTTTGGGGATGATTGCTCTCTTATTTTACCTAGTGAATGTAAGACTGATGCCGATATATTTACGATATGCAGAGGTCCAAACGAATCGAATAGCATCTGAAGTTATTAGTAAGGCTATTAACTCTAGAACTGCAAATGTTCTTGATGTCAATGATATAATAGAAGAAGTACCAGGCGAAGATACTAAAATGACAAAGTTTAATTCAGAAATTATTAATCGTGTTATGGCGGAAACGTATACGCTAGTACAAGACCATCTTGAAGATGCAGAATCAGGAAATTTAAGTAAATTGCCGAAATTCGATGATATTGAATATGATGCCAATGCAATGCAAGAAGATGGTGGCGTTGTCTTTTTTGTTCCAATTGGGCAGGCAACTAACTTGCCTTTGTTAGGGAATTTAGGGCCTAAAATCCCTATTCGTTTTCATGTTATAGGCAAAATAAATACAAATGTAGAAACGGAAATTGAGGAATTTGGTATTAATAATGCACTCGTGAAAGTACAAATTCACTTATCCATAAATGTTCAAGTCATCGTTCCATTTGCTAGTAAATCAACCACTGTAGAGCAAAGAATACCAGTTGCTATTGGTATGCTTAAGGGTACAGTGCCTAATATCTATACAACAGGTGGAGGAACGCAACCATCAGTCGAGGTACCAATTAAAATGAACTAAAAGGTATTTAATTTCCTTTTTTATTTTATTTAAATTAATATTTACTTAGTTCACGGTATAGTAAAATATTTTGACAATATTAGTAATCGAAGGTTGTTTGAAACTATTTATTATGTTACATTGACAAAAGTACTACAATATATAAATAAGCCTTATGATGGGAGACGAATCTTCAATGACATCATGTAAACCAACTAAAGAAGAACATATAAGAAAACCAGATTGGCTAAAAATCAAACTAAATACTAATGACGACTATAAAGGCCTAAAGAAACTGATGAGAGAAAAGAACTTACATACAGTTTGTGAGGAAGCCAGATGCCCAAATATTCATGAATGCTGGGGTGAAAGACGTACAGCGACATTTATGATATTAGGAGCTGTATGTACACGCGCATGTCGCTTCTGTGCAGTAAAAACAGGTCTTCCAAATGAATTAGATACAGCAGAACCAGAACGCGTAGCAGATTCAGTTGAAATTATGAACTTAAAGCATGTCGTTGTAACTGCAGTAGCACGTGATGACTTAAAAGACGGAGGAGCAGAAGTTTTTGCAGAAACTGTTCGTGCAATTCGTCGAAAAAACCCATTCACATCAATTGAGGTATTACCTTCAGATATGGGTGGAATTGAAGGAAATTTACGTATATTAATGGATACGAAACCGGATATTTTAAACCATAATATCGAGACAGTAAAACGCTTAACACCAAGAGTTCGCGCTCGAGCTAAATACGATCGCTCATTAGAGTTTTTACGTCGTGCAAAAGAAATGCAACCTGAAATTCCAACAAAATCATCATTAATGGTGGGACTTGGAGAAACAGAAGAAGAAATTATTGAAGTAATGGACGATTTACGCGCAAATAATGTAGATATAATGACGATCGGTCAATATTTACAACCTTCGAAAAAACATTTACCGGTGAAAAAATATTACTCACCATTAGAATTCGGTAAACTGCGCAAAATTGCAATGAGTAAAGGATTCTCTCATTGTGAAGCTGGTCCACTTGTGCGTAGTAGTTATCATGCCGATGAACAAGTAAATGCCGCAGCGAAACAAAAACAACTGCTAGGCGAAGAAAAAAGCGCTATCACGAATAACTAACGGATGGTGGTAACATGGTCATTGCAGAACGAATGGCGTATGATGTATTAACAGATTATCGTGAGGGTTTCCAAGAAGAAGCTTTTCTTGAACGATTTAGCGATATTTTAACAAAGTATGACTATATTGTTGGTGATTGGGGCTATGGCCAATTACGTTTAAAAGGCTTTTTTGATGACAAAAATCAAAAGGCTTCTTTCGATACGAAAATAAGTACATTACAGGATTATTTATACGAATATTGTAATTTTGGATGTGCTTATTTTGTACTAAAGAAAACCGGTAAAGCGCCGATTCCTGTAAAAGAAGCAGTGCTTGAAGAGGCAGAATCTGAAACAGTAGATGAGCCTGAGATCATTATCACTGAAACAATTCAAGAAGAACAAAAAAACATCGATTCCGTGCTATAAAAGCCGGAATCGATGTTTTTTAGTATTTTTTTGATTTGAAGTGGTTAAGTTAGAGTTATGAGGTAAGGGGTGTTATCTAGCTTCAGGCGCTAACGGCTCGAGGTGACGAGCGCCATCAGCATTAGGGTTTATCCAGCTTCAGCGGCCAGCCCCTCGAGGTCACTTCAGACCCTCAGTCAAAGGCAAAAAGCGCCTTTGATTCAGGCCTTCCAGTGCTAGTCGGGGGCCAACAGGATGATGGTCAGGTAGCCGTTGCCACAGGACGTGGCGAACTTAGGCTATCTTCCACTAAACGAGCGCCATCAGCATTAAGGTTTATCCAGCTTCAGCGGCCAGCCCCTCAAGGTCACTTCAGACCCTCGGTCAAAGGCAAAAAGCGCCTTTGATTCAGGCCTTCCAGTGCTAGTCGGGGCTAAACGGGCCGCTTCAGCATTTAAGTTACCCAATTAATTCATGTAGGTATTCTCGTAGTTCTTGTGCTTCGTCTTCGGGACGGTTGTATACTTGTTCTAAGTATCCTGGCTCTTCTAGGTCGTCTGAGCCGAGAATGGCAAAGCGGCCGAGTTGCATATCTAAAACGAGCACTTTTCCAAAAAAGCGTCCGCTTTGTAAAATAGCTAAATCATAGCGTTGCGATTCGCCTGTGAAGCTAACAAAACGAGTCTTTGTATCTTCGACATCGTCGTATAAGAAAAATCTTTCCATTGCGTGTGCAACTCCTTCCGATTCTAAAGATATGGTACTATAGAAAGGAGTAGACTATCAACTTTTATAATTTGAATGGAGGAAGTACTGTGTATTTCGTTGATCGTAAAAAAATAATAAAAAATCTTGAATATATGAATTCATTAATAGTGGTTTTTGAAGGCCAAAAAGACTGGTTATCAGATGATATCCGTAAATTAGCTTTGGAGCGTATTGCGAATACATTAATCGAAGCAATAATTGATGTGGGTAACTCCATGATTGATGGTTTTATTATGCGTGATCCTGGAAGTTATGAAGATATAATTGATATTTTAGTCGATGAAAAAGTCATTACAGCTGAAATGGATCAACCATTAAAAGAGTTAATTGGCTTACGACGAGCGCTTGTGCGTGATATTTTAGATGTAAATGATGAAGAGTTAGTAGTTGTATTAAATAATAATATGGATGCCATTAAAGCTTTTGCACCAAAAGTAGAGCATTATTTAGTGAATGAGCTAGGTCCAGTATCTGCATTCATTCCAGAGGTACAAAAATGAAAGCGTACAAAGCCTATTGTTTCGATTTAGATGGGACTGTGTATAAGGGGACTGAGCCTATTCCTTCTGCTGTAGCTTTTATACATGCATTACAAAAGAAAGGAGTAGAGCCTTTCTATATCACTAATAATGCACGTATGACGCAGAAACAAGTACAGCAGAAACTACTGAAAATGGGTATATGTGTACCTGAAGCGCATATTTTAACTTCAGCTATCGCAACTGCAAAATATATCAGCAATCATTATCCAAATGCAACAGTGCAAATGATAGGTGGAGATGGCTTAAGAGAAGCTCTACTTGCTGAAAATATAACGTTCACTTCTGAACAACCGGATGTGTTAGTGCAAGGTATTGATCTGGAATTAAATTATTCTAAAATAGAAAATGCTTGCTATGCTATACAAAATGGAGCAGATTTTGTAGCGACAAATGGTGATATTAAATTTCCAAGTGAAAAAGGTTTTGCACCAGGAAATGGATCGATTGCGGAGCTAATTCATAATGTGACAGGTGTGGAACCTACGTATATTGGAAAACCACATCCTCATATGCTAGCGATTTTACAGCAATTGAATGGCTTTGAAAAAGAGGATATGCTTATGATTGGTGATAATTATGATACGGATATATTAGCTGGTATCCGCTTTGGTATAGATACATTACACGTGAATACTGGAGTAACACCTACTGAATCTGTATTGAAAAAGGATATCCAACCCACTTACAGCATTGATAGTTTACTCGATTGGCAATTGTAAAAATAAAGTCGCAAACTATGTAGTTAATTCACATAGTTTGCGACTTTTTTGGTTAAAATAAAGGATTCTCTTCAATAAATTGATAGATTTTTTTTGTTAATTCTTCCGGCGTTTCAGCTTCAACCATTTCGCCGTTTACTAGAGCATATAAAGAATCGGAGCATCTCGTACAATAGCTTAAGCAGCCATATTCTAAAACATCTATATTTGGATCCATTTCTAGCACTTCAAATGTATCTTGGGAGCCATTTGCTAAATTACTAACACAAAACTCAACAAGCGGATTCATGTGCGCTTCACCTCACTACTCGAAATGCTACTATTTTTTTTTTCATTCGTCAATTTTCGGGTCTATATTGTGAAACTTCTCACAATCGTATATACTCTTAGTGGACAGTTTTGAAATGAATCGATATGTAATATTGTAAGAAGAAGGAGATTACTATGAGAAAATTAGTCTTATTAGGCGGTGGCTACGGTAATATGCGTATTCTTTTGCGTTTATTACCAAACAATTTACCAGAAGATGTACAAATCACTCTAGTAGACCGTGCGCCATTCCATAGCTTGAAAACCGATTTTTATGCTTTAGCTGCAGGTACAACACCTGAGAAACATATTCGTGTAAGTTTCCCTGAAAATGAGCGGTTATCGATCGTTTATGGTGAAATTGAAAAAATTGATACAGTTAACAAAGCTGTACTATTAGAAGGTGGCAATAGCGTAGCGTATGATGATTTAGTTATTGGTCTAGGTTGTGAAGATAAATATCACGGTGTACCTGGTGCGGATGAATTTTCGTACAGCATCCAAACAATGGCTAAATCACGTGAAGCTTATAACGCTCTTTGTGGCCTTCCATCTGGTTCTGTCGTAGGAATCGTAGGTGCAGGATTAAGTGGAATTGAATTAGCAAGTGAATTACGAGAAAGTCGAGCGGATCTTAAAATTAAATTATTTGATCGTGGCTCTCGTATTCTAAAAGATTTCCCAGAACGTTTAAGTAATTATGTTAAAAAGTGGTTCGATAATAATGATGTTGAAGTTATTGCGAACTCGAATATTACAAAAGTAGAACAACACATGCTACATAATCATGAAGAACAAATTCCGGTAGATGCAGTTGTTTGGACGGCGGGTATTCAACCAGTTAAGGTAGTCCGTGACTTAGGTCTAGAATCTGATCGAACTGGTCGAGTAGTAATAACTCAATATATGAATATACCAAATGATGAACATGTCTATGTGGTTGGAGATTGTGCAGCCTCACAATTTGGTCCAAGTGCACAGTTAGCTGAAGAGCAAGCGGAACATATTGTTCGTATATTAAAATTGCGTTGGAAAAATGAAGCTCTTCCGGAGAAAATGCCAGAAATTAAGCTAAAGGGCTTTATGGGTTCTCTAGGAAAGAAACAAGGTTTCGTCTATTTAGCAGATAAGACTGTAACAGGTCGTATTGCTCGCTTGATGAAATCAGGCTTGTTGTGGATGTACAAACGTCAAAACGGTTAAAAAAAGCTGTCTCACGTACAATGATAAAACATTATACAGTGAGACAGCTTTTTATTATATTTATTTATCGATCGGTTCAAAGCCTAATTTCTCAAGCTCCTTAAATACAGGCTTTAACTGAATGTAGCCCTCACCAATAATTTCATTATTAATTAATACTAATGGATAGAAAAACTCATCATCTCTTACTCGTTCTGCCCATTGATTATGGCGTACATCTTCAATTGGATTTTCTATATCAATATATGTGATTTTATAAGGTTGTTCCGGATATTTACGATCAATAGCAGCTTGTAGCCACTCATAAGTATCCTTTGAAGACGGTGCATTAACACAGCTTGCACACATGACACTAGCCCCGTATATTTCGATTGCAATTGTCTGTTCTGTCACTTACAATTCCTCCTCTCGTTTACAATACTATAATTTTCCCATATGTACTTACATATAAATATAAAGATAAACGGTAAGATTGTCACTTACAATATTAAACTATTAAAGATCATCTATTATAAAAACATTGAAATCAATCAATAGATTAGATGATATAAATAGTTTAATACATTATATATAATACAACTTTAAAAGGTGAGGGGTAGAATAGCATTTTGAGAGTGGACATTAATTAAAATATTGTTATACCATTATTTGAGCATTTTAATTACTTTCCTTTGTGTTCGTCTGATATTATAATAATTATAAGGAAAGGAGTCGATTGAATATGCAAGAACAAGTACAAGAAGTTTTAGATAAATTACGCCCATTCCTTCTTCGTGATGGAGGAGACTGTGAATTAGTTGATATAGAAGATGGTATCGTAAAATTACGTTTACTAGGCGCATGCGGAAGCTGCCCAAGTTCTACAATCACTTTAAAAGCAGGGATTGAACGCGCGTTATTAGAAGAAGTACCAGGTGTTATTGAGGTAGAACAAGTATTCTAAGCAACAACCGTATAAAGTTAAAAAAGAGCCCCCTTTTAAAGGCTCTTTTTTTCTTATAAATAAGTGTAAATAACAAAAGGTAGCATTAAATTTCGGTACGTTCAGCCATTTCCTTTTCATGTCTCATTGTTTGCCATTGTTCCTTGGCCATTTCAATGATTTTCGTTTCATTTGAAGTACGTTGTTTTTCTATAACACGAGAGAAGTAGCGAATGGCCTCTTCTCGTTCTCCTAATCTTCTTGATAATTCGGCTATTAAGTAGATAACACGAACTTCCGACATGGAAGTACCGTTATGATCGCCATTGGAGAATGCATCTATATATTGATTACGTGCAATAAGCATAAATCGGTTTTCTTGCTCTTTGTTTTCTAGCGTACGGTATAGCCAAGCTGTTCTTAATGCAAGTCCCGCTAATGTAATATGTTTTTCTTTTTTTATATTTCCACAAACAAGTGCTAATTTATATACTTGAAGTGCATCTTCTATTGTTCGTTCTTTTTTAAATGAATGTTTTTCCCAATGCAAGCTGATTTTTTTATCAATCTCTTCTGATATGCCTGGTCCAAAATACTTTGTAAAGTCTTCTGTGAAAGAAAACCCACAGTGCTCACATACAAATGCATTATATAATAGAGGGTTAACATCATTTTCGTATAACGGATGAAAATCACTTTCATTATCACTGACCTTAATAAATTTTGAGCGCACTTTAATTGTATTAAATTTTTTTTTACAATGAATGCAGTCTATTTGTTTCTCGTAATAAGGTGAAATTTCCATAATGTAGTCCTCGTTTCCTATGAATATATATAGATCGATTATACCAGATAAAAAGTCTTTAGATGTGTCGATTTTTCGAGTATGAGATGTTTTACTCCAACATAAATTATTGATATGATAGAAATATGAAAGAAGGTGACACAGATGACGCAAGTAATTGAAATTACTGAAGCTGCTGCTATCCATGTAAAAGAAATGATGCAGCACAATGAAGAAGAAGGCTCTTTTTTACGCATTGCTGTAAAAGGTGGCGGCTGTAGTGGTCTGTCATACGGTATGGGGTTTGAAAATGAAAAAGCAGAAAACGATTTAATACAAGAAGTACATGGTTTACAAATTCTTGTTTCCAGTGAAGATACACCAATCTTAAAAGGAACTAAAATCGATTATAAAGAATCACTAATGGGTGGCGGATTTACAATTGATAATCCAAATGCTATCGCTTCATGTGGTTGTGGGACTTCGTTTAGAACAGCCAAAACAGAAGGTACTCCTGAAAGCTGTTAATTAAAAAACTATATAAAAAAACCTTCTCATTTCAAAAAAATGAGGAGGTTTTTATTTATTCGTGGATACTTTATTTTTTTAAGGGAATAAATAAACTATTAGTTAGCATCAAACTAGTTGCGTATGATAAATTGACAAAAATTAATAAATAATATTAAAAGGAATAAAAAATAAAAAAACAACCCTGAAATAGTAACTTTATTCGCTCGTTTTTTCAAGAATACTCTATTGAAATCAGATAACAAAAGGTCTAATATAGTATGTAGGTATTTTGTCGAAAAATAGACACACTGATGGTGGAGATGAAGTATGTAAAATACTTCTTTTTTATTGGTCAGAGAATATAAAATTTAAAGGTGGTTTCGATTCTAGTGAATAGACCGAAAATATTAATATTGGGTGCAGGATATGGTGGCTTAACAACAGCTGTTAACTTGCAAAAGAAAATTGGTTCTAACGTAGCCGATATTACAATTGTGAACAAAAACTCATACCACTATGAGTCAACTTGGTTACACGAAGCTTCAGCAGGAACTCTATCTCCTGAGAAAGTACGTTATGACATTCAAAGTGTGTTAAATAACAAAGTTAACTTTGTTCAAGCAGCTGTTGAATCTATTGACGCTACAAATAAAAAAGTAATTACTGATGCAGGTGAAATGTCTTACGATTACCTAGTAGTAGGTCTTGGTTTCGAAGGTGAAACTTTCGGTATCGAAGGTTTAGATAAATTTGCATTCGGTATTTCTGATGTAAACGAAGCTCGTAAACTTCGCGATCATATTAACTCTCAATTCGCTGAGTGGGCATCACAAGCTCCTGCTGAAAAAGATGATACGTTATTAACAATCGTTGTTGGTGGCGCAGGGTTTACAGGTATCGAATTCCTTGGTGAATTAGCTAACCGTATTCCAGAGCTTTGCAAAGAATACGATGCACCTCAAGAGAAAGTACGCGTTATCTGTGTAGAAGCAGCTCCAACTGTATTACCTATGTTCTCTCGTGAATTAGTAGAATACGCTGTAGGTTACCTAACTAAAAAAGGTATCGAATTCTCAATCGGTACTCCAGTAGTTCAAGCTACTCCAGAAGGCGTTAAAATTAAAAAAGGTGAAGAAGAATTCGAATTCATCAAAGCTGGTACTGTAGTATGGGCTGCTGGTGTTCGTGGTTCACGCATTGTTGAAGAATCAGATATTCCATCAAAACGTGCTCGCGTTGCAGTTGATAAAGACTTACGTGTTCCTGGATTCCCAGAATTATTCATCGTTGGTGACTGTGCATTCTTAATGAACGAAGAAGCTGGTCGTCCTTACCCAACAACAGCTCAAATCGCTATGCAACAAGCAATTACAGTTGCTGAAAACCTGATTGCTCTAATCGAAGGCAAAGACACGAAAGAATTCGTACCAGCACTTAAAGGTACTGTATGTTCTCTTGGTGATTCTGACGCAATCGGTGAAGTATTCGGTAAAGAAATCACTGGTAAACCGGCTTCATTCATGAAAAAAGTAATCGATAACCGTGCACTTTACATGGTTGGTGGCGCTGGCTTAGTTCTTAAAAAAGGTAAATTCAACGTACTATAATTGTACCTTACACACTCCCTTCAGTTATTATAACTGTAGGGAGTTTTTTATTGGGAGGTAATGTCATTGAATAAACAAGACCGTTTGAAAGTTTGGTTAGGTGTATCAGGTTTAGTAGAGAATAATAATGGTGAATGGCTTGTAGTGATGAAGCGCTATGGTGGTCTTGATGGTAAATGGTCATTACCTGCGGGGTTTGTACAGCCAGCTGAAACTGCAGATCAAGCTGTAATTAGAGAAATAAAAGAAGAAACTGGGATTGATGCTACCACTCTAGGTTTAATTGGTTTGCGGACAGGCGTACTAAAAAATGATATAAGTGATAATATGGCCGTTTTTCATTTAATAGCGAACGATCCTTTACAGCCAGTTGTTGCACAATTAGATGAATTATATGAAGCACGTTGGATGTCTCCATTAGCTTTAAAAGAGGACGAGCGTACGTCGATAATGATACTAGAGTTATTAAAAACAGAAATAAGTGCTCGAAAAAGTGCTTTAGATAATTTAGAGCCAGATAATATATTTGGTTATACCTCATATAAATTGTTTTTCTAGTAATATTTGAATTATGACAAAGCTTTGAAATAAATTACTAGTCGTTGAAAGCATTGTTTCAATCATGTACACTTATGAGAGGAAAAATGGAGGTTTCGAATATATGGCTGGTTCATTTTCAATTGTACAATTGGTATTATCAATGATATTATTCCTCGTTATGTTCTTTGGTATCGGGTTCTTAATCAATATGTTACTCCGTGCTACTTGGTTCATGGCGATTGTCTACCCGATAGTTGTCATCTTCATTGTTGATGAAGTGGGTTTTTTCGATTATTTCTTTAAGCCAGGAACTGCATTCCCGGCATTAGGGGATAAACTAGTATCATTACAAATAGTTGATATTCTTATTCTAGCAAGTGGGCTTGCAGGCGCTATTATTGCAGGCTTAGTAATGAAAGCACTACGAAGAAATGGCTATCGTATGTTCTAACTTGAACGATCGATCGGCAAAAAAAAGCAGTGTCACGATTTTAAATCGGACACTGCTTTTTTACATTTTAAAAGATTGTATAGACGATAACTGAAATGAGTATACCAGTTAAACTTCCAAAGAATACTTCGCTTGGTCTATGCCCTAAAAGTGTTTTTAGTTCTTGCATTTTTTCTTCTTCTTTTTTATTATTCCAGCCTTTTGCTTCATTAACAAAAACTTGGAAATCTTTGCGTAGTTGATTTATAATGATTGCTTGTTGTCCTGCTTGATAACGTATACCCGTTGCATCAAACATAACGATAATAGCAAATACCGTGGAAGCAGCAAACAAAGGTGAATCCAAACCACTTTCAAAGCCAATAGCTGTTGTAAGGGCTGATACAGCCGCAGAATGTGAGCTTGGCATGCCACCAGTAGACGTGAAAAGTGACCAATCAATCTTCTTAGTTGCAATGAAATGAATAGGGATTTTAACAAATTGTGCAAAGATAATTGCAAAAATTGAGGAGAGCAGGGGAATATTGTGAAGCAGCTCCACTAAATCAGCACCTTTCTAGCCGAAAATAAGTTAGTAATACTATAACATAGGACAGAACATTGAAAAAACTCTAAAGAAATTCGGAATCCGAACATTTCGTTTAATGTAATATTTTTGATATAATAGAATTGATCATATAGGAATGGAGGATTCAGATGAACATCAATAAAGAAGGTCAAACATTTCAATCGGCACAAGCAGAAATATTGATTGTCGGTGTATCTAAAAATCAAGAGCAGTTAGTAGGATGGTTAGATTTCGTAGAAGTCTTTGGCAATCCTATTACAGAATGGATTAAAGAGGGAGACATTGCTACAGGTCTAAAAAAATTAACGAAAATCCCAAGCTTTATACCATCAACTCAAGTGAAGCGCATACTATTTGTTGGACTGGGAGACCGTAAAACGCTAAGCACAGATGAATTGCGTGAATCATTCGGCTTAGTTGGAAAGGAACTACATAAACTAAATTCTAAAACAGTTGCATTATGGGTAGATTCATTTGTAACCGCTGACATTGACTCGACAGAAGTAGCCATTATTGCAGCTGAAGGTGCGGGTTTAGGTTATTATAACGTACAAAATTATAAAACGACATCTAATGCAATCGAAGTGAAAATAGAAGAAGTCAGCTTCATAACGACAACAGATATGCAAGAAATAGTGGCTGGTTTTGAAGTAGGGCAAGTATATGCTGAAGCTGTAAATGAAGCACGTACTTTAGTGAATTTACCAGGTAATATATTAACGGCTACAAAATTAGCAGATTATGCGGAAGAACTTGCTAAACAATATGATTTCGAATATGAAATTTTAAATAAAGCTCAAATAGAAGAGCTAGGAATGGGTGCTATTTTAGCAGTCAATAAAGGCTCAGTTGAAGAACCGCGTGTTATTACGATTAAATACCAAGCAACTGATAAATGGGAAGATGTCATTGGTCTAGTTGGTAAAGGTGTTACATTTGATACAGGTGGCTATTCTATTAAAACTAAAACAGGAATAGTTGGTATGAAAGGCGATATGGGTGGAGCAGCTGCTGTACTTGGCGCAATGAGAATAATTGGTGAATTACGTCCAAACAAAAATGTCATCGCTGTTATTGGTTCAACAGACAATATGATCTCAGGTGAAGCTTTTAAACCAGATGATGTTATTACAACATTTAGTGGAAAAACTGTAGAGATTTTAAATACTGATGCGGAAGGTCGTCTCGTATTAGCAGATGCAGTAACTTATGCAAAACAACAAGGTGCAAACTATATCATTGATGTGGCAACATTAACAGGCGGCGTCATTACAGCTCTTGGTTACGATAAAACAGGTGTTTTAACTAATGATGAGACATTGTTTGAGACATTCCGTGAAGCTTCTGTAGAAGCAGGAGAATTCGTATGGCAATTACCTTTAACAGAAAACGATAAGAAACGAATTCGAAAAAGTGATGTAGCAGATTTAAATAACTCTCCAGGTTCTGACGGGCATATGATTTTCGGTGGTGGCTTTGTAGGCGAGTTTGTTGGTGATATACCTTGGATTCATCTAGACATAGCTGGAACATCAGATGCTCACAGTGCACATGATTTAGGTCCTAAAGGTGGTACTGGTGTAATGGTTCGTACCATTGCAACATTTGTCGAGCGTTTAGCAGAGGAAGATAAGTAGTGAAATGGGCCAAGACCTAGCTGTACTTTACTAAGACACATAGTATAGAGCAGAAAGGAGGAGGCTTATGTTTCCATTTCGCGGCGGATTTTTCGGCGGACCGTTTTTGGGAGGCTTTCTTGGAGGCTTAGTCGGATCATCCATTAGACCACGTCAACCTTATAATCAGTTTTATGGACCAAACTACGGACCTAACTTTGGGCCTAACTTTGGACCGAACTTTGGACCGAACTTTGGACCGAGTTTTGGACCGAGCTTTGGGCCGAATTATGGACCACAATGCGGACCACCCTTTGGACCTCCATGTGGTAGACCTTACTGGTAAAATAAAAAGCTTTTGTCCCATTCGTATGGAGACAAAAGCCTTTTTTCATTCTTTTTCTTTTATAGAAGCTTCTTTCATTTTGCGTTCATATTCTGGTTTTAATTCATCCTTCACAGTGCCTTTCCAAGCTTTTACACCTGAAAAGTATGCTGCACGAGCTATAACATGGCCACCAACAGGACCTGTGATGAACAAAAATAAGATACCTAGTAAAATACGAGGATTAAAATGATCTTCTATTAACCAAAAGTGTAAGAACACGCCGATTAAAATACTCATAACACCTAATGTAGCGCTCTTAGAAGCCGCATGTGACCGCGAATATACATCAGGTAGTCTAATAAGGCCAATCGCAGTTACCATGATAAATATAGCCCCAAAAGAGATTGTTAAAACGATTAATATATTAGCGAGAATTGTCACGTTCTATGATCTCTCCTTTTTCTATAAACTTAGAGAAAGCTACAGTACCGATAAAGGATAGAATCGCTAACAGTAAAATAATATCTAAATAGAAACTTGTTTCGATGAAAATGGAAAACAAACCAACTAGAGATATGATAGATACACCTATAGAGTCAAGTGCTATCACACGATCTGGAACAGAAGGTCCTTTTACAAGGCGGTAAACTAATCCGATTAGTGATAGTGTCACAATGACAATAATAGCCCAAATAAAGTACGTCATGAACGACTCACCTCCAGTATGGCCTTTTCAAAGGAATTTTTGATAGAGTCAACTGCTGAATCAACATCGTCAATATCAATTGCATGAATATAAAGTGTTTTCGAATCATCAGACACATGGACAACAATCGTGCCAGGAGTCAATGTTATTAAACTGGACAACAATGTGATTTCCCAGTCTTGTTCTAGTTCAGTTTGCATAGCGAAAAATGCTGGACTCATATCAAGCTTAGGTTTAATAATGACCATAAATACTTGGAAATTAGCGAGTATCAGCTCTTTCATAAACAAAACTACTAGTTTAATCACTGACCAAAATCGACTAATATAAAGACGACTCGTGAAGAAATTTCGCATAATATAAATCATGATCATACCTAATATGAAACCTACTACAAAGTTACTTGAAGCGAAGTTAGTAGACAAGAACATCCATATAAATGCGATAAAGAAGTTTAATAAGATTTGAAAAGCCATCGTCATCTACTCCTTTAACACGGCATCTGTATAAACAGATGGATTATTTAATATATTTCCTGCATCTTGCATAAATGGTGTAATCCATTCTGAACCAACGCCATAAAATACAGTTAGCACTACTAGAATAGCAGTAGGGATAAACATCATTCGATAGTAACCTTTATCCACAGGTTGTAATGGACCTTTCTCTTTGCCCCAAAATGCATAGATGAAAATGCGAATTACAGATAGTAATACAACTAAGCTGGATAATAAAATCCATAAACTCCCCCATAGATTACCTGCTTCAAAACCTCCACGAACGATTAATAGTTTACCAATAAAACCGCTTAATGGTGGGATACCAGCAAGTCCAAATGCTGCGATTAAGTAAAACCAACCTAAAGCAGGGTGGGTTTTCATAAGACCGCCCATTTTTCGTAAATCTGAGGTGCCTGTGACAGCAATGATGATGCCAACTAAGAAGAATAGTGCTGCTTTAATTAGCATGTCATGGATTAAATAAAACATTGCGCCCATTAACGAATTGTCATTCATTTGAGATACCCCAAATAAAATAACACCGACAGCAATAATAATGTTATAAATAATAATTTTCTTCACATCGAAGTATGCTAATGCTCCAATACAGCCAGCGAGAATCGTTAGTACAGATAAAATCATTAGTAGTTCATGCGTAAAGCTCATATCATGTACGAAGAATAACGTATATGTACGAGTTATAGCATAAACGCCAACCTTTGTTAATAACGCTCCAAATAGTGCAAGTACAGGAATAGGAGGAGCGGAATATGAAGATGGTAACCAGAAAAACAGTGGGAAAATGGCTGCTTTTAAACCAAATACAATTAAGAATAAAACAGCAATGACGGTGATAATACCTGGCTGCTGAATGTCCGCAATTTTCACAGCAATATCAGCCATATTTAGCGTTCCTACAACCGAATATAAATAAGCTACTGTAATAACAAAAATAGCAGATGAAATTACATTGACTAAAATATACTTAATGGACTCTCGTAATTGTGCCTTTTCCCCACCAAGAACGATTAACAGGTATGAAGACATTAACAACACTTCGAAGAAAACGAATAGGTTGAAGATATCACCTGTAGTAAAGGCACCATTCACACCGGTCAGCATAAATAAAATACCTGGGTAGTAGAAGAACGATTCACGTTCTTTACCTATCGCTGCAATGCTATACCATACTGTAAAGAAGGTAATTATAACAGATGTTAGGACTAGTAATGCAGATACCATATCTGAAACCATTGTAATCCCGAATGGAACAGGCCAGTCCCCAAATGTTACAACTTGCGGACCTTCGTTTTTTACTTTAAATAACAAGAAAATAGCAGCAACTACTGCAATTGATAAACCTGTCATTGCTCCAGTTCGTTGAAAACGAATATTTTTTGGTGCAAACATCAACAACATTCCAAAGAAGAACGGGATGATGATCGGCAACAATAAGAAATTACTCATCATCTTCATCAGTTCCTCTCATTAAATTCATATCATCCGTGCCAAGCTCTTGATAAGCTCTATAAGCTAGTACTAAGAAGAAAGCAGTAACACCAAAGCTAATAACAATCGCTGTTAAGATTAATGCTTGTGGGATGGCATCAGCCATATCTGTAACGCCTTCTGATAAAACTGGAGGTGCGCTACCGCCTAAACCACCCATTGTTAAAATAAGTAGGTGAGCACCGTGGCTAAGAAGGCCAGTACCAATAATAATGCGAAGTAGACTTTTAGATAGCATTAAGTAGACAGCTGCCATGAATAGAAAACCAATGGCAATGGACATAATGACTTCCATCAATCATCCCCTCCAATCGATTGAATGATTGTCAATGTAACACCAACAACTACTAGATAAACACCTGTATCAAAAAGCATTGCCGTATGCAATTCGGTATCACCAATTAGTGGTAGGTAGAAATGATCGAAATAATGCTTGAAGAAAGGTTTACCCAAAAACATACCTATTGAAGCAGTTCCGAGTGCTAATACTAAACCACTTGCAGTCATAATTGTATAGTTGATCGGTAATAATTTTTGAACAGTTTTTATATCGTAAACTAACAGTAAAAGTACGATGGCGCTTGAAGTAAGTAATCCTCCAACAAATCCACCACCAGGTGCAAAGTGACCAGCTAAAAAAATATGAATTGAAAAGAGAAAGATGATAAAAAATACGACATGCGTAGTCGTTTTTAAAATGACATCATTTGTTTTCATGCTCATTCTCCTTTCTACTTAGGCGGAGTTTAATCATACCTAAGATAGCCATACCAGCAATAGATAACACCGTTATTTCAAATAATGTATCGAATCCACGGTAGTCTACTAAGATCACGTTTACGATATTACCACCACCGGCTAATGTATTGACGGTTTCTTTGTAATACTCCGTAATAGAAGGTACAAGCTTTTGAGATTGTGCAGACAAAGCAACGAGTGTCACCATTACACCAACACCTAATGAGATGATAAAGTTGTTTAAGCGGAATCGAATTCGCTCTTCATGTCGACTAAGTTTCGGTAAATGGTAAAACGCAAGTAAGAATAATGCTACTGATACCGTTTCAATAACGAGTTGTGTTAAAGCTAAATCTGGTGCGTTAAAGATAACGAAGAACAGCGCTACCGTATAACCTACGGCTCCTAACGCAATGATGGCTGTTAAGCGTGATTTTGAGAACAAAACAGTCATAGTGCTAATAATTAGGACAAGAATCAAAATAATCTCATATACATGAATTGGTGCTGTACCTTCCATTGAGAAACTAAAAGCATCTTTTACGAATAAAGTACTAATAGTAATGATAACGATGAAAGAGAACATATAGACTAAGTAATTGCGAATTGAACCAGTCATATAAAGTTTTGAAATAAAATTTAAATCCTTATCTAAGAATGTCATGAATCGGTCGTATAAACGATTTATTGACAGCCAATCTGGTACGATTTTGTATAACTTTTGCCATTTTGGAATCGTTAAGAAAAGCAAGAAACCAACAACGAAAATACCAATGGTCATAAATAACTCAGGTTGAAAGCCATGCCAAGCAGAAATATGGATTGGAACAGCACTAGCTGTGTCATATAAGAATGGTTGGATGGCTAGCACAGCTGGTTTTACAAAAACGTCGCCAATTATATTTGGGATAAAGAATATGATTACCACAAGTGAAGCTAAAATTATTGGTGAAACAAGCATACCAATCGGTGCTTCATGGGCTTTTTTGGGTAATAATTCTGGTTTATATTTACCGGTAAATGTTTTGAATACAAAATAGAAGCTATAAACGAATGTAAAGACACTAGCTATCCAAGCAACGATAGGGAAAATAGTTCCCCAAGTATCCATTGCAAAAAGATTGAAATCTTTTATGGCAAGCATAGATGTTAAGAACATTTCTTTACTTAAAAATCCGTTAAATGGTGGAATACCGGCCATTGAGAAACTGCCGATTGCTGCGACTGTAAAACTAATAGGCATCAGACTCATTAATCCACCAAGCTTGCGAATATCACGTGTACCAGTTTCATGGTCAACAATACCTGCAATCATAAATAGACTACCTTTAAATGTCGCGTGATTTATAAGGTGAAAGATAGCTGCAAAGGCAGCAAATTTAAATACAGTATCCTGCGCTTGATCAACATGGAATGCAACAGCTCCTGCACCAAGCAAAGACATAATTAGTCCTAATTGACTGACAGTTGAAAAAGCTAATATGCCCTTTAAATCTGTTTGCTTTACAGCAAAGAAAGAACCCCAGAATAATGTAAATAAACCGACTCCCATAACGAGCCACACCCAAGTCTCAGAGCTAGCATAAATAGGTGTTAAACGCGCTACTAAATATATACCTGCTTTAACCATCGTCGCAGAGTGAAGATATGCACTAACCGGTGTAGGCGCTTCCATTGCATCAGGTAACCAAATGTAGAATGGGAACTGTGCAGACTTTGTAAATGCTCCTAAAAGAATAAGTACTAGTGATAAGGTGAACCAATCATGTGAAGCAAGTGTTGGAGCTTGTGCGATGAGTTCACGAATGGAGTACGTTTCACCCATGATGGATAAAAGAATGAAACCTCCTAACATCATGAGGCCACCAAATACAGTAATCATCATCGATTTTAAGGCACCAAATCTAGAACGATCACGGTCATACCAATAGCCAATCAATAAGAAAGAAGAAATAGATGTTAACTCCCAAAATAGATATAAGCTAATTAAGTGGTCTGATTGTACAACGCCGAGCATGGCACTCATGAACATTAACAAATAGACATAAAAATTATGTAATTGCTCACGTGTACGATCTAAGTAGAAGATAGAATATAGAACGACTAATGCACCTATTCCCGTAATCAGAAGCGAAAATAATAGGCTTAAGCCATCAATATAGGAGATAAATGAGATATCAAGTGATGGAACCCAATTGACCTTTGAAACAATGGCTTCTCCATGCATCACTCGCGAAATATAAGAGGCATAAATGGCTGCTAACACAACTGGAACAATTAATACAAACCAGCCAGTATGGATTCCTCTTACCTTCTTAAAAAGAACAGGTATAAAGATTGCAGCGATAATTGGTATGAATATAAATAATACTTGTACCAAACAAATCCTCCTTCCAAAAAAGTCTTAATTTGCAGTCAACAAATCATATTATAGCTCATTATAGATCCATTTGCATGGCAAAATCTTTATTGTTACCCTTGATAGTATTGGTATTTATTCGATATTATAAATAGGAAGTAAATAATAAAATAATCGAGGAATTTAGATGAAAAACCCTTATGTTTATGGATATTTACCGCTGATTACGATCATTCTATTTAGTTTAACGTTTGGATTGTATACAGTAACAGAATCCATTGAAGTCTTCAAATCTATTGGTGTATACACAGGTATGCGCGAGTTTTTATCAGAAATACAGTTACGTGTATTTTTGTTAATTGTTTTTGCACTTTGCTATTTTATGTTGTTCTCTGCGTTAAAGTTGATTGGAGAGACAATTCATGAATTAGCAATGCTGTTTTTTTCAAAAGATCTAGATGGTAAAACAGTCGCTGAAGCAAGAGGGGGAAATGTTATTTTCTTCTTTGGAGCCATAGCTTCTGCTTTTGGCATTCAATCGTTCATGTTATTAATGGTTATTTTCTTACTCACTGTTCTTACATACTTTATTTATGTCATTTATAAAATTAGTAATCATATGACGTTTGGTTCAACGATTGGTGTTTTAATATTTGATATTTTACTTTGGAGTATCTTAATAACTTTAATTGTTTATGTCATTTATAAATTGTATAACGGTATTTTAGCAAGTTTACCAATCTAAATGTTGGGAACATAAAAAGCTGTCAGAGGGATAACTAACCCTCGACAGCTTTTTGATTTATTGCATAATATTAGAGAATATACGATGGTGAATTTTGGCGTTTTCAAGCCAGTACATATTTCTAGGACGGTCAAACCCAATCCAAACTGCAGAAGTATAGCGATCTGTTAAGCCGGCAAGCCAATAATCACGATAATCATTAGTAGTACCTGTTTTAGCACCTACATAGGGAGCGTTAATATGAATACCAACTCCCGTTCCATTTTGAACAACGTCCGTTAATAATGTTCGCATATGCTGGACGGTACTAGGTGACCAAACTTGTTTTTGCTTTTGCTCCCACTTATATCGAAGCTTACCATCGCGACTTTGTACTTGACGAATAGCATGGACAGGCTCGTAATCCCCATTAATAAAGCTAGTATAAGCATCAGCTAATTCTAAAGTCGTAACACCATGTGTTAATCCACCTATAGCGGCAGGATAGATGTGATCTGCTTTTGATATTGAATTAAATTGAAATGGCTTCAAGAAGGAAAATGCTTTGTCAGCACCAATTTGATGAAACAAACGCATAGCAACAGTATTGTAACTATTTCGGAAACCTTGTTGAAGAGTTACATTGCCAATCACTTGACCTCCATAGTTTTGAGGGCAATAAGAGCCGATACAGAAAGGCTGACCGCTCACAATTGTATTAGGTGTTGCTGATGTGATTTCAAAATAAGGTGCATAATCAATTAATGGCTTAAATGCAGAACCTGGCTGACGTACTCCCTGAAATGCTCGATTATAATCAAATTTCTCATACCCCTTACCACCATAAATACTAACAATTTCACGACTGTTATTATCAATAACAACGGCTGCTGCTTGTAGATCTTGAGTATAGGAAATAGCTTGATCGATTGCATTCTGATCTGCTGTTTGCTTCTTAGGAGATAGGGCAGTATCGATAATCAGACCATCATTTAACAAAGTATTAACCCTTTTTGTCAGCTTATTATTAATGCCTCTTTTTTCAGCAGTTGTTTTAGCTGCTTTAAGTTGCTTTGTAAATCCTTCTTTGTCGGCGATTAATGATCGCAATTCACTTAATACGTACGTACTATAAGCAGGGTAAAGTTGTTTTTTCTGCTTGATAGAAAGTGTTATTTTTTCTTTTTTAATTTTCTTTCCTTGTTTTGCTGTTAGAATTTCCTTATCTACTAATTTATTGATAAGGCGTTCCTGTCTTTTCTTCGTATTATCAAAATGTTTGACAGGGTCATATAAAGAGGGGTTATTTGGAATGGCAGCTAAAAACGCCATCTCAGCTTTTGTTAGATTATTTACTGGGCGTTGAAAGTAATAAGTTGATGCGCCACCAATACCATAAACGCCATTACTAAAGTACATTTCATTTAAATACATATTTAATATTTCATCTTTAGAAGCTTTTCTTTCTAACTCATATGAATAGAAAATTTCAAGTACTTTTCGTTCATAAGATTTTTCCTCTGATAAATAACGCATGCGAACAAGTTGTTGTGTGATGGTACTCCCACCTTGCGAAGATTCACCACTTGATGAGTTTGCAACAACAGCACGTGCAATGGCACTTAAGTCAAAGCCAATATGTTCATAGAAATGCTCATCTTCACTATATAAAAATAGTTCTTGAACAAACTCTGGAATATCCGCAAGTTTCATAGGTTTGCGCCATTCCGTATATTCCTCTGAAAAGGTATCTTTATTTTGATCTCTTAAGACAGTTGGAAGGAGTGAGTTTGTCTCATCTAATTGAATGGAAGATGTGAATTTTTTATCCAAAGTATTAGCTGTATTCTTCTCTATTGAAATTTGATTGATTAGAAAAAACAGTAGAGGAATACAGAGGATAATAATAAGACTACCAACTAATTTTCTCAATGATACCCCCCTTAATTTAACTTTTCTGTATGTATAGTAAGGTTAAAGAAATGAAAACGCTCATAAAAAAGAATAGCACATTTTACAAGAAGGCTGTAAAAAAATATAGTAATTCACTGCCGTAATCTAATAAAAATATGCTATCCCAATTTACGATTCCAAAATGTCTTCTAAATGCTGTTTTGGATATTTACGCGTCCATCTTAATATAATGAAAGCTATTAAAAATAATGAGCCTGTGACGTAGAAAACAGAAGAAATCCCGATATAGCCACTAACGATTCCTCCAAATGTTGGACCAATAATATTCCCTAGGAAACGAAAGCTTGTATTATAGCCCATGACTTCACCCTGGATATCTATAGGTGCTTCGCGACGTATTAGAGCCGTAGTAGTAGGAATTAGACCACCAACTGCAATCCCGAATAACAATCTCAGTCCCATCAATTGCCAAAGTGATGTCACAAACGCTTGTGGAATGATGAAAATAACAGCTATTGCTAAAAGAATGGTTAACACTTTTTCATATCCTATTTGGTCACCAAGCCGACCCCAAAATCTTGCGAATAATAAGTTCCCGACTCCCGCAGCACTAAAGGTCAGTCCAGCTAGAAAGGCCACTTGCCCACTAGTTGTTAAATCGGATACATAAAGAGAAAGTAAAGGCTGAATACTGAAATTTCCGATTTGAATAAGACTAGTAATCATCATGACGTTAAATAATAATCGATGATGGAATATGCCTTTTAATACTGCTAGTCGAGAGTATACAATTGAATTTTTCTTTTTCACTTTTTGGATTTCACGGACACCGAATATGATAAGTAGGGCGGCAGTTGCGATGGAAATCGAAGTAATAATAAACGTATACTGAAAACCGAATTCATCTGCCAACAAACCACCGACAACCGGACCGAAAAGTGTCCCCGTTACACTCCCCATTTGTAGAGTACCTAGGGTTTTCCCTGCAACTTCTTTTGGTGTTTGTCTACTTATAAACGCAAGAGATGTCGGGATGAATCCAGTTACAATACCCATGAATAAGCGTAATAAGAAAAACTGTTCTACACTTTGTACATGTCCCATAAAGAAAATACTTATCGATATGCCAAAGCCATTAATAATTAAAATTGGTTTATAACCATACTTATCTGCAACTCGGCCCCAGATAGGTGACATTAAAAAAGCAGACACGAATGTGGCACCAAAGATTAAACCTGCCCATTTTTGGACATAACTTTCGGTGAAATTGCCCATCGTTTCAATGTATAATGAAAGAAAGGGCATAATCATAGTAGTTGTTCCTGCAACTAACAAGTTAGCAAACCATATAATGATAAAATTGCGTTTTTGCTGTGGATTCATTTGAGCACTTTCTTTCGCTGTATTATTTGGTCTATTCGTAGTATAAAGCATTATGAATATTGAATGAAGCTCTTCAAATGCTAATGGTAGAGTTTTTAACTGAAAAATAGTGTGAATTATGATAGACTATGACGAGGTATCCAAGTAGTATACGCAACCTCAAAGTGTTGGAGTTATTAAGGTTGCGATGGTGGGATAACCCCACTTTAAAAATTACTTTTATTTTCCCATTAAAAAGGGTAACTAAACATTCACGATTTTAAAGGAGAGTATATCATGTATCCACAATTAACAACTGAAGTACAAGCAAACGAAGCATTAGTAGAAATGAAAACGACTTTAGGTTCAATCAAGATTAAATTATTCCCAGAGCATGCCCCTAAAACAGTTCAAAACTTTTTAACTCACGCTGAAAATGGTTATTATGACGGTATCATTTTCCACCGTATTATTAAAGACTTCATGATTCAAGGTGGAGACCCAACTGGTACAGGTATGGGCGGAGAAAGCATTTATGGATCAACTTTCGAAGATGAATTTTCAAATGACTTATTCAACATTCGTGGTGCTTTATCAATGGCTAACGCTGGTCCAGGTACAAATGGAAGCCAATTCTTCATCGTTCAAATGCCATCAGTTCCTGCTAACATGATCGGACAAATGAAAGATGCTGGCTATCCAGAAGAAATTATCGCTGCATATACAGAAAACGGTGGTACACCTTGGTTAGACCACAAACATACTGTATTCGGTCAAGTTGTAGAAGGTATGGACATCGTTGATAAAATGGCTGATGTAGAGAAAGATATGCGTGACAAACCACTTGAAGATATTTCAATTCAATCAATCGAAGTTCTTCAAAAATAATAATTGGAGTGTTCTCAGATGAAAACTTTGGTATTAAATGAGTTTCTCTATTTTCCTGAAGACAAATCGGAGTATCTTCCGGCAGCAATTGAATTAGCAATTATTTTAGTTCTTTGTGTCGCTGTGTTTTTTACAGTTAAAAAATTGGCAAAAAAACAAGAGCTTAAAACAAAAGTGCTAGAGGAAGAAATTCTTCAAAATCGTCAACAAGACGTAAAACAAAACCAGTCGAATTAGATTCGACTGGTTTTTCTTTACTTATTTAAATGCTTTTATAAAACGTACAATGCCATCTTGTACTGTTGCTTTTGAACAAGCTACATTCATACGAACGAATCCGCGACCTGATTCCCCGTATTTAGAACCTGGATCTAAAGCTAGTTGCCCAGTATGTAACAAGCGTTCCATCACTTCATGTTCTTCTAAACCAGTTTCACGGTAGTCAATCCATAACAAGTATGTACCTTGAGGTTTTGCAATTTTAATACCAGGAACTGCAGCTGGAATCTGCTCAATAACAAGATCCATATTAGCTGACACATATAACAACAACTCAGTTAACCATTCTTCACCTTCAGTATATACGGCTCTCAGTGCATCAATAGCAAAGATGTTAGGTCCCATTTGACCATGTGAAGCAGCATTTTGTAATAGTTTATCTCGCATAGAATCGTCAGAAACAATCATCATAGCTACTTGTACACCTGCTAAGTTAAATGTTTTCGTTGGTGCCATACAAGTAATAACACGAGCAGACTCTTCACCAGCAATTTTTGCGAGAGGAATATGCTTTTGACCATCGAGTATTAAGTCTGCGTGAATTTCATCTGACAAAATCAGTACATTATATTTTGCACAAATTCGAAGCATCTCTCGTAAATCGCCCTCACTCCAGACGATTCCCCCTGGATTGTGTGGGTTACATAAAATGAATAACTTCACTGCTTCTTTTGCTGCACTTTTTTCAAATGCTTCAAAGTCTAGTAAATAATGACCATCTTTTTCTACCATTACACACTCTTCCATCTCACGTTTTAACGCAAGCGGAACATTAGTAAATGGAGGATAAACAGGCGGAGTGATTAAAATCTTGTCTTTGGGTTTTGTATAAGTTTCAACAATTGATGCAATAGCAGGGACAACACCACTATGATAGAGCACCCAATCCTTTTCAATTGTCCAATTATGTCGCTTTTCAACCCAATTGACGAACGTTGCAGTTGTTGCATCATCTGCAACTGAATAACCTAACACAGGGTGCTCCAAACGCTCACGGATGGCTTTAGTTACTACTTCAGGAGCAGCAAAGTCCATATCTGCAACCCACATTGGTAAGATATCTGCTGTATCTTCAATTTGGTAAATTGCCTCCATCATATCCCATTTTAAAGAGTTTGTATCTCGTCTATCAATCACTTGGTCAAATCTACTCAAGCATATCCCTCTTTTCTTTTTTTATATCTATGTTATCATAACCATTAAAGATGAAAAGTAAATAGGTGAAAAAATATGGAGAATATTGCAATGAATAGAAAGGCTATACATATTCTTTCAGAGTGGGACCCTTTTGAAATGGAGAATTTCACTTATGATACAGAAGCAGCCGATGTCGTAGCGGAATTACAGCATATCGATGATCCAACTGTACTAGGTAAGAAAATTCAAGAAATTTACGAGCAATCATTCGAAAAATGGATTCCTATCGAAGAATGTATCGGAATTTCATATAAGCTATTAGCAGTAAAATTCGAAGCCAAATGCATCTTATAAACGAAAAAGCCTTATTGCTCGATGAAAATCGAGCAATAAGGCTTTTTTTACTTAATGAAATTGTAAACCGTCAGTTAAGTTAGACAAAGGTACTTCCAATGCATTTGAAAGCTTGAAAATTGTCTCTTTTGAAGGAATATCTTCTCCAGATTCATAGCGCCCTAATTTCTCTGCACCAACACAAACTTGTAAAGATAATTCCTCGAGTGAAATATTACGTTCACCACGAAGTTGGCGAAGCTGAGTATGAAAATCTTGATTCATCATAATAAATAAAGCACTCCTTTCAAATCGTCTACAATAATAATTAAATTATAACACGGCTTGAGTGAAGAGATTTCTAACGTTAGTGACAGAAAAATGACGTTATCTAAAGAATACGCTTTGGATAAAGACAATAACAATTGCAATTGGAGCGACGAATCGAACAAGAATACGCCAAGTTTTGAATATCCAATCTTTTGTGTTCAATTCAGCAGCAGCGTCTGCTTTTGAAATTTTATAACCTGCGAAAATAGCGACAAGTAATGCGCCTATTGGCATACCAATATTATTCGTAAGGAAATCAGCTGAATCAAAAATCGATAAACCGAAAATTTTAACATCGGACAATACACCAAAAGATAATGCACTAGGAATACCAACAATGAAAATCCCAAAGCCGCATAGCCATGAATATTGCTTACGTTTATCATATTTTGAACCCATCGCAGTTGCTACAACAATTTCTAACATAGCAATTGCAGACGTCACAGTCGCGAATAATAATAAGATAAAGAAAATGATCATAAACAATGAGCCGAAAGGAATTTGCTGGAATACAGCAGGTATAATAATAAATACTAGACCTGGACCTTGGTCAGGGGAGTAACCTAGAGCAAACACTGCAGGGAAGATTACTAAACCTGCTAATAGTGAAATACCGATATTCATCCCTGCAACATTTATTGCTGAGCTCCCTATTTTCGTTTCTTTTGATAAGTAAGAAGCATAAGTCAGCATAGCTGAGACCCCGACACTTAAGGAGAAGAATGCTTGTCCTAAAGCCATCAATAATGTTTTACCTGTGAAATATGACCAATCAGGTACGAACATAAATTTAATGCCCTCAATTGCACCATCTAATGTTAAAGAACGTATAACTAATACGATAAAGAAAATAAATAGTAGTGGCATCATCCATTTACTTGCTTTTTCAATTCCGTTTTTCACTCCACCCTGTACAATCCAGACAGTAAGGAATAAGAACACAGCTTGGGCAATGACAACTTCCCAAGGATTAGAAGTTATAGAGGCAAATAGCTCTCCATAATAATCTTCACCACTACCAGATAATTCAAAAGAAATTGCACGAACAATATAACTTAATATCCACCCACCAACAACACTGTAGAAGGATAAGATAATAGCAGAAAATATAAAACCTGCCCAACCAGTTAAAAACCAGCGTGTACCTGGAGCTTGTTTTTTAAATGAGGAAACAGCATCTGTTTGACCACGTCTACCAATCATAAATTCAGCCACTAGTATTGGCAGCCCAATAATTAATGTACATATAATAAATAGCAATATAAAGACACTACCGCCATTAGTACCAGCCATATACGGAAACTTCCAAATAGCCCCTAAACCGATGGCGCTACCAGCTGCCGCTAAAATAAACCCTATCTTTGACGCAAATTGATCCCTGTTTGACACTTTTTATGTCCTCCTTTTAGTAAGGATTTTTTTATTCTACCTCAATCAATTAGAAAAAAGTATAGGATTTTGTGAAACAAAATTGAAAGTTCTATCGTATCACCAACAGGACAACAGAGAGCGAGGGGGAACAATGCTAGATAAGGAACTAATCGCTAAAGCGCAAAGTGGTGATTTAGAATCATATAGTTTACTTATGCAGCTCCATCATAGAACCGTTGAAAAGTTTGCTTTTCAATGTGGAGTTCATACACATGACATACCAGATGTAACTCAAGAAGTATTTATAAAGCTATACCGCTTTTTGCACCAATTTAATCACGAGAGATTCACAACTTGGCTATATAAAATCACTTTAAATGCAACGCGCGATTATTATCGCAAGGAAACGCGTGAAGTGGCCAAGGAACATAGATTGACACAAAACAGTTCGAAACATACATACACACCTTCAGCTGAAGAGCGAATTTTAGTCTTTGAAGAGGACCAGAAACTACATCAAGCCATTTTGCAACTTGATGAAAAATACCGCCATCCTATCGTGCTCTACTACTTTCATGAACTAACATACGAACAAATAGCTGATGTATTAAATATATCGTTATCATCAGTCAAGACGCGTCTTCTGCGTGCTAAAGAGCAGTTGAAAAGGGAGTTATCAAAGATCGGAGGTGCCAATAGTGGACGATAAACAATTTGAAGATCGTATGAAACTACTGAAAAAATCCTATGACAAGGTGCCTTCGCAATTTCAATTGGAAAAAATAGTTGGGCAAATTGAAAGTGAAAATCAACAATTACAAACTATAGAGCAAATAAAAAAGCCAAGAAAAAATAGACAAAAACTAATTGCTTGGGCTATCAGTATCGCGAGTATTTTTATACTAAGTATTTTAGGTGCTACCTTCTTATTTGAAAATAAAAAACAAATGCAACAGGGAAGTGATGGACAATATACATTCGCAGAAGTATTTGAGGACATTGAAAAAGATTATCCAGTGGCGAGAGAAAAGAATCGTAAGCTTTTGAAAATGAAGGAAAAAGATTTTGTAGAATTAGGTTTTGTAAACTCGGCCGATTCAAGGTATGACTTTTATAAAAAACTATCGAAAGATGAAGACAGGAAAATGCTTTATTCAGAAAATCAAAAAGATGAATATTACAAGGAAGCTATGAGAAGTATTCAGCTACCTCAACAATTGCTGTATACAACAATGGCTAATGAAACAACACTTACAGACACGGAAGCAAGGGTGTATATATCTGAATATTACGACCGTTCCAGAGACCTTATAAATTACTACAATAATTTATTTATGGAACATAGCGAAGATTTAGATTTTGTAAGAGAAGACGGTAATCTGGAGTGGAAGAGGCTATTCATGAACAAGGATAAACTTCCGCAGATATTGCAAAATGCTATCGATAGTGCAGAGATTCAAAATTTGGGTTTGAAAATCGTGTACAACAATGTGATTTTTGGTTTTAATTCAGATGTAACGACTGCGAAGCTGGAGGGTACAGTCACGGCACGTCTACTAGATTATTTTACTATTTTGCATGGAAAACCATTTACTTATGGTGGCGATTTAGTTCATTCAATTGATGAAACAGTTTTTTTAATAAATACAATAGAAAAAACATGGAGTTTGGCGGATCAGCAATTATCTTTCTTTGATGAGTTAAAAGGTGATTATACGAATGCGGTCTACTCCTTATTAAAAGGTTCAAATAGTAATCCCGTTATGGATGCTACCGGTAAGGTGAATAAGGAGTATCGTGATGCTTGGTTAAATTTATTAGAGAATGATCCGAAATTTGCACCAACACTAGTTTATTTAAAGCCAATTGTGGATGAGTTTGAAGCATCAAATTGGACTTCATCAAAGCATTGGGAAAACCTCCAATTTAGTGACATTGAGGATGCAGTCAATCATTCACTATATGAGTCATTTATAAGTACTTCTGATGCGAATTATTCAGAAATAGAGAAAACGATAGGCACCAATTTTGAATCCCGTATCCATTCATATTATAAATTATTTTCAGAGACTCATAATCAGGCTGTGTTAAAGGATGCCAAAGCACTTGAAGTTGTTGGATTATACTATTACAGTTTTATGAAGGGGGATTATGATACAGTGTATGAACTTTTCGTAAAAGGAGAGAAGTATGGAGTACCATCAAAGGAAAAACTTGAAGGTATATCGTTTGGTGAATATTTGGGAAAGAATACTCGTCTAAGTGAAATATTTGAGAGAATGACTTTTGTTCAGCTTGAAACGGATAGAGATGATGATGTACAGGGGGTTGCTCGCATTGTAAGGAAAAAAGAAGACGAGATAGATTTACTTAATGTATGTGAGTTCAGACTAATCAAAGAAGAAAATGGTTGGCGTATCCCATTAAATCCAACAAAGTGATTTTTTGCCCATACTATACCACTATGTTATAATTTAACATGAATATAGTGTATATATAGCTACAGAAGGTAGGAAGGGCTTATGGCAGACAAATATGTAGTAGGAGATGTGTTAACTGGTAAGATAACAGGAATACAACCCTATGGTGCTTTCGTTGCTCTTGACGAAAATACCCAAGGACTTGTGCATATTTCTGAAATTACGTACGGCTTCGTAAAAAACATTGTAGAACTTTTATCGGTTGGTCAGGAAGTACAAGTAAAGGTACTTGAAATCGATGAAAATGCGAGCAAAATCAGCTTATCCATTCGTGCACTGCAGGAACGCCCCCCGATGAAACGCAAAGAAAACGCGCCAAGAAAATCTTTACAAGCGCGTGTAGACGAAAAAGATGCAGTTGGTTTCAATTCATTAAAAGAAAAGTTACAAGATTGGATCGATCAATCCGGTATAAAAGGTTAAATGAAAAGGGTTCACATTAATGTGAACCCTTTTTTTATTTCTTCATTTTTCGAATACGATATTGTAAATTTTGTCTGCTCATCCCAAGTGCATTGGCTGTTTTCGTGATATTTCCTTCATACATATTCAATGCTTTTTGCAAATAGTATTCTTCAGCTTCTCGTAAATACTCATCAAGCGGTAGTAGTTCTTTCGTATTTTGTACGACAAAATAGGATGCATCGTGTGAAGTGTCCCGCAATGCTTGTACCTTCCATTTGAAATGGAGTGGCAGCATTTCAAATGTGATCAATTCCTCTGTCGTAACCATTGAGACAATTTCCTCAAGCAGAATTTCTAATTCCTTTAAATTGCCCGGCCAATCATACAGATGGAAAAGTTCATTGACCTCATTAGACAAGTCTTGAATATTAGAACCGAAACGTTGACGATGAAGTTTCAGGAAGTTCTCTATAAATGGTTTAATATCGTCTCTTCTTGAATGGAGTGGAGGCACATTAATCGTGACGGATGCGAAAAAGTAATAGAGTTCTTTTAACAGTTGGCCTGAAGCAATTAAATCTATAGGATCTCCACCAATACTAGCGATAAACATATGGTTTTTCATATGGTTCTCTTCTAATAGCTGTAATAACTTTTCCTGTAACGTTAAAGATAAAAATTCAATACGTTCGCAGAATATCGTGCAATTTTGAAGTGAATTCGTACTTTCATATAGTTTTTCTAAAATGGCTGAATCTGAACGCTGACAGAAAATTGTGATGAAATGTTGATTCACAGGATCTAAATTATGATGGATACCTTCAGCAATTAAGTCTTTACCAGTACCAGATTCCCCGATTAAAAGTACAGGAAGTCGTGCTGTTGCAGCTTTTTCGGCTGTTTGAATAACTGCCTTCATAGGTGGAGAAACAGCGGTAATACTAGAAAAAGTAATAGGCTCTCCATAACGTCTTAGCGGTTGGTAAACGAGCTTTTCAAGTGTAGTAATATCACGAGCGAACTCTATGGCCCCGATTAGTGCATCATTTTCAAAAACAGGAAATGTATCATTAATCGTGGTAATTTCCTGGCCATTATGATTCCAATAGGTTTGTTTTACATTAAGTACTTTTTTGCCAGTTTGTAAAACTTGAAGTAACGTACTTTCCTCTTGCTCAAATTGAAAGAGTTCTAAAATAGAACGGTCTAGAACATCCTTCAAATTCAAACCCTCAATATCTTTCATTTTGTCGTTATAAATAATCGTTTGCCCTTGGGCATTTACTGCATGGATGCCAACGGAAGCATGTTCTGTTGCATGGCGGTAAAAGGGTGTTAAGTCGTTGTCAATTGGTTTCATTTTTTATCACCTTGAAATTTTTTTATAATTTTAAATATTTTTTACTTGAAAAACGCAACAATCTTTTGCATTATTATAAGTGTAAACAATTTATAAATGCAAATTATTTTTGCACTCACATCACAAGGGAGGATTACAAATGATTCCGTACAAACATGAACCATTTACAGATTTCTCTAAAGAAGAGAACAACACAGCTTATTTAGAGGCTTTAAAAAAGGTGGAAGGATATCTTGGGGAAGAATATCCGTTAATCATCGGTGGAGAACGTATTACAACGAATGATCAAATCGTTTCATATAATCCAGCAAATATAGAAGAAGTTATCGGCTCAGTTTCAAAAGCTAACAAAGAATTAGCTGAGAAAGCGATGCAAGTAGCAGATGAAGCTTTTCATACATGGAAGAAAGTAAAACCTGAAATTCGTGCAGATGTATTATTCAAAGCAGCGGCGATTATTCGTCGCCGTAAGCATGAGATTTCTGCACTTTTAACAAAAGAAGCAGGTAAACCTTGGAATGAGGCTGATGCTGATACAGCAGAAGCAATAGACTTCTTAGAATATTACGGTCGACAAATGTTACGACTAAAAGACGGTCAACCAGTTGAAAGTCGCCCAGGTGAATTCAACCGTTATGACTATATTCCATTAGGAGTAGGTGTAGTCATCTCACCTTGGAACTTCCCATTCGCAATTATGGCAGGTACAACAGTAGCTGCTGTAGTAACAGGGAACACAGTACTTTTAAAACCAGCATCTACAACTCCAGTAGTTGCTTATAAATTCGTAGAAATTCTTGAAGAAGCTGGATTACCAGCAGGCGTTGTTAACTACATTCCAGGATCAGGTGCAGAAGTAGGAGACTATTTAGTAGATCATCCGAAAACACGCTTCATTAGTTTCACTGGTTCTCGTGATGTGGGCTTACGTATTAACGAGCGCGCTTCAAAATTAAATGAGGGTCAAATTTGGCTGAAACGTGTAATCGCTGAAATGGGCGGTAAAGATACTATTGTTGTTGATAAAGAAGCAGATTTAGAACTTGCTGCACAATCAATCGTAAAATCAGCATTTGGCTTTAGCGGTCAAAAATGTTCAGCATGTTCAAGAGCTGTCATTGTAGAAGATGTTTATGATGAAGTAGTATCTCGTGTTGAAGAATTGACAAAAGGCTTATCAGTTGGAGATCCAACAGATTTATCAAACTTCACTGGACCAGTAATCGATGCTGCTGCATTCGAAAAAATTACTAGCTACATTGAAATTGGTAAAGAAGAAGGCCGAATTGTTGCCGGAGGCACTGCAGATAATTCAAAAGGATTCTTCGTAAATCCAACAGTAATTGTTGATGTGACTCCAGAAGCGCGTGTGATGAAGGAAGAAATATTCGGTCCAGTAGTAGCTATAGCAAAAGCTAAAGACTTCGATGAAGCATTAGCTATTGCAAATGATACTGAATATGGATTAACAGGTGCAGTCATTACAAAAAATCGTATGAATCAAGAAAAAGCACGTGAAGATTTCCATGTAGGGAATTTATACTTCAACCGTGGTTGCACAGGAGCAATCGTAGGTTACCAACCATTCGGAGGCTTTAACATGTCTGGAACAGATTCTAAAGCAGGCGGACCGGATTATTTACAATTGCATATGCAAGCAAAAACAACTTCGGAGACACTTTAATAAGTACGTATCACAAAGGTTTTAATGAGAAAAACAAAAAGGCAGACTATTGTACATATGTCTGTCTTCTATAAAGAAAATAGTGAACGTTAGAAAGCCTACGTTAATATTTTAGGGGGATTAATAATGACAAAGACACATGAGATTATTAAGCAAACAGAAACATTTGGTGCACCAAACTATTTGCCACTGCCAATCGTTATTTCAGAAGCAGAGGGAGTATGGGTAAAGGATCCAGAAGGAAATAAATTTATGGATATGCTTTCAGCTTATTCTGCTGTAAACCAAGGACATCGCCATCCAAAAATCATTCAAGCATTAAAAGATCAAGCAGACCGTGTGACATTAACATCTCGTGCTTTCCATAGTGATCAACTTGGGCCTTGGTATGAGTTAGTTTGTGAAGTAACTGGAAAAGAAATGGCATTACCTATGAATACAGGTGCAGAAGCTGTAGAGACTGCATTTAAAGCAGCGAGACGTTGGGCTTACGATGTAAAAGGTGTAGCAACGGGTCAAGCAGAAATCATAGCATGTAATGGGAACTTCCATGGTCGTACAATGACTGCAGTATCTCTGTCTTCAGAAGCAGAGTATAAAAGAGGCTTCGGACCAATGTTACCTGGTATTAAATTAGTAGATTACGGTGATTTAGATGCTTTAAAAGCAGCTATTACACCAAATACTGCTGCGTTTTTAGTAGAACCGATTCAGGGAGAAGCAGGTATTGTTATTCCACCAGCAGGTTATTTAAAAGCAGCACGAGATTTATGTCTTGAAAATAACGTATTATTTATCGCTGATGAAATTCAAGCAGGTTTAGCTCGTACAGGGAAAATGTTTGCATGTGAGTGGGAAGATGTAAATCCTGACATGTACATTTTAGGTAAAGCTTTAGGTGGGGGAGTTTTCCCAATTTCATGTGTTGTCGCTAGTAAAGAGATTTTAGGTGTCTACAATCCAGGATCACACGGTTCTACATTTGGAGGTAATCCAATTGCATGTGCTGTTTCGATTGCAGCATTAAATGTGTTAAAAGAAGAAAAGCTTGCTGAACGTTCATTAGAGCTAGGAAATTATTTCATGGATGAGTTAAAGAAAATTGATAATGATGCGATAAAAGAAGTGAGAGGACGCGGTTTATTCATTGGAATGGAGTTAAATGAATTAGCACGTCCATACTGTGAGAAGTTGATGACACTAGGTTTATTATGTAAAGAGACACATGATACAGTGATTCGTTTTGCACCACCACTAATTATTTCAAAAGAAGAATTAGATTGGGCAATTGAAAAAATCAAAAAAGTCTTTACAAAATAAGCTGAAATATATCCCATAATCACTGGAACTATGTTACAATGTTTGCGATATACAGTATAAAAAAACATTATGAATAAAGAGGCGAGAAAATCAATGGCAGAAAATCTTAACCTGTTTACATCAACACAGGCGGTTATTCACGAAGCTCTTCACAAGCTAGGCTACGATGAGGGAATGTATGAACTTTTAAAAGAGCCACTACGCATGCTAGAAGTACGTATACCAATTAAAATGGATGATGGCAAAGTGAAAGTCTTCACAGGCTACCGTGCACAACATAATGATGCAGTAGGCCCTACAAAAGGTGGCGTGCGCTTCCATCCTCAAGTTTCTGAAGATGAAGTTAAAGCGCTTTCAATGTGGATGACTTTAAAAGCAGGTATTGTTGATTTACCTTATGGTGGTGGTAAAGGTGGTATCATATGTGATCCACGTCAAATGTCTATGGGAGAAATTGAAAGACTAAGTCGTGGCTACGTTCGTGCTATTAGCCAATTCGTTGGACCAACAAAAGATATTCCTGCTCCAGACGTTTTCACGAACTCACAAATCATGGCATGGATGATGGATGAATATAGTCGTATTGATGAATTCAACTCTCCAGGTTTCATCACAGGTAAACCTATTGTATTAGGTGGTTCACAAGGTCGTGACCGCGCAACTGCACAAGGTGTTACAATTGTGATTGAAGAAGCAGCTAAACGTCGTAATATTGACATTAAAGGTGCACGTGTTGTTATCCAAGGATTTGGTAACGCAGGTAGTTTCCTAGCTAAATTCATGAGTGATTTAGGTGCTAAAGTTATTGGTATCTCTGATGCTCACGGAGCTTTGCATGATCCAGAAGGTCTGGACATTGATTATTTACTAGATCGTCGTGACAGTTTTGGTACTGTTACAACTCTTTTTGAAAATACAATCTCTAATAAAGAACTACTTGAACTAGATTGCGATATTTTAGTTCCTGCTGCGATTGAAAACCAAATTACTGCGGACAATGCGCATAATATATGTGCAAGTATTGTAGTAGAAGCAGCAAATGGCCCTACAACTTCAGAAGCGACTAAAATTTTAAATGACCGTGGCATTCTACTAGTACCAGACGTACTAGCAAGTGCTGGGGGCGTTACAGTTTCATACTTTGAATGGGTTCAAAACAACCAAGGCTATTACTGGTCAGAAGAGGAAGTAAATGAAAAACTTCTTAAGAAAATGGTTGATGCATTTGATAATGTTTATACAGTTGCAACAACGCGTGGTATTGACATGCGTTTAGCAGCCTATATGGTAGGTGTACGCAAAACTGCGGAGGCTTCACGCTTCAGAGGTTGGGTATAATAGCTAACTTGAAAAGTAAACCCCAAGGGCATGTTAATGTTCTTGGGGTTTTTTGTGCATATTGATAATTACATTGTACGAGCAACTTGAGGTTCTGAACGCTCTATTTCTTCTGATGGTCTAAAGAGTATCCACAAATTCACTAGACCAGCAATTCCTAAAATAGTATAGACGATTCGCGATACCACACTAGCTTGTCCACCAAAAAGACTTGCGACAACATCAAATTGAAATAAGCCAATAACACCCCAATTTAAAGCACCGATAATAGTGAAAAATAAGGCCGTTCTTTGTAAAACGCTCATCATAACACCTCCTCTAATAGCTAGAGTGTGTTGTGAAGTCAGAAATCATACGAGTTTTTATTTAATAAAGTAAATGCTCTTACTAGGTAGCTCTAAACAATTCAATTGACCGCCAAAAACGGCGCCACCATCAATACCGATAATATTATTTTGTCCAAAATAAACATCATGATTATTTTCACTTTTGTGCAAATTGGAAGTGGGCGTATGTCCAAATACTACTGTTTTACTGCCTGTATAACCGTTATGAAATTCTTCTCGAATCCAAATAAGTGTTTCTTTTTCGGTTTCACTTACAGGGATATGAGGATCAATACCTGCATGCACGAATATATAATCTTCGTCTTCTATATATGTATGTAGATTTTTTATGAATGCCAAATGCTCATCAAGCTGGGCAGATTGTAATTGTGGAACAGTGAACTGCTCACCTTCCCAACTTCCTTGAATCTCTTCCTTAGAAAAGCCGTAGCTAAGTAAGGTTTCTTTTCCGCCACATCGTTCAGTCCAATGTTTCCAAGCGTATTCAGTTTGTTCCATAAAAGCTTTTTCCATTAAATTTTCATGATTACCAATTAAAACAATTGCTCCGTTTTGCTGTAATTTCATGACTAAATCTAACACATCGGCAGAATTAGGTCCTCGATCAATATAATCACCAAGTAAAACTAATCTGTCTTCATCTGGAGAATAATTTGCAAGAGTTAAAAGATCTTGGAATTTTTCGAATTCACCATGTATATCGCTAATTAGTATTGTTTTTTGCATTTTCATCACTCTTTTCAATTGGTTAAGTATAAAAGGGACGCACGTTACTAAAGCGCTGGTAACAATGCGTCCCGATTTTTTCTTTTACTTCATATTATTTGGGTGATCGTCAATGTGATTCCAATTTGTAATACCATCATCTTCGTCGAAGGCGATTGTCACTTTTGAAACTTTAGTTTGAGATAATAAAATCTTCATCAAGTGGTCCCGAATATCATCAACCTCAGCAAAAGTGAGAGTAGGGTCTATTTCAGCAAGAACCTCTACGTGTAAAAACTCACCTTCCTTTACTACCTCTAACTTTTGTATATCGCGCACATTTTTATCTTCCCATAATAAATGTGCGATATGGTTTAGCATTTCTTCATCCGTTTCACCAATTACTCCACGAGCATTTTCTAAAAATATCACACCAACTACGTAGAACATCATGAGACCAATTAGAATTGAAGCAATACCTTCAGCTTGCAAGAATCCAGTAAAGTGCGCGATTATTACAGCTACAAAAGCCAAAATTCCACCTGAAGTTGCTACTAAATCTTCCATAAAGACAAGTTTTGTTGCAGGTTTTGCTCGGTTTAAAAGGGGAAAGGCTTTCGGTAGGGCCGAAAAAAAAGTAGCTGACTCATTTGACTCATGAATAATTTCTTTCGCAGCTTTCATTAATACAAGACCTTCTAATATAATGCCAATTGCTAAAACGCTTAAACTGATCCACAGCCCATTCGAAGTAGCAGGGTGAGTAATTTGATGCCAGCCTTCTTTAATTGTTTCGTAAGATAATATTCCTACTATAAGAACAGCGCCTAAACATACTAAGTTAACAACACGCCCAAAACCTTTTGGGAATTGTCGAGTAGGTGCTTTTTTAGATAAAGCAGAGCCTATGAAAACAAAGAATTGATTGGCAGAATCACCTAGTGAATGCATCATTTCTGCAAACATTGCAACGTTTCCTGTAAAGAAGAAAGCGACTCCTTTTAACACTCCTAAAAACAAATTGACTAAAGCCGCTAATAGCGAGGGTTTATTTCCTTTTTTTAATAAGTTCCAAACATTAACCATAAAATGCCTCCTCTAAGACAGGATTTCAATTTCAATTTCTTCTATATAAGATTGTTCACGGATACTGTTATACAATGAAATAGTATCTTTTTTGGGAAGAGATGAAAAGCGTAAATCAACTTCATGCTTATATTCATTATTCTCTAGACGAATATCTTTAATACGCATATTATCTACATCCATATCATTCTTCTGTAAAAATAGTAATATATCATTGATATGTTGTATATCTTTGACGCCTATTTTCAGAGATACTTCACGCATACGCAGACGTTTTGGTCCAAATTTCATAAAAATAGGCGCAAGGACTTCTACACCAATCATAACAATAACAACAGCAATAATAGCTTGCCCATAAAATCCAGCTCCAACAGCGATGCCAATTCCTGCTGCACCCCAAATCATAGCTGCAGTTGTTAAGCCGCTTATATTATCATTACCTCTGCGTAAAATGACCCCAGCACCTAAAAAACCAATGCCACTTACTATTTGAGCCGCTAAGCGAAGAGGATCCATAGTGACATTTATACCTGGTACCGGTTTAGCATTATAAACCGATTCAATAGAAATGATTGTTAATAAACAGCTAAATGTAGCAATAACTAAACTTGTTTTCAATCCAACAGGCTTTCTTTTCAATTCTCTTTCAATACCAATGACTAAACTCAATGTAGCGGCAACAATCAATTTAATAAACATTTCATGAGTTAAAGTGTTATCCAGTAAGAAATTCAAATTAGTATTCCTCCTTTATTTCATTTTCCTTATTTCGAACATATCTACTCAATTCAAATATAGAAACATCTAGTATTCGTATTGTACACTATGGATATGGAAAATTTACCTTTTATAGAAATTGTTAATCGTAGAAAAAATAATAACGATTCATATATTCCGATTTTTATCGGTGTTTTCCTAAATTCTGACCTTACTAGTTATGTTACGCTTGTAGGTCGTACAGATTACAGCTTCATAATTTTTATCGAATGGTTTTTAGAGTTTGTTTATTTCTTCAACATTATTTATGAAATATAAGCATGAAATACCCTGATTAAAAAGAAGTAATTGGATGTATGTAGAGTGTTTCGATCCATTCTACGCTTTGAAACAATAAGTTACACCTATGTAGCAAGTTCAACAGTAATAAACTTTGCTTTTTTAGGAATGTGATTTTATTCTAAAACGCAATAATTTGATTGTATTGTAATGATAGACTATGTACTAATAAGTAGGGAATGAAGATTTAAATGTAAGTAGTTCAGGTTTTTTGGTAATTTGCTTGCATTGGGGGCTTGTATATTTTCAACTGGGTATTTATAATTCGTGAAAGGCATTCGCCAAATGTTACATATACAATGAATATTTAGTTGGCTAATGCGATTGCTTTATTCGTCTATCTTCTTATATAAGAAGAACCATGTTGACAATCTTTAATTGATTCGTGTTACTTTGCTATAGTAGTTATAGTACCCAATTTGTTAATTTTTTTTATGAATCTTTATAATAGGCGAGTATGAAAGTGATTTCAATAGTGGACCAATTTGAAACAATTGGAGCGGTAATTATAAAGTACATTCTAATTAATGAAATAACTAATGCATTCTAAAGTAATAGGTAACGTGATTGTAACAGCATGTATTATGCTATGTGAAATTAATGAAAAAAGATTATAAAGTTATTTTAAAAAAACTGTTGATTTTTAAAATAAGATGATGTATAGTAATAAATGTCGTTAAGACGTGCTACGAATTATGAATATAACATCTTAAAAAACTTTTTCAAAAAAGTATTTGACAAAGAAAACAGATGATGATAAGATATTGAAGTCGCTTATGAAACGGCAACGAAATGAACCTTGAAAACTGAACATGCAAGACGTTAATCAATAAATGTTTTTGAACATCAACTCTGTTGGTGAATCAAAACAAAAATAGATATCATCTTCGGATGATACGCTAGCAAAGCTAATGAGCTTTCAAACTACTTTTATGGAGAGTTTGATCCTGGCTCAGG